>JAJYQK010000113.1 GCA_021794645.1 Actinomycetes bacterium
GCGACCGCCGCCGAGACGACCCCGCAGCTTCCCCGCCTCGCCCCCGGCGCGGTGCGGGTGGCGCCCTCGATCCTCGCCGCCGACTTCGGGCATTTGGCCGAGGAGATCGGCAAGGTCGCCACGGTGACCGACTGGTTGCACGTGGACGTGATGGACGGCCACTTCGTCCCCAACATCTCTCTCGGCATCCCCGTGGTCGCCTCGGTGCGCCGCCACTGCTCGCTCTGGCTCGACTGCCATCTCATGATCAGCCAGCCCGAGCGCTACCTCGAGGCCTTCGCCGAAGCCGGCGCCGACGGCTGCTCTGTCCACCTCGAGGTCGGCTCGACCCCGGCTCACTGCGAGAAGATGCGCAACCTCGGCCTCGGGGTGGGGCTCGCCGTCAGTCCCGAGACCCCGATCGAGCAGGCCTTCTCCTTCCTGGAGGCGATCGACTACCTCGTCGTCATGTCGGTCCACCCCGGCTTCGGCGGCCAGTCGTTCATCTGCGACGCCGTGACGAAGATCGAGCGGGCCCGTGAGGAGATCGACCGACGCGGCCTCGACGTCACCGTCCAGGTCGACGGCGGCATCGACAGCGAGACGGCGCGGGTCTGTGCCGGGGCGGGCGCCCGCTGCTTCGTCGCCGGCACGTCGGTCTTCGGGTCGGCCGACCCCCGCCAGGCGGCCGACGAGATAGCGGCGGCGGCCCTTGTCGTGGCGAGGGGCCCGAGGTGAGCGCCCGGCCGGCCGCCAAGGTGATCACCGTCTCTGACGGCGTGGCCGGCGGCACGCGGGAGGACAGGAGCGGGGCTGCCCTGGCCGAGCTCCTGCAGGGCTCCGGCTTCGAGATCGCCGAACGGCGGGTCATCCCCGATGGTGCCCAGGAGGTGGCTGCCGCCCTCGAGGTGGCGGCGGCCGGTTTCGCCGGCCTCATCGTCACGACAGGTGGCACCGGCTTCGGACCGCGAGACGAGACGCCGGAGGGGACCAAGGGCGTCCTCGAGAGAGAGGCGCCGGGCATGGCAGAGGCGATGCGGCTTGCCAACCCGCTCGGCCGGCTCTCGCGCGCCACGGCCGGGACGAGGGGCGAGGCTCTCATCGTGAACGTGCCCGGCTCCGCTGCCGGGGCGGTCGAGTGTCTGCGGGCGATCATCGACGTCGTGCCGCATGCCCTCGAGCTGCTGGCTGGAGGTCACCCCCACTGAGGGACCGGGACGAGGAGCTGATGGCCCGCGCCCTCGCCGTCTCGGCGGCGGCACGGCGCCGCTCGTCTCCCAACCCCTGGGTGGGCTGCGTCGTCGTCTCGGCGAGCGGGGAGGTCGTGGGGGAGGGCGCCACCGAGCCGCCCGGCGGCCGCCACGCCGAGGCGGTCGCCCTCGACGCGGCCGGTGAGAGGGCCCGCGGAGGCACCGCCTATGTCACCCTCGAGCCCTGCCCGCACGTCGGCCGGACGCCGCCGTGCACGAGTCGGCTCATCGAGGCCGGCCTCGCCCGGGTGGTGGTGGCGCTGCCCGACCCCGACGAGCAGGTGGCCGGGGCAGGCATCGGCCTCCTCGAGCAGGCGGGGGTCGAGGTCGTCACCGGCGTCGGAGGCGAGAAGGCCGCAGAGTGGCTCGCCCCCTACCTCACCCACCGCAGGAGCGGCCGCCCCCTCGTGGTGCTGAAGCTCGCTCTCACCCTCGACGGCCGCCTGGCGGCCCCCGACGGGTCGAGCAAGTGGATCACCGGCGAGGAGGCGAGGGCCGATGCCCAGGAGCTGCGGGCCGACTCCGACGCCGTCTTGGTCGGAGCGGGCACCGCCCGGGCAGACGATCCTCGTCTCACGGCCCGGCTCGCCGACGGTGAGACCGTGCGCCAGCCGCTGCGGGTCGTGCTCGGCCGGGCCCCGGCCGGCGCCCGGCTCCGGCCGGCGCTCGAGCTCTCCGGCGACCTCGGCGGCGTCCTCGACGAGCTCGGGCGCCGCGGGATCCTCCAGCTCCTCGTCGAGGGGGGCGGGGCGGTGGCTGGCCAGTTCCACCGCCGGCGGCTCGTCGACCGGTACGTCTTCTACCTCGCTCCTGCCCTCCTCGGTGGCGACGACGGCCGCCCCGCCTTTGCCGGCCCAGGGGTGGCGACGATGGCGGAGGCCTGGCGCGGGGAGATCGTCTCTCTCCGCCGGCTCGGCCCTGACCTCCGGCTCGACCTCCTGCCGGCCCCGCTAGCAGCGGGCGGGGGCCTTCTTACCCTCCAGTAGGATTGGGTGAAAGGAGGCCCAGGAGTGGCTCTGTCTAGCGTTGAGGCCGCCGTCGCTGCGATCGGGCGGGGCGAGATGGTCGTCGTCGTCGACGACGAGGACCGGGAGAACGAGGGCGACCTCGTCATGGCGGCCGAGTTCGCCACCCCCGAGAAGATCGCCTTCTTCCTCACCCACACCTCGGGCGTCATCTGCGCCCCCCTCACCCCCGAGCGCGTCGACGAGCTCGAGCTCCCCTTGATGGTGAGCCAGAACACCGAATCGCAGCGGACCGCCTTCACCGTCTCGGTCGACTACCGGCCCTCGACGACGACGGGCATCTCGGCCGGGGACCGCTCGGCCACCATCAAGGCCCTCATCGACCCCGACACCAAGCCAGCCCAGCTGGCCCGCCCCGGGCACATCTTCCCGCTCCGCTACCGCACCGGCGGCGTGCTGAAGCGGGCCGGCCACACCGAGGCGACCGTCGACCTTGCCCGCATGGCCGGCTGCCAGCCGGCCGGCGTCCTCTGTGAGATCGTGACCGCCGACAAGCAGTCGATGGCGCGCCTGCCCGAGCTCGAGGCCTTCGCGGCCGCCCACGGGCTCGAGATCGTCACCATCGCCGACATAGTCCGCTACCGGCGCCGGAGCGAGAAGCTCGTGGAGCGGATCTCCTCGGCCCGCATCCCCACCAAGCACGGGGAGTTCACCGGCTACGCCTATCAGTCGCTCCTCGACGGCGAGCAGCACTTCGCCCTCGTGAGAGGGGAGGTGGCCGGAGCCGAGAACGTCCTCGTGCGGGTGCACTCGGAGTGCCTCACCGGCGACGCCTTCGGCTCGCTTCGCTGTGACTGCGGTCTCCAGCTCGAGGCAGCGATCGAGATGATCGCCCGGGAAGACAAAGGCGTCGTCGTCTACCTGCGGGGCCACGAGGGACGGGGCATCGGGCTTGCCCACAAGCTGGCTGCTTACACCTTGCAGGAGCAGGGTCTCGACACCGTCGACGCCAACGTCGAGCTCGGCCTGCCGGTCGACAGCCGGGAGTACGGCATCGGCGCCCAGATCCTCGTCGACCTCGGTGTAACGACCATGCGCATCCTCACGAACAACCCCGCCAAGCGGGGCGGCCTCACCGGCTTCGGCCTCGAGATTACCGAGCGGGTGCCCCTGCAACCGGTCGAGAACCCCGAGAACCGGGCCTACCTGCGGACCAAGGCAGAGAAGATGGGCCACATCATCGACGGCCTCGGCCTCCTCGACGACGGCACGGAGCTGGCCGAGGCCGAGAGCTGATGGGCGCCACCCACCGCCTCCCGGCCAGGAGCGACCGGGAGGGGGAGCTCGTCGGCTCAGAGGACGGCAGCGGGCTTCGCATCGGGGTCGTGACGGCTCGCTTCAACGAGGAGGTCACCAAGCGGCTGCTGGCGGGGGCCTACGAGGCGCTCGACCGGCTGCAGGTGGCGGCGGCCAACCGGACGGTCGCCTGGGTGCCGGGTGCCTACGAGCTGCCGCTGGCGGCCAAGGCGCTGGCAGCAAGCGGCCGGGTCGACGCCGTGGTCTGCCTCGGCTGCGTCGTGCGGGGGGAGACCTCCCACTACGACTTCGTCGCCGGCGAGTGCGCCCGCGGCCTGCAGCAGGTGCAGCTCGAGACGGGCCTGCCGATCGTCTTCGGCGTGCTCACGACCGAGAACTTCGAGCAGGCCCTCGAGCGGGCCGGCGGCAGCTACGGCAACAAGGGCGACGAGGCGGTCGTCACCGCCGTGGAGATGGCGAACCTGCTGGCGGAGGTGTAGTGCTGCGGGTCGTCCTGCCGAAGGGCTCTCTCGAGAGGGCCACCCTCGAGCTCTTCGAGGCGGCCGACCTCGGGGTGCGCCGCTCCTCTGAGGTCGACTATGCCGCCACGATCGACGACCCGCGGGTCTCAGAGGTCCGCATCCTGCGGCCGCAGGAGATCCCCCTCTATGTGGCAGAGGGGCTCTTCGACCTCGGCATCACCGGTCGGGACTGGATCGAGGAGACCGGGGCCGACGTCGTCTCGCTCGGCGCCCTGCGCTACTCCAAGCAGACGGCGAACCCCATCAGGGTGGTGCTGGCCGTCGACGGCTCCTCCAGCGTCGAGAAGGTGGGAGACCTGCCCGAGGGGTGCCGGGTGGCGACCGAGTACCCCCGCCTCACGGCCCGGTTTCTCTCCGAGCGCAACGTCAGAGCCGAGGTCCGCTACTCCCACGGGGCGACCGAGGCCAAGGTGCCCGAGATCGCCGACGCCGTCGTCGAGATAACCGAGACCGGCCGGGCCCTGCGAGCGGCCGGCCTCAAGGTGATCGAGACGGTGCTCGTCTCCCACACAGAGCTCGTCTGCAACAGGGAGGCCGCCGCCGACCCGGAGAAGGCCCATGCCATGAGCCAGCTGCTCGTCTTGTTGCAGGGTGCCCTCGAGGCGCGCGAGAAGGTGCTCGTCAAGCTGAACGTTCCTGCCGGCCGGTTGGAACAGGTCATCGCCCTCCTTCCCTCCATGAAGTCGCCGACCGTCTCCAAGCTCTTCGGGGAAGAGGCCTTTGCCGTCGAGACAGTGGTGCCAAAGGCCGACATCAACATCCTCATCCCTGCTCTCAAGGACAAAGGGGCGAGCGACATCCTCGAGATCGACCTCGCCAAGATCGTCCACTGATGGGCTCGCTCCGGCTCGGCTCGGTCACCTCCTACGAGGCCGAGCGCGGCCTCGGGCTCATAGCCGGCCCGGACGGCTCGGAGCATCTCTTCCACTGCACGGCCATCGCCGACGGGAGCCGCCAGATAGAGGTGGGGGAGCAGGTGGCCTTCCTCCTCCTCGCCGCTCACGGCGGTCGCTACGAGGCGAGCCAGGTGACCAAGCTCACCTAGGCGCTACCGGCCCCCGGCTCTCCCCCTGAGCTCTCCCGCCCGTCCTGTGCCGGGCCGGCGACGGTCTCCTGCAGTTTCACCCAGGCGAGGCGGAGCTGGGTGAGGCCCTCGCTCAAGGACCCCTGGTGCTGGCCGAGCCGGGAGCCGAGACCCTCTACGAGGCAGCCCATGGCATCGATGGCCTTGCGGGCCGAGTCGAGGTTGGGCGGTTGCTGGGAGAGATGCAGGGCCGCCAGCTCGAAAAGGCCGTAGCAGTGGTTGGCGATGACGTCTTCGACCGGGGCCGCCAGCAGCTCGGCAGCCAGCGCTGCCATCTCCTCGTCCGAGCCGGGGGGTGCCGCAGCCGACGGCGGCCCCTCCGGGGCTCCAGCGCCGGGCGAGTCGGCGAGGCCGGCCTGCTCTCGCGGCACCTGATGCTCTCCACCTGGGGTCCAGAGGCTGCTCATCGCGGAAACGATAGACCGCCGCCTCCGGCCGGCGGCCGGCCTCCTTGACTGCCAGGCGGGCGGGGAGTACTAGTAAGGCCAGAGGAGTGAACGTGCGTTCACTCAGGCGGGAGGAGAGAGATGGGGGAGTCGGCGCTTGCCCTGCGGCGACGTCGAGGGGCCGAGAGCCCCGGGCCGCTCGGCCGGGCTCTTTGGTACCGGCAGCTCGACAGCTACCCCGACACCGGGCCTCGGGTCGCCTACCTGGCCATCGTCGTGGCTGCCACGGTTGTCCTCTACTACCAGCTCTACGTGGCGGGAGCCGTCGCCCCCCAGATCCTCTCGCACTACGGCATGTCCTTCCGCTTCTATGTGAACATCACCGTGGTCGGGAACGCCGTCGGCGCCTTCACCTCCGTGCTGGCCGGACTGGCCGACCGCTGGGGCCGGGCCAACATGGTCGCCTACGGCCTCGGCCTCACCGCTCTTTTGGTCCTGTTCGGGATACCGAACGCCCCCAACGCCTGGAGCTTCGGGGTCCTCATCGTGGCCGTCGGGTTCGTCGAGGGCATCGTCCTCGTGGCCACGCCCGCCCTCGTGCGGGACTTCTCGCCCCAGCTGGGACGGGCCTCGGCGATGGGCTTTTGGACGCTCGGGCCGGTGGTCGGGAGCCTCATCGTGGCCGAGGTGGCGAGCCACACCCTGAGCCACCTGCCGGCCTGGCAGGACCAGTTCACGATCTGCGGCATCGTCGGCCTCGGCGTCTTTGCCATCGCCCTCGTCTCTTTGCGTGAGCTCTCGCCGGCGCTGCGGGACCAGCTGATGGTGAGCATCCGCGACCGCGCCCTGCTCGAGGCGCGGGCCAAGGGCATCGACGTCGAGGAGAGCCTGAAACGGCCCTGGCGCCAGGTGCTCCACCTCGACATCGTCGCCTCTGCCCTCGCCATCGCGCTCTTCCTCGTCATCTACTACACAGCCGTCGGCTTCAACGTCATCTACTTCGAGACCGTCTTCGGCTTCAGCGCCTCGCAGGCAAACGGCCTCGGCAACTGGCTCTGGGCCTTCGACGCCGGCGGCCTCGTCGTCGTCGGCATCGTCTCGGACGCCCTCAAGGTGAGAAAGCCGCTCATGGTGATCGGCGGGCTGGGCACCATCGTCATGACGATCCTCTACCTGCGCCAGGCGACCCACCCTCACACCGGCTACTACACGATCGTCTGGATCTTCAGCCTGCTGGCTGTCTTCCTCGCCATCGCCTACGCCCCCTGGATGGCCTCTTTCACCGAGACCGTCGAGAAGCGCAGCCCGGCTCTCACCGCCCACGGGCTGGCGGTCTGGGGCTGGATCCTGCGAGCGGTCGTAGCCGTCTCCATCTTCGTCCTGCCCTACGTCGTCTCCTCGTCTACGCCGCTCGTCGAGCACGGCGCCCTTGGTACCCGGGCCGAGCAGATCCTGAAGGCCGACCCGAACGTCTCGGTCGTCCTCGCCCATCCGGCGCTCTTCTCCGAGCTGGCCAAGTACCCCCCGAGCAAGATCCCGCCTGCCCTGCTCAGCAGGGCGATCCACACGGTCGGGTTGAAGCGGCTCCTGGCGATCTCGAAAGACACCAAGCTGAAAGGGGAGGTGGCCTTCTTCCAGAAGAACGCCGCCACCTTGAAAGCGGTCGCGGCAGCCTCGAAGTCCACGCCGGGCCAGTGGCAGAACTGGTACTGGGTCTGTGTGGCCTGCGAAGCCGCCTTCCTGCCGCTCATCTTGGTGATGAGCGGCCGCTGGAGCCCGAGAAAGGCCCGCCGCGACGCCGAGGCCCACGAGAGGCGACTGCGCGAGGAGCTGGCCCGTCTCAACCTCGGTGGCGACGGCCCGGCCACCGCCGGCGCCGGGCCGGACTGAGCCCCGGGGGCACCCCGGGCCAGCGGCGGGTGGCCGGCTGCTAGGGTTGCGGTCGACAATCGAGGAGAAGCGGACAGCGCCCGAGGCGCTCTCCCACCTGGCCACCGCCATGCCGAGTGCGCCAGGTCGCCGTGATCGCGAGAAGGCCGTTCGCCTCTCCTGAGTCTGCTGTGAGCACGAGGCTCCGGCCGAGCGAGAGGAACGACAGCCGATCACGAACGCACCCTCCACCAACGAGCCGAGGATCAACGAGAAGATCCGGGCTCGTGACGTCCGCCTCGTCGACGCGGAGGGCCGACAGCTCGGGATAAAGCCCCTGCCGGACGCCCTCTCCATCGCCCAGTCCCAGGACCTGGACCTGGTCGAGGTGGCTCCGCTTGCCAACCCGCCCGTCTGCCGCATCATGGACTACGGGAAGTTCAAGTTCGACGCCGCCCAGAAGGCCAAGGAGTCGCGGCGGAAGTCGAGCAACGTCGGCATCAAGGAGATGAAGTACCGGCCGAAGATCGGCCAGGGCGACTTCGACACCAAGACCCGCCAGGTCGTGAAGTTCTTACAGGACGGCCACAAGGTGAAGGTCACGGTGATGTTCCGGGGCCGCGAGGTGTACCACTCAGATCTCGGCAAGAAGATCCTCGACCGGATCGCCGACCAGGTGGAGGGCCTCGGCAGGATCGAGTCGGACGCCCGGCTCGACGGTCGGAACATGGTCATGGTGATCGCGCCGGACCGGAGGGCCCGCCAATCGGCGGTCGACCGGGCCGGCCAGGAGGGTGACTCGCAGGCCACGCCGTCCGAGCCGGAAGCGGCCGGGGCAGAGGTCGAGAAGGCGGCCGAGCCGGCCGGAGAGGGACAAGGGGAGTAGCCATGCCGAAGACGAAGACAGACAGGGGAGCGGCGGCCCGCTTCAAGGTGACCGGTTCGGGTCGCCTGCGCCGCCGCCAGCAGAACCGCCGCCACATCCTCGAGAAGAAGAGCCCGGCGCGAAAGCGCCGCCTCGCCGGCGACGTCGAGGTCTCCTCGGCCGACCGCAAGAAGGTCCGCCGCCTCCTCGGCATCTGACAGCGGCAGCTCGCCTGCCCACCACGCAACCTCTCACACTCGATCTAAGAAAGGAGCCCCACATGGCCAGGGTCAAGCGCGCGGTTCACGGTAAGAAGCACCGGCGGGCCGTACTCGAGCGCGCCCAGGGGTTCTACGGCAACAAGTCACGTACCTTCCGGGCGGCCAACGAGCAGGTGATGCACTCCCTGCAGTACGCCTACCGGGACCGTCGGGCCCGCAAGGGGGACTTCCGCCAGCTCTGGATCCAGCGCATCAACGCCGCCGCCCGGCTGAACGGCACCTCCTACAGCCGCTTCATCGCCGGCCTGCACCGGGAGGGCATCGAGGTCGACCGCAAGATCCTGGCCGATCTGGCGGTCCGCGACCCCCAGGCCTTCTCGGGTCTCGTGAAGGCGGCAGTCGGCGAGGGCGCCCGCGCCGCCGAGAGCGAGGGCGGGACCAAGGCCGACTCCTGACCGGGCAGGCCCTCGGGGCGCGCCACCAGCGGGTCCAGCGCCTCCGGCGCCTCACCCGGCGGGCGAGCGCCCGCGCCAGCGAAGGCGCCTTCGTCGCCGAAGGGGCCAAGGTGGTGGCAGCGGCGCTGGCGGCAGGGGCCGCCGTCGAGAGCCTCTACGTCGCCCCGGAGGGCCGGGAGCAGGCCGCCATCGCCGCGCTCGTCGAGGAGGCGCTCTCGCGAGGTGCGAGGGTCTTCGACCTCGGCCCGGGCATCATGGAGAAGGTGGCCGACACGGTCACCCCCCAGCCGCTCTGCGCTGTGGTCGAGATGCTCGACCGGCCCCTCGAGGAGCTGCTGGCGGCACCGGGCCGGGGGGACGAGCGGCTACTCCTCTGCTGTGTCGACGTGCGCGACCCGGGCAACCTCGGGGCCATCGCCCGCTCGGCGGCAGCGGCGGGGGCCGACGGCCTCATCTGCTGCGAGGGGACGGCCGATCCCTACAATCCGAAGACCGTCCGCGCCTCGGCCGGTGCCCTCTTCGAGCTCGCCTTCACGACCGGGCCGCCCCCCGAGGAGGCACTCGCCGCCCTCCAGACGGCCGGCTTCCGGCGGGTTGCGACAACTGCCCGGGGAGGGACCGACTACGCCCTGGCCGATCTCGGGGGCGACCTGGCGCTCGTCTTCGGCAACGAGGCGAGCGGCCTTGCACCAGAGATGGCCGAGAGCCTCGACGGGCAGGTGACCATCCCGATGGCCGCAACGACGGAGTCCCTCAACGTCGCCATGACGGCGACGATCCTCTGCCACGAGGTGGCCCGTCGTCGCCGCCTTCGCTGAGGTCCTTCCCCGCCCTTTAGCATGGGCAGATGGCGCAGGAGACCGAGGTGAGCCAGACCGCCGGCGGCGATGACCCGGTGCTCCCCTTCACCCCGGCCGAGCTGGCCGAGATCGAGGCCGAAGCCGTAGCCGCCGTCGCGGCGGCGGCCGACCTCGCCGCCCTCGAAGAGGCCGAGCGGCTGGCGCTCGGCAAGCGCTCCCGCTTCTCCCTCCTTTACCAGCAGCTCGGCCAGCTGGCGCCGGCGGGGCGGAAGGAGGCGGGACAGCGCCTCCACCAGCTGCGACGCCGGCTGGAGGACCTCGTCGACGAGCGCCGCAGCGAGCTCGAGGCCGCCGGCCGCCTGGCCCGGCTGCGGGGCGACCGGCTCGATCTGACCGAGGTGGTAGGTGGCGAGCTGGCCGGTCACCTCCACCTCGTGACCGAGGTGCGCGAGCAGCTCGAGGACATCTTCGTCGGCATGGGCTACGAGATCGCCGAAGGCCCCGAGGTGGAGACGGACTGGTACAACTTCGAAGCTCTCAACATCGGCCCCGACCATCCGGCGCGGGGGTCGACAGACACCTTCTTCCTCGAGCTCGACGGCGCCCAGGGTGAGAGCTACCTCTTGCGAACCCAGACCTCGCCCGTCCAGATCCACCTCCTCGAGCGGGGCCGGCTGCCGATCTACGCCGTCGCTCCGGGGCGGACCTACCGCCGCGACACCGCCGATGCCACCCACCTCCCCGGTTTCCACCAGATAGAGGGGCTCGTCGTCGACCACGGCGTCACCATGGGCGACCTGGCGGGCACGATCGAGACGTTCATCCGCGCCCTGTTCGGCGGGGAGGTCTCGACGAGGCTCCGCCCGGCCCACTTCCCTTTCACCGAGCCCTCGGCCGAGTTCGAGATCTCCTGCCAGATCTGTGCCGGGGCGGGCTGTCGCACCTGCTCGATGACCGGCTGGATCGAGCTCGGTGGCTGCGGGATGGTGCACCCGAACGTCTTCGTGGCGACAGGTGTCGATCCCGAGGAGTGGACGGGCTTCGCCTTCGGCTTCGGCATCGATCGGCTCGCCATCATGCGCCACGGAATCGCCGACCTCCGCTCGTTCGTCGAGAACGACGTCCGCTTCCTCAGCCAGTTCTGACCGAGACCGAAAGGAACAACTGCTGATGAGGGCCCCCCTCTCGTGGCTGCGTGAGCTCACCCCGCTCGCCACCGAACCGGGCGACAGCCAGGCTGTCGCCGAGCTGGCGAGCGAGCTCGACTCCCTCGGCCTCGTGGTGGAGAAGGTCGATCGGGTGGGCGAGGGCCTCGATGAGGTCGTCCTCGCCCGCGTCCTCGAGATCTCGCCCATCGCCGGCGCCGACCGCATCCGCCGCGTCGTGGTCGACCGCGGGGAGGGCGAGACGGTGGAGGTCGTCTGCGGCGCCTGGAACTTCGAGGAGGGCGACGTCGTCCCACTAGCACCGGTCGGGTCGGAGCTGCCGGGCGGCTTCAAGATCGAGCGGCGCAAGATGCGGGGCCAGGTCTCGAACGGGATGCTCTGCTCGGCTCGTGAGCTTGCCCTCTCCGAGGACCACGAAGGGATCCTCGTCCTCGCCCGCCCCGAGGGCGGGCAGCCGGCGAGCGTCGAACTCGGCCAAAGCCTCGGTGAGCACCTCGGCATCGGCCGAGACGTCGTGTTCGACCTCGACATCGAGACGAACCGGCCCGACTGCCTCTCGATGCTCGGCATCGCGAGGGACCTGGCTGCCCGCTACGGCCTGCCGCTGCTCGTGCCCGAACCGGTGCTGGCAGAGTCCGAGCCGGCCGCGGCCTCACTGGCGAGCGTCGAGATCGAGGCGCCCGAGCTCTGCAGCCGCTTTGTCGCCCGCGTCCTCACGGGGCTGCTTCCTGCCCTCTCGCCACCACTCGTTCAGCGCCGCCTCCATCTGGCCGGGATGCGCCCCATCAACCACGTAGTCGACGCCTCCAACTACGTCATGCTGGAGCTCGGCCAGCCGAACCACCCATACGACCTCGACCAGCTGGGCGGCCGCGGGCTGAGGGTGCGGGCCGCCCACCCCGGCGAGTCGATCGTCACCCTCGACGGCGAGGCCCGCATCCTCGGCGGCCGACCGCCGAGAGGTGGGGAGGAGGCCACAGCGAAAGATGCCGTCATCTGCAACCTGAACGACCTGCCGGTCGGCATCGCCGGCGTGATGGGAGGCCGGGCGAGCGAGATCGGCGAGGAGACGAGCTCTGTCCTTGTCGAGGTGGCCCACTTCGACGCGCTTGCCGTCGGCCGGACCTCCCGCCACCTCGGGCTCAGGACCGAGGCCTCCGCCCGCTTCGAGAGGGGAGTCGACCCCGAGGGCCTCGAGCGGGCAGCCGCCCGCTTCTGCGAGCTCGTCGTGCAGGCGGCCGTGGCGGCAGGTGTCGAGCCGCCGAAGGTGGCCCGGGGTATCGCCGAGGCCACTGCGGTCGCCTTCGCCCCGACTCGGCTCGAGGTCCGCCCGGCCCGGGTGAACGCCCTCCTTGGCACCTCGCTCGGCGCCGACGAGATGGTCGCACTCCTCTCGCCCGTCGGCTACCGGGCCCAGCCGAGCGAAGAGGAGGGGACGCTCGAGATCGTCGTGCCTTCCTTCCGACCCGACGTCAGGGCCGAGGTGGACGTAGTCGAGGAGGTGGCCCGCACCTACGGCTACCGGAAGATCACCCCGACCGAGCGCCGCTCGCCCATGGTCGGCCGGCTGGAGCGGCCCCAGCAACTGCGGCGCCGCCTGCGCCGGGTCCTCTCCGGCGTCGGCGCCCACGAGGCCTGGACGACCTCGATCGTCGGTGCCGAGGAGCAGCTGTTGGCGGGCGTCCGGTCGGAGCTGGTGCAGCTCGCCAACCCGATGGTGGCAGAGGAGAACGTGATGCGGGCTGGCCTGCTCGCCGGGTTGCTGAAGGCGCTCCGCTACAACGCCGGCCACCGCAACGGCTGGCTGCGCCTCTTCGAGATCGGGGATGTCTTCGCCGCCCGGACGAACGAGGAGGGGCGGCGGCTGCCCGACGAGCGGGAGATGCTCGCTGTACTCCTCGCCCGGGAGGACGACGGTGCCGCCCAGGCGGTGCAGGTCTGGCGGGTGCTGGAGGACGCCCTCGGGCTGGCGGGCGTCCGGCTCCTGCAGCCGGGCCTCGCCGGTGACGAGGCGGGAGACAGGGCGGGGGAGGACCTCGGCGATGGCCTCGAGCCCCGCCTGAGCGGCCTGCACCCAGCCCGGGCCGCCTTCTTAGTGGCAGACAAGGAGGCGGCCCGGCTCGAGGGGAGCCGGCCGGCAGACGATGTCGTTCTCGGGGTGCTCGGGGAGGTGGACCCAGAGGTGCTGGCCGCCTTCGGGCTGTATGACCGCCGTGTCGGCTGGATCGCCCTCGACATGGGACGGCTTCTCTCGGCTCCGCGCCGCCCCGAGCTCGCCGCGCCGGTCAGCCGCTACCCCTCGAGCGACATCGACCTCGCCTTCTCGGTGGCAGAGGAGGTACCGGCAGCCCGGGTCGAAGAGACGATCGCCGTCGCCGCTGGTGAGCTTCGCGAGACGCTGCACCTCTTCGACGTCTACCGGGGTCCCGGCCTCGAGGAGGGAAGGCGCTCACTTGCCTACCGCCTCCGCCTTGTCGCCCAGGACCGGACGCTCACAGACGACGAGGTGGCCGAGGTGCGGCGCCGCTGCATCGAGGCCGTCGAGGGGGCCCTCGGGGCCAAGCTGCGGGCCTAGCTGGGGCCTCGCTGGCGCCTCGGACCCTTTCCATTCGGATCCATTCGGACGCCTGAGCCGGGCGCTCCGGGGCGGGTGCTCGCGATCTGGCTCTCGATGGACGAGACTTGGCCCGATGCAGAAAAGAGCCCGTCCTGGGCGGCTGTGCCTTTGCCGGTCCCCCCGCCCCGGGCGGGCCCTCCAGGCGATGGTCGTCGCCGCGCTGGCCTGGCTCGGCTCACCCCGAGCCGGTGAGCAGTAGCGGAGGTGGCGAGCCCAGCCTCCACCCTCCAGCTGGCGCTCGATCTCTCGGGCACCTTCGTGTTCGGGCTGAACGGCGCCCTCACGGCGATGGAGGCCGAGAACCTCGACGTCGTCGGAGTCGTCGTCCTCGCTGTTATCACCGCCCTCGGCGGCGGCATCATCCGCGACGTGCTCATCGGATCGCTTCCTCCTGCTGCCTTCCGGGACTGGCGCTACCTAGCTGTCGGCGGCGGAGCCGGCATCGCCGCCTTTTTCGCCCGCCAGCTGTGGGTGCGCCTGCAGCGCTCGATCACCCTTTTCGACGCCGCCGGCCTGGCGCTTTTCTGCGTGACGGGCACCACCACCGCCTTTGCCGCCCACCTCGGGCCATTCCAGTCGGTCGTCCTCGGCACCATCACCGGCGTGGGTGGCGGCACCCTCCGAGATGTGGTCATAAGGAAGGTGCCGACGGTGCTCTCAAGCGGCCTGTACGCCATCCCGGCCGCCTGCGGCGCCACCCTCACGGCTTTGGCGCTCAACTTCCACTTCTACAGCACCACCATCGCCATCGTGGCCGCCGCGACCTGCTTCTCGATCCGCATGGCCGGGGTGCGCTTCAACCTGAACGCCCCCATCTCACACCCCCGGGCCACGCCGCTTCCCGCCCCGCCGACAAAAGACCAGTGAGGGCCACTGACTACGAGCTGGGCGCGGCCCTCGTCGGCGGCGAGGGCCAAGGCCAGCTTCTCAGCAGGCGACGTCGCCGTCGTCGGGACGGCTGAACCACTGGGTGACCAAGACCGGGCCGCCCGTGAATGATGGCTGGGTGCAGTTCGCCTGCGCGCCGGAGAGGGTCCGTGCGCCCGCGATCCAGTCGGGAATCCGGTAGAGCGAGCCCGAGGCAGAGCTGGTGCCACCGGTGATGGTGTCCCACTGGCTGGACGTCGAGTACGCCCCGACCGTCGTCGCCCCGGCGGCAGCGAGCCCTGCGATCATGCCTTGGAGATCGGCGACGTTCATCGTCGTGTTCGGCTGCCAGGTGTTTCCTGTCTCGACATCGAGCCACCACGGATAGCTCGCTGCCAGTCCGCTGACTGCGACTGGAGGTGACTGGCTGTTGATGGCAGCTGCCGCCGCCTCGAGCCAGCTCGCGTCCTGGCTTGCCTTGTTGTAGCCGTACTGCCAGGCGCAGGCATTCGAGTCGGAACCAACCGAGAAGGTGCCGCTCGAAAGGGTCACCGTCGTCGTCGTGCACGAGCCATACGGAGTGCTTCCCGCCGTGGGCCAGTCGGTGATCACCGTGCCGTTGTAGACGTTCCCGGGATCGGCCGTATTGACGTAGAGCGAGGCCTTGGGCTGACTCGTTCCTCCGAGGGAGGATGCGACCGCCCAGTACAGCTCGCTCTCGCTGTAGCTCGGGTACGCCGACGACGGCCCGAAGCAGGCGTTGAGGTCGTTGGCAAGGCCGCCGTTCAGCCCGACGATGCCAAAGGCCGGAGCCTGGGGGAGGCTGCTCCCGCACTGGGGGTAAGAGACGTCGTTGCCGGTCGGCGTCGAGGTGCCTCCGTGACCCGTGGACTTCGCAGCAGCAGCCGGGGCGGCGCCTGCGACGATGAGCGCTACGACGATCACCCCGTGGGCGGCGCCGCGAACGGCTCGCCGCCGGACCGTATGCCTGCCCATGCCAGCGCCTCCCTCGCTCGTGGTGACACGATCCTAGGTGAAGGGGTTCCTCCGCGCCCGGAAGGCGAAGAGTGCCAAGGCCCCCACCGGCCGACAGAGCCGGACGGGGCGATGGGGCGAGCCTTTCGAGATGGCACCTTCAGTGGCTACGCTTCGTCACCGAAAGGGGTCCCCATGGCCGATAAGTCACCACGCAAGGTCGCCTCCAAGAAGTCAGGCAAGACGCTCAAGGAGAAGCGTCAGGAGAAGAAGGCCAAGGAGCAGAATCGCAAGGGGAGCAGCCGCTGAGCGGACCGGCGCCCTGGTGAGACCGCTCGCCTGACGGTCGCCGCCTTGCAGCCGTCCTGGCCTTAGCCGGGGGGCCATCAGACTCTGTGACCTCAGGCTGCTCCCGCCAGGCGGCTCATCTGAGCGCGGTCTCCGTTTTCGCCGCTGCCCGGCCGGCAGGGGCGGGCTCATGACGGGCAGGGGGCAGCCTCGGGCGGGTGCGGGGCCGGTTCGAGGCCGCACGGCGCTCGACGACTGCGGGCTCTAGTCCTCCTCCCGCAGCGATGAGACGAGTTCGCTCACCCGCGGGCCGAGGTAGCCGAGAAGCCGGTCGAAGAGGGAGGGCGGCAGGCAGGCGAGCAGCTGGTCGTAGAGGAGCTCGACGGGGTCGACCCGTTCGTCGGCCGCTAGCTCCTCCAAGACGGCGCAGCAACGCTCCAGGAGCTCTTCTGGCCCGCCCCGCGCGAGCAGATCAGCCATGAAGTCGGCCAGCTCGTTCAAGACGATCTCGTCGCTCAGGTCCTCCTCGTAGAGCTCGGCCAGCTCCGAGAAGAGCTCGTCGAACTCCGGTGCCAGCCGCGCTCGCACGACCCTGGCGCAAAGGAGGGGGACCTCCTCGTCCCCGCCATCGGCGCTGCTCGCCATCTCCTCACCTCTTTCCGTCGGGCTTCCCGGTCGGCCCATGACGGACGGGCGATAGGCGGCTCGCGCCGGTGAGTGAAACCTACTCCGGACCTGCGCGCCCGGTCCTACGGATTCTGCCCGCTGGGGACAAGGGCAGTAACGTGACCGGCGTGGCTGCAGCAGAGGTCGACCGTCGCAAGCTGGCCCTCGCAGCCCTCGGGCTGCCCATCGTCGGCATGATCGCATTGTTCACCTGGGCAGGGGCCGCCAGCGCGCCGAGCTCGACCGGCATCGTCCAGAGGTTCTTGAGCGCCTACAACGGCCGCGACTGTGCCTCGGTCAGCCAAGCCCTCTACAAGGCGCCGGGGGTAAAGACCCCGACCTGCACCGAGCTGTTCGGCCGCCAGCCGGCCAAGTTCGAGAGCTGCAGCGAGACGGTGCTGCCGTCCTCGGCGACGACCGGCCTCCTCTCCCGGGTCCCCTCGGGCTACACCTCGGTCCGGCTCATCCGGGCGACCTGCACCCGGAAGTCCGCCGTCGGGGCGCCGGCCCGGGTCGCCCTCGACTTCCTCGTCGCCGACAGCCCGAGCGGCCAGCCGGCCATCATCACCATCGGCGCCGGCGGCTAGAGCGCCCGCCGCTCAGCCCTCGTCCTTGCTCGCCTGCTCGAGCTTCGAGCGCAGCGTTTCGCGGCGTGCCTGCAGCTCCCGGTAGGTGAGCTCCCGGGTCTCTGGCGAGAGGCCCATCGAGGCGCGCAAGCCGTCGAGGTCGACGGGGGTGGACCGGACGTCCACCCCGACGTCGGCGGCGATGCGAGCTGCATGGTGCTCGGCGAAGTAGGCGGCGATGACGGCCACCTCCCCGAGCAGGTCCACCTCGGGTGCCATCGTGGCGACCGCCCCGTCGATAAAGAGCATGTCCTTTACGAACAGCATCAGCTCCTTTGGCATCTTCGCCCCGTAGGAGAGGAGCTGGCGGGTGAGGTCGCGGATCTGGGCGGTCAGCTCCTCGGCCGAGAGCAACGTGACGTCCTGGGCGGGCTGGTCGAGCCCGAGGGCCCGGATGACCTCGTCGGTGTCCGCCTCGGCTGGGAGGGCGCCGAGATCGCGCAGCGCCTCTATCTGGCTGCGCACGTCGTTGGTCGTCCCGCCGACGAGGAGCCGCAGGAAAGCCCGGCGCTCGGTCTCGTCCAGGCGGCCGACGATGCCGTGGTCGAGGAGGGCGACGCGGCCGCCCGGCTGGACGAAGAGGTTGCCGCCGTGCAGGTCGCCATGGAAGACGCCGTAGAGCAGGGCACCTTCCAAGAAGGCGATTACGAGGCCCCGTAGGACCTCCTCGGTGGCGATGCCCCCCTCGCGCATGCCCTCGACGTCGTCCCAGGCGTAGCCAGCCAGCCGCTCCATCACGAGCATCCTCTTCGTGACGAGGACGGGATGGGGGCGGGGCACGACGATCGACCGCTGCCCGGTGAGGGCGAGCACCCGCCCGATGTCGAGCATGCTGTCGGCCTCGAGACGGAAGTCGAGCTCTTCGACGATCGTCTCGGCGAACAGCTCTATGAGAGCGGGCGGGTTGGCGAGCGCCGAGACGGGGATGCGACCGGTGAGGAAGGGGGCGATGAAGCTCATGACGGCGAGGTCGTGATGGACGAGGGAGGCGACCCGGGGCCGCTGCACCTTCACGACCACCTTCTCCCCGCTCCGCAGGACGGCCCGGTGCACCTGGGCGATCGAGGCAGCTGCGATGGGCACCGGGTCGAAGGTGGCGAAGGTCTCCTCGAGGGGACCGGCCAGCTCGGCCTCGAGGGTGGCTCGCACCACCTCGAATGACTCGGCTGGCACCCTGTCCCGCAGCATCTTGAACTGCGAGACGACCTCTTCGGGAAAGATGCCCTCTCCCGCCGAGAGGATCTGGCCGAGCTTGATGAAGGTCGGCCCGAGCCGCTGGAAGCCTTGGCGGAGCCTCCTCGAGAGGCCCGCCCGGGAGGCCTCCTTCCCCTTCGGTCGGTCGAACAGGTACCAGCCGGCGAAGGCCTTGCCGAGCAACGCTGTGACCTGGAAGATGCGGCTGAGAGGGGGGAGGCGCCGGCGCCGGGTGAGACGGGGCAGCTCCGCCCTCGTGGTGGCCCGCAACCCGGCGGCGTCCCTCCGCCAGGCGAGCTCGGCGCCCTCGAGCGAGAAGGGACCCTGCTCGGTGAAGGAGTAGGTCTCGGTGTCTTTGGAGGGTGCGGGCACCTATCCAGTCAAGCGGGGAAGCAGAGCCGACCCGTCACTCGCTGAAGGGGGCGAGCACGAGGGTGCCGTTGTGACCGCCGAAGCCGAAGCTGTTGGAGAGGACAGCGCCGCCTTCGAAAGCCGCCGGTCCGCCGGTCACGACGTTCAGGTGGATCTCGGGATCGAGCTGCTCGAGGCCGACCGTGGGCGGGATGGCCCCCCGCTCGATGGTGAGGCAGCTGGCGACGGCCTCGATCGCCCCGGCGGCGCCGAGGCTGTGGCCGGTGATGCCCTTCAGCGAGGTGACCGGCGGGGTGTCCCCGCCGAAGAGCTTCTCGAGCGCCTCCGCCTCGGCCAGGTCGTTGAGGGGGGTGGAGGTGCCATGGGCATTGACGTGGCCGACATCACGCGGCCCGATGCCGGCGTCCTCGAGGGCGAGCTGCATGCACGAGAGAGCGCCGGCGCCACCGGGGGCGGGGGCGGTGATGTGATGGGCATCGGCGTTGGAGGCCGACCCGAGCAGCTCGGCGTAGATGCGGGCGCCCCGGGCGCGGGCATGCCCGAGCTCTTCGAGCAGGAGGGCGCCGGCCCCCTCACCCATGACGAAGCCGTCTCGGCGGACGTCGAAGGGCCGAGACTCGCCGGAGCTCGACAGAGCCGTCATGTTGGAGAAGGCGGCCATCGCCACCGGCGTCATCGCCGCTTCGGCCCCGCCGCCCATCACCATGTCGCAGCGGCCATAGGCGATGAGCCGGTAGGCGGCACCGACCGACTGGGTGCCGGCCGCGCAGGCCGTCACGACGGTCTCGCACGGTCCCTGCCAGCCAAAGCGCATCGAGATGGCCGCTGCCCCGGCGTTCGCCATCATCATCGGGACGAGGAAGGGCGAGACCCGGCGCGGCCCCTTCTCCAAGAGGACGCCGATCTGGCCCTCGAGGGTCTCGAGCCCTCCCACCCCGGTGCCGAAGACGATCCCGGAGCGGGCCGGATCGGCCTCCGGCTCCCCCCCGTCCTCGAGCGCCATCTGGGCGGCCGCCACCGAGAACTGCTGGAAGCGGTCGGCCCGGCGGGCCTGCTTCACGTCGAACCACGGGCTCGGATCGAAGTCCCTCACCCTCCGGTCGCCCTCTGGGGCGGGACCATTCAGCCCCTCGAAGAAGGCATCGAGACCGATCCCGGCGCACGAGACGATGCCGAGACCGGTCACGACGACGCGGCGCCGACCCCGGCGCTCGAGATCCATCAAAGCTTGGATGTGACGAGGTCGAAGGCCTGTCCGACAGTCTCGACGCCCTCGAGCTCGCTCTCTTCGACCGTGATGTCGAAGGCCTCCTCGAGCGCCATGACGAGCTCGACCACCTCCAGGCTGTCGGCTTCGAGGTCGCCGGCGAAGCTGGCGCTCGGGATGATCTTCTCAGCCGGCACCTGCAGCACCTCGACTGCACACTCCTTGAACTTCTCAAAGGCGGCTTCGTTGTCCACCGGTGTCACCTTTCATCCGTGGCGGCTCTCGCCGCCTCCAATTCCTTCGTCATCTGACCCTGCTCGGGGCCACTCAGTGTCCCATGCCGAGACCACCGTCGACCGGGATGACCGCCCCCGTGACGTAGGCGGCCTCCTCACCGGCGAGCCAGGCTACGGCGCCTGCCACCTCCTCGGGTTCGGCCGCCCGGCCGAGAGGGACCATGGCCGTGAGAGCCTCGAGGCGCTCCTGGCCGAGGGCGGCCGTCATGTCCGTAGTGACCACGCCGGGGGCGACCACGTTCACGGTGATGTTGCGGCCGCCGAGCTCGCGAGCAAGTGAGCGGGCGAAACCGACGAGGCCGGCCTTGGATGCGGCGTAGTTCGTCTGCCCGGCCGAGCCGAGCAGGCCGACCACAGAGGAGATGAGGACGATGCGGCCGTAGCGGGCCCGCAGCATCTTCTGGGCTGCCCGCTTGCAGGTGCGAAAGGCGGCGGTGAGGTTGGTGTCGATGACCGACTGCCACTTGTCCTCGGTCATGCGCAAAAGGAGGGTGTCGTCGGTGATGCCGGCCGAGCAGACGAGGACCTCGACGGAGCCGAGCTCGGTCTCGACCTGCTCGAAGGCGCTCTCGACCTCGTCTTTCGAGGTGACGTCGCACCTCACCGGGAAGAGGGGGACCGTGCCCTCCGGCCCGTCGAGGCTCGCCGGTGGGGCGCTCTTCCAGGTGATCGCCACCCTGTAGCCCTCACGCTGCAGCCGGTGGGCGGTGGCGAGGCCGATGCCCCGCGATCCCCCGGTCACGAGGGCGACGCGGCCGTCGCTCACTGGCGCCAGCGGGCGACGGCGCTCGCCCAGGTCATGCCGGCCCCGAAGCCGGAGAAGAGGATGAGGTCGCCATCGTGCAGGCGCCCCTGGTCGGCTGCCTCGGCCAGGGCCAGCGGGATCGAGGCCGAGGAGGTGTTGCCGGTGCGGTCGAGCACGATCGCCGAGCGGTCAGAGGGGATGCCGAGCCGCTGGATCATGGCGTCGATGATCCGCTGGTTGGCCTGGTGGGGCACGAAAAGAGCGATCTGCTCGGGCTCGATGCCCGCCGCGGCGATGACCTTGGCGGCGGAGTCGACCGTCGCCCGCACCGCCCGCCGGAAGACCTCCTTTCCCTCCATGCGGAGGTAGCCACCGTGTTCGCAGTAGAGGATGGGGAGGAGCGAGCCGTCGAGGCCGAGGTCGCTCGCGAGCAGAAGCGGCGCTGCCTCCTCGCTGTAGTCGAGCACGACCGCCCCCGCCCCGTCGGCGAAGAGCACGGCGGTCGAGCGGTCCTCGAAGTCGGTGATCGAAGAGAGGGTGTCGGCGCCGATGACGAGGGCCCGGTTGAAGCCGATGCGGGCCTTCAGCATGGAGTCGGCCGTCACGAGGGCATAGACGTAGCCGGCGCAGGCCGCGTTGAGGTCGAAGGCCGCCCCCGAGCATCCCAGCTGGGAGTGGACGGTCGAGGAGGTGGCCGGCACAGCCTTGTCCGGCGTCGCCGTCGAGAGGACGAGCAGGTCGATGTCGGCGGGCTGCAGCCCCGCCTTGGTGATGGCGGCTGCTCCGGCCTCGATGGCAAGGCTCGAGGTGGTGCCGCCGATCCGCCGCTCCCGGATGCCGGTCCGCTCCACGATCCAGGCATCGGAGGTGTCGAGGCGGGCCTCGAAATCGGCATTGGTCACCACCTTCTCGGGAAGGGCGCTACCCCAGCCGATGATGCGAGACCCGCTCATAGCTCCTCCTCTGGACGGGCGCGCAGCCAGGCGACTGGTTGGCCCGAGTTGACCCTCTCGCCGGGCAGGACGAGGACACCTTCCACCGAGCCGGCGAAGGCCGAGCGGATCTCTGTCTCGCCGACGAGGCCGACAAGGCTGCCCACTTGGAGCTCGACGGACCGCCTCTCCCCCCGTTGGCCAGGGGTTAGCCCGGCCAGCTCCTCGGCTGGTTGGAAGAGGCCGGCAGAGGGAGCTAGGACGACCCGCTCGTCCATGTGGAAGCCCTCGCCGGCCTGCTCGCCGGCGAGGACGGGGCTCTGGCCGGCCAGCAGCTCGACGAGTCTCTGCAGGTCATCGGGGCTGGAGACCGAGACGGCGACGGTCTCCTGGGTCGGCATCACCCGCCGGGCGAGGCCGGTCAGGACGCCTCCGGGCCCGAGTTCGATCAATGTCTGGGTGCCGGCAGCAAGGAGCGCCTCGACGGTCTGGCGCCAGCGGACAGGGCTGCAGAGCTGGGCCGAGAGGAGCCGAGGCCAGTCCGCGGCAGCCGCGTGGGGGCGGGCGTCGACGTTGGCGATCACCTCGGGCTCGGGCGGGTGGAAGGTGACCGAGCCGAGCGCCTTTCGCAGCCTGTCACGAGCGGGCGTCATGAGAGGGGTATGGAAGGCGCCGCCGACCGGGATGGGCAGGACCTTCTTCGCCCCGAGCTCCTTTGCCAGCTTGCCCGCCTCCTCCACCGCCTCGCGAGAGCCGGCGATGACGACCTGGCCTGGAGCGTTGTAGTTGGCCACCCAGGCGTCGCTCTCGGCCCGCAGGCAGGCCGCCTCGACGCCGTCGTCGTCGAGGCCGAGGACGGCGGCCATGGTGCCCGGGTTCTCCTCAGCGGCGTACTGCATGGCGGCTCCCCGCTCCACCACGAGCTGGAGCCCCGACTCGAGATCGATCACGCCGGAGGCCACGAGAGCGGAGTACTCCCCGAGGCTGTGCCCGGCACACAGCCCGGGCTCGAGGCCGATCCGCTCGACGGCGTCGAGGACGATGAGGCTCATGACGAACGTCGCCAGCTGGGCGTTGTCGGTGCGGGTGAGGGTCTCCTGGTCGGCCTCGAGGAGAAGGGCGACGACGTCTCTGCCCGTCAGCTCGGAGGCGTCGCGGGCGAGCTCGAAGGAGGGGTGCTCCTGCCAGGCGGCGCCCATGCCGGGGCGTTGTGAGCCCTGACCGGGAAACGTGAACGCGAGCACCCTTTCCTCCCTACGACCTTCCGACGGCGCACTCGTGCAGCGCCTCTTCGAACGAGTTTGACCCGGGCTGCGCCAACTTGGTTACCAGCGCCAGTTCAGCTGGGACGACTCTACGTGCTGAGGCTGAGCCGGGCTCGGAGGGGCAGGTGATCCGAGTCGCCCAACTCGAGGGCTGCTCCCTCCAGCAC
The DNA here is from genome assembly GCA_021794645.1 of Actinomycetes bacterium. Taxonomy (GTDB): domain Bacteria; phylum Actinomycetota; class Acidimicrobiia; order Acidimicrobiales; family Bog-793; genus JAJZLV01. The sequence goes on from JAJYQK010000113.1 coordinate 23,096, forward strand.
CCGCACGGCCGACGTCACGAAGAGGTGGTCGAGCTGGTGGCGGGGGCGGCGGGCGGGCCAGGTCTTCGCCTTGACCGCCCGCCGCCAGCCGGGGAGAGCGAGCTCGAGCGGCGGCCCCCAGAAGTTCATGTCGCCGGCCAGCAGGCCGGGCCGGGTCCGATCGGGGAGGGCGGAGCGGAGCGCGCGGTAGAGGAGCGGAGCGCCATGGCTGAAGTGCGCCATGTGGGTGCCGACGACCGTCAGTCCCGAGGGGAGCTCGACCACGAGGGCCGCCCGCCGGGTGAAGTCCCGCCGCAGCCGGCCGAGCTCGACCGGCTCGAAGGCGACGGGCTCCTCTCTCGTGAGGATCGCCAGGCCCCAGGAGCCTTCCTCGTAACCCTCCCGCGGGCGGCGGTATCGGTGGCGCGAGAGCCCGACACGAAGGGCGCGGGCGCCGCTCGGGTAGGGACGGCGGGGCTCCCACTCATCGGGCGGGGCGCCGGCCATGGGCTCTTTTGTCCTGAGGGAGCGGGCGAGCGGCAGCTCGCAGCGGTGGTAGCCGAGCGCCTGGGCGACCTCTGCCGCCTGGCTCGGCCCGTCGGCGGGGGAGAAGACCTCCTGCAGCACAAGGATGTCAGCGGCGATCTTCTTGCAGGCTGCGACGAGGTTGAAACGCCTCCCGTAGCCGTCCATCCCGGCATGGACGTTGAACGTGGCTGCCACCACCTCGTTCCCGCCCATGAGCAGGCAAGTTAACGGCAGGCCGGCGGGAGCGCTCTGGTGAGCGAAGGTGAGCCCCTCAGTCGGTGCCCCCGGCGTAGCCGCCCCAACCCCAGCTGTAGCCACCCCAGCCGGCCTCGCCGCTCCAGCCGTATGGGCCGTTCCAGGCGCTCGCCTCCCAGGCTCTGGCACTGCGACTGTGGCCGTTGCCCCGACCGTTGCCGTTGCCGTTGCCCCGACCGTTGCCGTTGCCGTTGCCCCGACCGTTGCCGTTGCCGTTGCCCCGACCGTTGCCGTTGCCATTGCCATTGCCGTTGCCGCCGAGGCCGGGCGCCCCGGCTGAACCCGGCGCAGCTGGCCGCCCGTGCCCCTTGCCGCCCCCGCTGTGGCCACCGTGCCCCTTCGCGCTGCCCGGCGCCTTGGGGTGGGGGTGCGTCGTCCCGCCGGCGTTGCCGTGGGTGGGAGGTGTGGGGGAACCCGCCGGGGGCTTGCTGGTCGGGCTGGAGGACCCCGGGGTCTTTGAGATCCCAGTCAGCAGCGCCAGGCCACCGTTGCTGCCCGACGGGTGGGGCGCCGTCGTGGCGGTCCGGGAAGGGGTCGGTCGGCTCGACCCGCTGCTGTGTCTGCGGGAGGCCGAGCGGGTTGATGTGGCGGGCCGCCTCCTGGCGAGGGTGGAGCCGCTAGGGCGGCGGGGTCGGTCAACTTCGCCCACGTCCGGCCTTCGTACCGTCGTCTGGTGGGTGGGAGGAGCAGCCCGCGTGGTCCTGCTCGGCTCGCTGGAGGTGGAGTGCCCCGCCGACGCGGGGACGTGGGAGCTGACGGGCGGAATCAGCTGGGGCAGGGTCGGGGCCTTGCGACCGAGAGCGCTCCGGGTTCGTTGCGGCCCCGCCTGCGGCAGGGCAAGGCCGACGACGACCCCGGCCAGGAGTAGGCCGAGCGCCATGGCGAGAAGGAGTCCGCCGACGGGCTTGCGCCGAGGATGGCTCGGGGCCGCCGGTGCTGGCGCCGCCGCCGGCTGGCGGCGGGCCGCCCGCCCGGCGTAGAGAGCGGCATCGGCGCTCGCGAGCAGCATCTCGGGCTTGTCGAGGGCAGCGCTTCCCACCTCGGCCAGGCTCGAGACACCCCACGAGAAGGCGGGCCCGTGCATGGTCTCGGCTCGCCGGAGCATCGTCTTGGCGCCCTCGGCGTCTGTGAAGGGGAGGAGCACGACGAACTCGTCGCCGCCGATCCGGTAGAGGCGGTCCGCTCCCCGCAAAGCCCCTTGCAAGGTGGCCGCGAGGGCGGTGAGGGCGAGGTCGCCGGCCTCGTGGCCCCGCCCGTCGTTGATCTGCTTCAGCCCGTCGAGGTCGATCATGGCGACAGCCAGGTCGAGACCCGAGCGGCGGGCGGAGGTCAGCTGGCGGTCGAGGTCCTCCTGCAGGGCCAGTCGGTTGGCGCAGCCCGTGAGGGCGTCGGTGCGGGCGGCCGCCTGCAGGTTGGACGAGGCCGAGTCGACCGCCTCCGTCGTCAGCTGGTCGACGATGCGGTTGTAGCGCTCGGCCGAGATGGGCAGCCAGCTGCTGGTCCAGCCGGTGACGGGCTCGCCGAAGGAGCCGACGAGGACCTCGCGAAGCGCCGTGAGCGACGAGAGCGCCTCGACTGGGGAGGAGAAGCGGTCGCCCCAGCCACGGGCCGCCCGCCCCAGCTCGCGGGTGGCGGCATCGGTGACAACGGCGCTCGCCAGGGCCGAGAGGAGGAAGCGAGCCTCGACGCCCTCGCAGGCAGTGGCGTCACAGCCTGTCTCCCGGCACCGCTCCGACCAGGCGCGGACTACCTCTTCGATGCCTTCCTCGGTCGCCTGCGCTTCCGATCTCATCCAGAGACCACTCCTCGTAGTCACACGACCACGGTGGGTCGCCAAGAGACATTGTGCCATCTCCGGTCAAGCAGGGGCGCGCTTTTCCTAGCGGGCAGAGTGGATCGTCTGCACGACCTCCACGCCGAGGGGGCCGCTGAACACCACGGCGACCCTCAAGGTGGGGAAGTAGTAGGCCGCCGTGCCTCGCAGCCAGCTCTGGCCGAAGCGTCGAGCCGGGCCGAAGGAGTAGATGTCGGCCCGGTAGCCGTCCACCCGCTGATGGCCGAGGACCGGCCCGAGACCGAAGCCGGCCTTCGGGCCGAACATGACGAGGTTGGCCGAGGTGCCAGGTCTCGTCCGCCAGATGGGGCAGCTCCGCTCCGATGAGCCGACCCAGATGGTGCCGGGCTGGCGGGCTGGCTCACAGGCCCTCGCCGCCAGCCGCACGACCTGCCAGGAGGGGGGAACCTCCACCTCGGCCCCGCCGTAGAGGACCGGCACCCAGTCTGTGCGCGGGGTCGTCGTGGCAGTCGGTGGGATGGTCGTGCTGCCCCCGGCAAGGGTGGTCGTCGGGTAGTCGTAGGCGCCCGTCCCGAGGCTGCTCGGGTGGCTGCAGGCCGAGAGGGCCAACCCCGTGACCAGGAGCATGAGGCCGCCCGCGCCCGCGTGGCAGCCTCGACGGCGCCACGAGACTGCTGACCACTTCGACAATGTCGTTCCCACTCCCTCTGCTGTCGGCGACAGCAGGCTGAATTCCTAGCTGCTCGCCGGGCTCTCCTTGCGGCGGGCTCACCTCTGCTCGGCCCAGGCGCCTTGCTAGCTTGGGCTGAGTGAGCGATGCCACCCTCGACGCCCAAGGCCGTCCCGAGCCGCCCTTTTTCGCCGACGAGGCCGAGACGCTGCTCGGCTTCCTCGAGTTCCAGCGGGCCACCCTCTTGTGGAAGGCGAGCGAGCTCAGCGACGAGCAGCTGGGCGTGAGCTTGCCGCCGAGCTCGATGAGCCTCGGCGGCATCCTCAAGCACATGGCGCTCGTGGAGGACTACTGGTTCACCACCGTCATCGGCGGCGGGGCTCTGCCCGAGCCCTGGGCGAGCGTGCCGGAGGAGGTGCAGGACTGGGAGTGGCAGAGCGCGTCTGCTGATAGCGGCGAGTACCTGCGCGGCCTCCTCCGCCAGCGGGCAGAGGCCTCCCGGGCCGTCGTCGCAGCGGCACTCTCGAGCGGGGTGGCAGAAGGGATGAAGGCGGCGCATCCGGCCTGGGGCGGGCGGGGCCAGGTCTCGCTCCGCTGGGTTCTCGTCCACATGGTGGAGGAGTACGCCCGCCACAACGGGCACGCCGACTTGATCCGCCAGTCGATCGACGGGGCGACGGGGGAGTAGCCGGCCGAGGCCTCTCCGGGAGAGGCGGTGGGTATTGGCCTTGAGTGCCCGGAGCGGGAGTCGAACCCGCACGCCCTTTCGGACAGCGGCTTTTGAGGCCGCCGCGTCTACCATTCCGCCATCCGGGCTCCGGCGAAGCGTACCCGGCCCCTCGGGCCGGCGACTATCTGTAAGCCTGTTCGGGATGAAGCCGAGGAGGACGCGGGCCGAGATAGAGCACGGCCCGCTCCGGCCGGGCGAGCTGGCCGAGGCCGCCGTCCTGTCCGACCTCGCCCTCGTCCTGGAGGTGGTGGGCTGGTTCGTCCCCTTCGGCGGGGCGCTGCAGGCCCTCGCCATCCTGCCCTTCGCCGCTCTCTCCTCCCGCCACCGCCTTCGAGCCGGCCTGGCGGCTGTCATCAGTGCCGCCTCTGTCTCGTTCCTCATCGGTGGCGTCGGCATCGTGCTCCAGACGGGGCTGGCAGGGACGGTCGGCCTCTCGATCGGCACGACGTACCGGCGCAAGTGGTCCGGCCCTTCCTCTGTCGCTGTCACGATGGCGGCGGCCGGGCTCCCCATCGCTGCTGTGACCGATCTCATCGACTGGCTCTCGCCCGGCTTCCGCCGGCTCACCTTCGATCAGGTCCGCATCCTCTGGCGGGATGTGAGGCACCTGCTCGACGCCGTCTCCCACTTCGCCCCCGTCTCGCCCGTCACCCGCCTCGGCCAAGGGGCCGTCAACTGGGTGCTCGCCCACTGGTGGTTCACGCTGCCCGCCGCCGAGCTGCTCGTCATCTTCGTCGTGGCCCTCTTCTGTCTCAGGCTGCGTCCGCTGCTGACAGCCATCGGGCAGACGAGCCTGCGCCCCTACACCGGCAGCCTGGAGGAGCGGAAGGACCCGGGTGAGCCGGTGGCGCCGGTCCCGGTCTCCCTCGAGGCCGCCCGCTACCGGTACGAGGGCTCCGAGGCCGATGCGGTCGCCGGGGTCGACCTCGTGGTGGCCGCCGGCGAGCTGGTGGGCGTGGTGGGCCTGAACGGCTCGGGCAAGTCGACCCTCGTGCGCATCCTGGCGGGCCGCCTACTTCCGAGCGAGGGGAGCGTGAGCCGGCCCGGCCGTCCGGGCTACGGGGAACCGGGCGGCACCGCCATCATCTTCCAGCGGCCCGAGAGCCAGGTGCTCGGGGTCAGGGTGAGAGACGACCTCTACTGGGGCCTTCTGCCCGGGAGCCGGCCCGCTGTCGCCGAGCTGCTCGCCACGGTGGGGCTGGGCGGCATGGAGGAGGCCGAGACGTCCACCCTGTCGGGCGGTCAGCTGCAGCGTCTGGCAGTGGCGGCCGCTCTCGCCCGCCGACCGCGGCTTCTCATCTCCGACGAGTCGACGGCGATGGTCGACGCCGAGGGGCGGGAGGAGGTCGTGGCCCTCCTCGCCCGCTTGCGCGACGAGGGGCTGGCCGTCGTCCACGTCACCCACCGCAAGGCCGAGACGGCTGTGGCCGACCGCGTCGTCGAGATGAGCGACGGCAAGGTGGTGGCGAGCGGTCCCCCCGCGCCGCTCGGCGAGGAGGTGAGGCGAGACGAGATCACCAGCCGGGTGACCGGCGTCCCGCCTGCCGGCCGGGCACCCCTTGTCGTGCTGCGCGACGTGGGTTACGTCTACTCGGCCGGCACCCCGTGGGCCCGGCGGGCGCTCAGGGGGGTCGAGCTCGACATCGCCGCCGGCGAGGGCCTCGTCGTCACCGGTTCGAACGGCTCGGGCAAGACGACGCTCGCCTGGGTGCTGGGCGGACTGGCGGTGCCGACCGAAGGCCGCGCCGAGCTCGGGGGGAGGCCGATCGACGAGGTGCCGACGCGGGTGGGAGTCGCCTTCCAGCACGCCCGGCTCCAGCTGCTGCGCCCGAGCGTCATGGCCGACGTCTCGGCCGGGAGCACCCCGGCGGAGGCTGCCGCCGCCCTGCGCTCTGTCGCTCTCGACCCAGAGGAGATGGGGCCGCGGCGCGTCGACGACCTCTCGGGCGGCGAGCAGCGCCGGGTGGCCCTCGCCGGCCTGCTCTTGCGCCGGCCGGAGCTGCTCGTGCTCGACGAGCCCTATGCCGGCCTCGACGACGAGGCCCGCTATGCCTTGGCGCTCATCCTCCTCGAGCTCCGCCAGCGCCATCAGATGGCGACGGTGGTGGTCTCCCATGACCTTGACAACGCCGAGATGCTCGGGGAGCGGATGATCAGGCTCGAGGCCGGCTCGATCGTGGGCGAGGAGGTGCTCACCTCGTGAGCGGGGCAGCCGCCCCCCGTCGCCGGCGGCAGCTGGCCGACCTGCACGTGCTCCGCTTCGTGCCCGGCGACGGCCCCATCCACCGCGCCTGGGCGGGCACGAAGATCCTCGCCATCACCCTCGTCTCCATCGGGCTCGTCTTCTGGCCCACCTGGGCGGCGGCCGGCCTGGCGGCCGGGGCCACTGGGGGTGCCTTCCTCGTCGCGCGCCTGCCGCGGGGGATCCTTCCCCGCCTCCCTCGCTGGATCGGCCTCGTCCTGCTCGCCGGGGCCGTGCTGGCCCTCGTGGCAGGCGGGAAGCCGCAGGTCGAGCTCGGTCACGTCCGCCTCGGCCTCGGTGGCCTCGACCAGTGGGCCGAGTTCACCCTCATCGGCATCGAGATCCTCGCCCTCGCCGCCCTCCTCGCCTGGACCACCCCGCTCGCCGACCTGGCGCCGGCGCTCGGCCGGCTGCTGAAGCCCCTGCGGGCCCTCCGTCTGCCCGTAGACGAGATGGTCGCCACCATCGCCCTTGCCATCCGCTGCCTTCCCCTCCTCGTCGAGGAGATGAGGGTGCTCGCCGCCGCCAGGCGGACGCGCCGGCCGGAGCGTCTCGGCAACCTGAAGGAGATGTCGGGTGCGGCCGAGGAGCTCTTGTTCACGGCGCTCGCGAGCTCGCTCCGGCGCGCCCGCGAGCTGGCCGAGGCGATCGAGGGGCGGGGCGGGGTGGCGGTCACGCCGCCCGAGACCCACGGTCTCAGGCTCGTTGACGGCTCGCTCCTCGGCCTGAGCGCGGCCGTCCTTGCCGCGATGGTCCTCGTCAGGTAGGGACCTAGGATCGGCGCCATGGAGCGCCAGGCTCTCGAGCGCAAGCTGACCGAGGTCCACGGGCGCCTCGTGAAGGCCCGCCAGGAGCTCGCCATCTTGGAGGAGCAGCTGCTCGTCTTCACAGAGACAGCCGAGGACGCCCGGCTCCGCTCCCTCGTCTCAGAGACCCCGCTGGCCGAGCACGACTGGCACGAGGCCCGTCGGCACGAAGAGGCGATGCTGCGGGGCCGCGACAGCGCCCGTCAGCTCGTGGCCGAGCTGGAAAGGACACAGGACGAGCTGTTATCAAGGCTCGTACTCTGATCCGAGGGGCTTTCCCCCAAAAGCCGCAACCGAGCTAAGGAGCCACAGTGGCCAGGACCGTCGTCATTGCCGAAGACGAGGCGATCGTCCGCCTCGACCTGCGCGAGATCCTCGAGGAGAGCGGCTTCGAGGTGGTGGGGGAGACAGGTCGGGGGGACGAGGCCGTCGCCCTCGCCAAGGAGCACCAGCCCGACCTCGTGATCCTCGACATCAAGATGCCCGGGCTGGACGGACTGGCGGCCGCCCGCGAGATCAACGCCGGGCGGCGCTCGGCGGTGCTGATCCTCACTGCCTTCAGCCAGCGCAACCTCATCGAGGAGGCCCGCGACGCCGGGGCGCTCGCCTACCTCGTCAAGCCCTTCCAGCAAGAAGAGCTGTTGCCGGCGATCGAGGTGGCCCTCGGCCGCTTCACAGAGATGCAGGCCCTCGAGGCCGAGAACGCCAGCCTCTCCGAGGACAAGCGCACCCTCGAGCAGCAGCTCGAGACCCGCCGCTGGGTCGACCGGGCCAAGGGCAAGCTGATGGACGAGCTGCACCTGTCGGAGTCCGAGGCCTTCTCTTTCATCCGGCAGACGGCCATGAACAAGCGGACGACGATGCGCGAGGTGGCCGAGTCCGTCGTGGAAGGGAGGCTCGCCCCAGAGGCGAGCTGAGCCGCCCGAGGCTCAGGCGCCCGCCGGCAGCACAACGAAGAGCTGGCGGGCGAGGGCCGGGCCGAGGGCGACTGCCGCCCCGTCGATGTCGAGGGTGGCCGCCCCGTCGGGCCCCTTGGCGAGGATCGTCCCCTCCGTCCCGGGCACGAAGCCGGTCTCGCTCAGGTACTCGAGCGCGGCGGCATCCACCTCCACCTGCTCGGTGATGCGGGCCAGCCGCACCCGGGAGCCTGCCGGCACCTCGGCGAGGGCCACCTGGTGGTCGGCGACGGGTGGTCCGCCCGGGATCGGGTTGCCGTGCGGGCAGGTTGCGGGGTTGTCGAGGAGGGCGACGAAGCGGGCCTCCACCTCGTCTGAGATGACGTGCTCCCAGCGGCCCGCCTCGATGTGGGCCTTGGCCCAGGGGAGGCCGACGACATCGACGAGGAAGCGCTCGGCCAGGCGGTGCTTGCGCACGACGCTCTCGGCCCGGCGCCTCCCCTGGGGCGTGAGGGCGACGCCCCGCACCCGCGGCTCGAGGTAGCCCTCGGCCTCGAGCCGGTGGACCATCTCCGAGACGGACTGGGCCGAGTGGCCGAGCCGGTCGACGAGGCGGGCCTGGATGACCGGCACCCCCTCCTCCTCGAGGGAGTGGATGGTCTCTAGATACTCCTCCAGGGGAGGGTGGAATCCGTCCGGCGGCACCGACGCGATCGTACCTACCATGGGCCCGTGGCTCCCTACCTCCTCCTCGACGGGCACTCGCTCGCCTTCCGGGCCTGGTTCGCCCTGCAGGAGGCGAACCTCGTCACCTCATCGGGCCAGGAGACCCAGGCCGTCTACGGCTTCGCCGGCATGCTCGGGCGGCTCCTCGAGGACCACTCTCCCGCCGGTCTGGCGGTCGCCTTCGACCGACCCGAGCCGACCTTTCGCGACGAGATCGCAGCGGACTACAAGGCGGGGCGGGCCGCCACCCCCGAGAGCCTGCGAGACCAGATCGGGCTGATACGGCGCATGGTCGAGCTGATGGGGGTGCCCGTGGTGGAGCTCTCGGGCTTCGAGGCCGATGACGTCATCGCCACGATGGCACGCCGCCTCGACGAGGCGGGCGAGGACGTCGTCATCGTCACCGGGGACCGGGACACTTACCAGCTCGTCCACGACCCGCACGTGAAGGTGCTCTACAACAGGCGCGGGGTGACCGACTACGTCCTCTACGACGAGGCCGGCATCGAGGAACGCACGGGCGTGCGGCCCGAGAAGTACCCCTTCCTGGCGGCGCTGCGGGGCGACCCCTCCGACAACCTGCCCGGCGTGCCGGGGGTGGGGGAGAAGACCGCCGCCAAGCTCGTCAACAGCTACGGCGACATCGACACCTTGTTCGCCCACCTCGACGAGCTGACGCCGAAGCTGCGGGCCTCGCTCGCCGAGAGCGAGCAACGGGTCCGCCAGAACTTCGCCCTCACCCCGCTCGTGCGCGACGCCCCGGTCGAGTGCGAGCTGGCCGACCTGCGCATCGGGGGAGGCGACCGAAAGGAGCTGAACGACCTGTTCACGCTGCTCGAGATCCGTGCCCCGCGCGACAAGATCATCGCCGGCCTCGACCGGCTGGCCGCCGGTGGCGCCGCCCCGACGGCCGGGGCGGCCGCCCCTGCCGGGCCCCTCTCGGTGATCGAGCTCGGCGCTGTCGAGGAGGCGAGAGAGGCACTGGCGGCCCTCGCCGAGCGGGGCGGCGGGCTCGCCGTCGAGGCGGAGTGGGCGGGCCAGCCCGGTCGCTCCGACCTGCTCGGCCTGGCCTTCTCCCCGCTTCCGCCCGACCCGGTGGGAGGAGGCGACCGGGTCGCCTACTACCTCGGTCGCCCGCTCTTCGAGCCGGTGCGGGCCGAGCTCACCCGCCTGCTCGAGACGGCCCAGGGGGGTGAGCGAAGGCTGGTCGTCTTCCGGGCCAAGGAGCTCATGCGGGGCCTCGCCCCCCTCGGGCTGGGGCTGAGCGGCCTCGACCTCGACCTGGCCGTGGCGTCCTACCTGGCCGACCCCGGCGGCGCCCCGGGCGACCTCGAGGCGCTCGGGGAGGTCGCCGCGCCGGCATCTGGCTCCACCCAGCTCGGCTTCGACGTCTCGGGCGATGAGGGGGGGAGCGGGACCGCCGCCGCCGCCGGCGAGCGGGCGGCCCGGGCAG
>JAJYQK010000149.1 GCA_021794645.1 Actinomycetes bacterium
GAACACGGAACACAGGAAGGAACATCACCCAGTGAGTGCACAGCCATCAAGACAGAACGACCGCAAGCCGGCAGCCCTCGGAAGGGGTATCCGGTCAGGGCTGGGGGCCTTGGCCCTCGGAGTACCGGCGGCACTCGGCCTGGCCGCCTGCACCTCTTCGGTGAGCGCCCACCACACCTCGAAGGCCCCGACGGCCAACCACAAGACAGCTCTCGGCAGCTCGCAGGCAGGCCTCAGCCGTAACGCCGACAGCCTCTGCGCCGAGGTCCGTACCGCCGCTCAGGCCTTCGGTCACCTGAACCTCAACTCCCCCGCGTCGGCCACCTCGGCGGCGGGGACGCTCAACCAGGACTTCTCCAAGCTGCAGCAAGCCCTGCGCAACGTCTCGGCGGCCGGTCAGAAAAAGGGCGGCCCGATCGAGTCGATGGTGCAGGAGACCAAGCTGGCGGTAGCCGAGGCCAAGACCTCCTTCGCCCAGTTCACCAAGGGCAACGCCGGCAATGCCAAGACCGACTTCCAGACTGCGCTCCGCGAGCTCCGCACGGCCGAGAGCTACGGGCACCAGGCGAACATCCGCAGCTGCACCTGACACGTGAGAGAGCCGGCAGGCTCGGCTCAGGAGGCCCGGTCGCCCGAGCGGACACCTTCGCCGGGTGTACCGGCGCCTGCCGGCTCTGACCAGTAGCGGCCGAGCCCGAGCCTCTCGAGCTCGGCCCGGGCGATCGCCTCGGTGTCCTGCCCCCCTCCGGCGGGACCGACGAGCTCGTGGTAGGGCAGGTTCGTGTAGCCCCGCCCGGCCAGATAGCAGATGGCGTTCTCCCGCTCGCGGCCACCCGAGGCGAGGGCCCGCTCGAGGGCGCCTCGCTCGCGGCGACGCTCACGGTGGAGGCGGGCCAGCAGCACCCCGAAGGGAAGCACCGGGATGAGAGCGACCGCCAAGCCGAGCAGGATGCTCAGCTGGCCGATGGCGTCTCGTGAGCTCAGTCCGCTCGAGCGCAGGGAGGCTGCAGCCAGGAGAAGCTCCGAGGCGCCAGCGCGGGCGAAGGTTCCGACGAAAGGGGTGTGGGCAAAGGTCCCGAGGGCCGCCGCCATCCGCCCGAGCGCCCGCCCCGTCGCGAGCGCCTCGTCCGATATCCGGGCGAGCTCGCCGACGTCGTAGGCCACCCAGCTGGCGAGTGCCGCCCAGAGGACGGCCCAGATGGCAAAGGCGGTGGTGACTGCCCTCACCTGGCGCGGCGTGGCGCTGTCGGCCGACGGGAGGATGTGGATCTCTTGAGCCATGGTCCTGGGAGCGCTCCGCGAGGCAGAGCGCCACCGCGGAAGACAATCTCTCTCTACCCGGCAGCGCTCCACCGGTATCGGCCTCCCCTCCCCCACCTGCCCGGTGGCGCCGAGAAAGCCCAGGTTGGCTCCCGATCTGCCGTAGCATCACGCGATGGAAGGCGTGCCTGTCACGACCCATACCGCCGGCTCGAGATCGGACTCGCTCATCACCTCGGTGATGGTCTGGATCGAGTACGCCATCGTCGTCAGCCTGCTCATCGTCGCCGGCGTGGTGCTGGTGCGAAGCGTGGTCGGCTTCTTCAGGGACTGGGGCAACTTCCCCGACTCGGTGGTGGGGGCGGTCGACGGCATCCTCGTCGTGATCATCCTGCTCGACATCGCCCACACCGTCTTCGGTCACCTGCGCTCTTGGACCTTCACCGTGCGCCCCTTCCTCGTGATCGGGGTCCTGGCGGGTGTGCGAGACATCCTGAGCGCCTCGGCCCATCTCACCCTGGCGCGAAAGCTGACCACCGTCACCTTCGAAGAGACCTTGATCGAGCTCGGCGCCGGCGTCGGGGTGGTCATCTTCCTCCTGCTCGGGTTGCTCATCCTCCGCTACAGCCGGCACACCGAAGAGGGCGAGCCCGCCGGCTAGGGAGTCAGCCGACGCTCCGGCGGCCGCTGGCGAGGACGCCCTGCACCCACTCCCCCACGGGCGCGAGCGCCTCGCGCTGCAAGAAGAACAGGCGCACCCGCGCATCTGTGACGGAGCGCTCGTCGTCAACTATCCCGGCCGCCAGGAGGACCTTCAGGTGGCGGCTCATGGTGGCGGGCGCTACACCGGCCAGGCTGGCCAGCTCTCCGGCCCGCCTGGCGCCGTCGCTCAGCAGCTCGACGACCTGCCTCCTGGCGGGATCGGCCAGCGCTCGCAATCTTTCGCTGATATGCCGACTGTCATCCACCTCAACAATAGTTACCGCTCATCAGAACTATTGCAAGGTCCTCCAAGCAATGCTGGCGACCATTCAGTCGGACAGGCAGCAAAGGGGCCATGCCGAGGTGGCGGGGCGGAGTTCTCGCTCCGCCTGCCCCTCGGCCCGAGACGGCCCGAAAGGCCTGAAATAGAGGGTCTCGGCCTCTAGGCCGGGAGAAGTGTCGTGGCCGGCCGTCACCGCCGGGCGCGCAAGAATGTGGCGGCCATGGGCGTCTCGGCAGGATGGTGAAGATGGTTGCTCGAAGCGTTCCCCCAAGGAGCCTCTGGGCTCTCCTTGTGGGGCTCGCCCTCGCGACGGCCGCCTGCGGTCAGGCCGCGGCCCAGCCGAAGCCGTCCAAGAGCCAGGCAAGGACGCCCCTTGCCCACTCCTCTTCCTCTTCCACACCGACCTCGACCGGCCCGCCCCTCCCCTCGGGCAACGTCACGGTCCTCGAGGTGGGCGACTCGCTCGGGGTCGACCTCGGCTGGGGACTGCAGTGGGCGCTCGCCAAGGACCCGCACGTGAAGGTCGTGGCGGACGCCAAGGGCGACACCGGCCTTGTGAACACCGCCTACTACAACTGGCCGGCGGTCTTCCACCAGGAGCTGTTGGCGACGCACCCCCAGGTCGTCGTCGTCTTCCTCGGAGCCAACGACGTCCAGAGCTTCTATCTGAACGGCAGCTACGTCGGCTTCGGGTCGGCCACCTGGAAGTCGGTCTACTCCGAGCGGGTCTCGACCATGATGGACGAGGCTCTCGCCGCCAAGGCGCGGGTGATCTGGGTCGGTGAGCCGATTATGCAGAGCCAGGTCTTCTCGAGCTCGATGAAGCTCGTCGACGCCATCTTCAAGAAGGAGGCGGCCAGCCACCCGGGGGTCGTCTACTTCTCGTCCTGGCCTCTGTTCACGACCCCGACCGGCGCCTTCAACGGCGGCACGACGACGATCAACGGCATCGCCGAGCCGCTCCGGGCCGGTGACGGCATCCACCTGTCGATCGGGGGCGAGGACCTGCTGGCTAGCGCCCTCGTGAGGACGATGAAGGCCGACTACAGGCTCCCCTGATTCAGGGGAGGAGGACGACCTTGCCGAGGACTCGCCTCTCCTCGATCGTGGCGAGAGCCTCGCTGACTCTCTCGAGCGGGAAGCTCGCCCCGATCGGGGGCGAGAGGACTCCGGCGGAGAGGAGAGGGGCGACCTCCTCCCACTGCTGGCGGAGGAACTCGGGTCGTCGCATCCAGAATGCCCCCCAGCCGACACCTACGACGTCGATGTTGTTCAACAGCAGGCGGTTCACCTTCACCGTCGGGATCTCCCCGGCGGTGAAGCCGATCACGAGCAGGCGGCCCTCAGGGCGCAGCGAGCGGAGGGAGTCTGTGAAGCGCTCGCCCCCGACCGGGTCGATCACGATGTCGACGCCCTCGCCTCCGGTGAGCTCCTTCACCGCCTCCTTGAAGCCCTCCACGCCGACGACCTCGTCGGCGCCCGCCTCCCGGGCCACCTGCTCCTTCTCGGTCGTCGATGTGACCGCGATCACACGGGCCCCCAAGGCCTTGGCGAGCTGGATCGTGGCAGTCCCGATGCCGCCGGCGGCGCCGTGGACGAGAACGGTCTCCTCCGGCTGCAGGCGGCCCCGCCGCACGAGGGCGAAGTGGACCGTGAGGTAGTTCATCAACAGGGCAGCCCCCGCCTCGAAGGAGACCGCCCCGGGCAACGGGAAGACCCCCCACTCGTCGGCTGCCACGACCTCTGCGAAGCCGCCGAGGACGGGGAAGGCGGCCACCCGATCCCCCGGCTTCAGCCCGGTGGCCTCCCGGGCCGCTTTCACCGTGCCGGCGACCTCCGAGCCGGGCACGAAGGGGAGCTTGGGTCGCATCTGGTACAGGCCCCGGGTGAGAAGGACGTCGGGAAAGTTGGCGCCGGCCGCCTTCACCTCGATGAGGACCTTCCCCTCGGCCGGCTCGGGCTCTGGCATCTCCACGAGCTCGATGGCCGCCGGACCATCGAGTGACGTCACCTGCACGGCGCGCACGGCTGCTCCTCTCCCCGTCGGCTGACGGTCCGTTGTCTTAGGCTTGTCCGAGATGGAAGTCCACCTCGTCGATGGCACATACGAGCTGTTTCGCCAGTTCTTCGGCCAGCGCCACCGCAGCCGGCAGGCGACCGATGGCACCGAGGTTGCCGCCACCATAGGCGTGCTCGCCTCGGTGCTCACGATGCTGGAAGAAGGTGCTACCCACATTGGCGTGGCGACCGATCACCAGATCGAGTCCTTCCGCAACGACCTCTGGCCCGGCTACAAGACCGGCGAGGGGGTCGATCCCGCCCTGCTGGCCCAGTTCCCCCTGCTCGAGGAGGCGCTCGCTGCTCTCGGGGTGGCGACCTTCCCCATGGTCGAGCTCGAGGCCGACGACGCTCTCTGCTCGCTGGCGACCATCGCCAAGGCCGACGAGGCCGTGGAGAGGGTGCTCATCTGGACCCCGGACAAGGACCTGGGCCAGTGCGTGGAGGGCGAACGGGTGGTGCAGGTGGACCGGCGCAACAAGGCGATCCTCGACGAGGGGGCCGTGCGGGCCAAGTTCGGGGTGGCGCCCGCCTCCATCCCCGACTGGCTGGCCCTCGTCGGCGACTCCGCCGACGGCTTCCCGGGCCTGGCGGGCTGGGGAAAGCAGAGCGCCGCTGTCGTCCTCGCCCACTACGGCCACCTCGAGGCGATCCCCGACGAGGCGAGCGAGTGGGACCCGGGCCTCGTCGCGCGGCTGCGCACGGCGCCCGCTCTCGCCCTTCGCCTGGCAGAAGAGCGCCAGCTCGCCGTGTTGTTCAGGCATCTCGCCACCTTGCAGGTCGACTCCTCCCTCGTCGCCGCCGTCGGCGAGCTGGCCTGGAGCGGCCCGGACGACTCCTTCGTCGAGATGGCGGCGTTCCTCGGCGCCCCCCAGCTGCTCGAGCGGGCAGAGCGCCTCTCGGCTCAGCTCGGCTGCCGCGAGAGCGGGCGCACCTCGCCGGCGGTCCCGTCCTCCAGGGTCGCAAAGGCGCGGTAGCCCTCGTCGTAGAGGGAGTCGAGCTGCCGCCCGAGCGACTTCCGCCGGGGCACGAGGGCGACGGGCCGCCCCCGCTGGCGCAGGGCGGCGGCGGCCACGAGGATGACGTCGGGCGGCTCATTCCCGTGCAGGAGGGCGACTCCCAGGTCAGCCTGCTCCACCTCGGCGAGGTCGACCACGCGCTCGAAGCCGATCGAGAAGCCGCAGGCGGGGACGGACTGGCCGAGCGATCGGGCGAGCAGGTCGTCGTAGCGGCCTCCCCCTGCGATCGAGTTGGCGCTCTCGGGGTGGGCTATCTCAAAGATCTGGCCCGTGTAGTAGCCCATGCCCCGGACGATCGTGAGATCGATCTCATAGGAGATTCCCCGCAGCGAGGAGGAGAGCCTCTCGAGGGTGCGCGTCGTCTCCTCCAGGTCCGCGAGAACGCTCTCATCGAGGCTCGGCAGCGCCCCGGCCAAGTAGGAGAGGACCTCGGCCGCAGCCGCCGTCGGCGAAAGCGAGCCGAGCAGACGCTCGCTGGCGAGGGCCAGCTCGGCCGGAAAGCCCTTCTCGGCCAGCTCGGCGGCCACGCCAGCCCAGCCGATCTTGTCCACCTTGTCGAGGGTGACGAAGTAGCTGGCGGTCCTCTCCTCGGGCACGCCGTTCTCCTCGGCGATCGCTCGCAGCAGGCGCCTGTCGTTCAGCCGGACGGCGAGGGGACCGATGCCGAGAGCGACGAGGGTCGTGAGGGAGGCCTCCATCAGCTCGCACTCGGCCAGCACCGACGGCTCGCCGAGGATGTCGATGTCGCACTGGGTGAACTGCCGGTAGCGCCCCCGGGCGGGCCGTTCGGCCCGCCAGACCGGCCCGATCTGCAGCGCCCGGAAGGGCATGGCGAGCCGCCCCTGGTTGTTGGCGTAAAAGCGCGTGAGCGGCACCGTCAGGTCGTAGCGGAGAGCCAGGTCACAGAGGCTGTCAGGGTCGGTCCCGGCCTCGACGGCCTCGAGGCCACGGCGGAGGATCTTGTAGATGAGCTTCTCGTTCTCCCCCCCTTGCCCAGAGGTGAGGCGCTCGAGGGACTCGATGGCGGGCGTCTCGATCCGGCGGAAGCCGAAGCGGGCGTAGGAGGAGGCGATGGCGGCGATGACCGCCTCGCGCCGCGCCACCTCGGCGGGGAGGAAGTCCCGCGTGCCCCGGGCCGGGCCGTTGTCGAGCTTCGCCACTCGTCCTCTCCTCTCCGCTCCTCGGTTGCCCGAGGATACAGAGGAGATCGGCGCAGGCCCGAATGTGCCTGCCTTAGTGTCTCTGGCGTGCCGCTCGTCTACCTGAACGGGAACCTCGTGGAAGAGGAGGAGGCGAAGATCTCGGTCTTCGACCATGGCCTACTCACCGGGGACGGTGTCTTCGAGAGCGTCGTCATCCGGGACGGCAAGCCCTTCGCGCTCCGCCGCCACCTTGCCCGCCTCGCCCGCTCGGCTGCCGCCATCGGCCTTGCCCACCCGAGCGAGGAGGAGCTGGCCGCGGCGGTCGGGGCGGTGGCCGCCGCCGCCGATCTCTGCTTCGGAAAGATCCGCTTGACCGTCACGGCCGGCCGTGGGCCGCTCGGCTCGGCCCGGCTCGCTTCGGAGCCCACCGTCGTCGTAGCGGCCGAGCAGCTGCCCGACCCTCCCCCGGCCGTCGCCGTCGCCGTCGTGCCCTGGGCGCGGAACGAGAGAGGCGCCGTGGCAGGGGCGAAGACCATCTCTTATGCCGAGAACGTCGTGGCGCTTGCCTACGCCGCCGAGCACGGCGCCAACGAGGCGCTCTTTCTGAACACCGCCGGCAAGCTCTGCGAGGGCTCTGGCACGAATGTCTTCTGTGGCATCGGGGGCGAGCTCGTGACCCCGCCCCTCTCCTCCGGCTGCCTGGCCGGGGTGACCCGTGGGCTCGTGCTCGAGTGCGTCCGGGTCAGCGAGCGCGACATCACCCTCGCCGAGCTCGAGCAGGCAAGCGAGGCTTTCCTCTCCTCCACCACCCGCGGCGTCCACCCCATCAGGCGCATCGGGGAGCGGGAGCTCGACTGGCCCGGCCCGCTCACGGCCCAGGCGGCCGAGGCCTTTGCCGACCTCGTCGCCGCCGGTCAGCCCTGAGCAGGGGCCTGAGGGACTCTCTCGTCCTCGAAGACGGCGATGTAGATGTCCTCGGAGTGGACGATGAGATGGGCGAGGCGCCGTCCAGCGGCCAGCTCTTCGTTGAGCAGGGCCTGGAGGCCGCTCAGGCCGCCTTCCCCATTGCAGGTGGTCCAGCTGTCCCAGCGCTTCACGGTGTAGGCCATGGCGCAGTGTGGCTTCTCCCCCAGCGGGAGGCAACGGCGCTGGCAGCTCTTTCCGCTCGACGGCGGGAGTAGAACGGAGCCATGGACGAGTCAGAGCTCTTTGAAGGCCGTGACGAGGTCGTAGAGACAGAGGACGGCTTTAGAAAGCCACCGCCTCGCGACGAATCGGCCATC
>JAJYQK010000045.1 GCA_021794645.1 Actinomycetes bacterium
CAACGCCGTCGTGCTGAGCGACGTGCCGGCCGGGGCGACCGCCGTCGGCTCGCCGGCCCGTCTCTGCCCGCCGGCTGCTGCCGACGGGCCGTCCGGGCCGACCGTGCAGGGGCGGACGACCCAGCAGATGCCCAGCTGATTCTCGGCTCCCTCTCGCCTTTCCCGGGTCTGTTTCCGCTATACCCGGTAGCTGAGCAGCTGTGAAGAGGTCACTTACCATCGGGCGCGTCGCCGGGATACCGATCAGGCTCCACTGGTCGTTCTTCCTGCTGGCGCTGCTCGTCCTCGCCTCTCCGAACGGGACGACCGGATCGGTGGCACTGGCCGACGCCATCTGGCTGATCGTCCTCTTCGCCTCGGTCACCTTGCACGAGCTGGCCCACTCCCTTCTCGCCCGGCGGCTCGGCCTCAAGGTGCGCGACATCGTCCTGCTGCCGATCGGAGGGGTCTCCCAGATAGAGGCGATCGACATCTCCCCCGCCATCGAGACGAAGGTGGCGGCCGTCGGACCGCTCGCCAGCATCGTCATCGGGGTGGTTCTCCTCGGCGCTGCCCTGGCGACCGGGGCATCGATCTGGCCGCCCGCTCTCTACGGCGGCTCCTGGCTCACCCGGGTGGGCTGGCTCAACCTCCTCCTCGCCGGCTTCAACCTGCTGCCCGCCCTCCCGATGGACGGCGGCCGGGTGCTCCGCTCGTTGCTCGCCCGCGGCCACAGCAAGCTGCGGGCCACCCAGGTGGCCTCGGTCGTCGCCTTCGTCCTCGGCGCCGCCATGATCGGCTACGGGCTCAAGAAGGACTACTTCCTCGTCATAATCGGCGTCTTCGTGGCCATCGGAGCCGCCAGTGAGTGGAACAGCGCCCGCTTCCAGGCCTCGCTCACCGGGCTCACCGTGGGTGCCTACATGCACTCAGATGCCACGACCGTTCCGGCCGGCGTCGCCGCCTCGGAGGTGGCGGCGTGGCTGGCGCACTTCCCAGGGCGGGCCCTCCCGGTCGTCGACGAGACCGGGCGCTATCAGGGGATCGTCGACGGGGGGAACCTGGCCGGCCACATCCCGGGGTTGGCCGTCGGACAGCTGGCCGATCGGCAGGCGCCGCTGCTCGCCCCCGAGATGCCGCTCTACCCGCACGCCGCCCGCGCCTTCGAGCAATCGAAGAGGCGCCAGCTGGCGGTTGTCTCCGGCGGCCGGGTCGTCGGCGTCCTCTACCTGCAGCCGGTGGCGACAGCGCTCATGCAGGCTCGCCAGCAGACAGCCCGCCTCGGCTGGTCCTGAACGCGAAAAAGGGCCGCCGGTCTCCCGGCGGCCCCTATGTCTATCTCCGGTTCTTAAAGGGCGCGGACGTTGAGCGCCTGCTCGCCCTTTCGGCCGGGTGCGACCTCGAACTCGACCTGCTGGCCCTCGTTGAGGGTCCGGTAGCCGGTCGCCTGGATGTTGGACCAGTGAACGAACACGTCGTCACCATCCTCACGGGAGATAAATCCGAAGCCCTTCTCAGCGTTGAAGAACTTGACCGTGCCTGTCGCCACGTGCTCACTCACTTCCTTATTACTTAGCTCCACTGCGGAGCGGGAAGAGCGTAGCCGCTAAAAGCCCTGCCGCTGGCCGTTCGAGGGGCTCAGCGCAAACTGAAAGCGAGGGCTCCGCCGATGCAGGCGACGCCGAAGACGAGCCAGGTGAGGTAGTCGTTGACGACGCCGCTTTGCAGGCGGTCGAAGGTGTCCGCGACGACCCGGGCGGGACGCAGCCTCTTCAACCCGGGGAGCCTGCGGTAGTAGAGCCCGCCGAGCGCCAGCAGGAGCGCTCCCGCCGCGGTGCCGAAGCCGCTCTCGAGGTCGATCGCCCGGACAGCGGTGGGCTCTTTCGGGGAGAGGGCGCTCAGATGGTGGACAGCGGCGCCGCCAAGGACGGTCTTGACATAGCCGGCCTCGTCCTCCACCTGCAGGGCGGCGTGCTGGAGGACGCTGCCGAGATGGGGCAGGAGTCCGATCGCAGCGGCGGCCGCTACGAGCACGAGGGGCGGCAGGGTCATCGTGAGCGGCACCTTGGCCTCGTCCCCGCTCGTCTCGGAACGCTCCTCGGTGGCCCCCTGCCGCAAGCGGGGGTCCTCACGGGGCGGGTCGCCGAGGCCGTAGAAGACGCCGCCGGCGACGCGCAGGACTGCTCCGCCGACCAGGATCGAGGAGATCATCACGACGGCGGTCACATAGGGGGCCCCGTGGGAGCTGGCGCTGTCGCCCACCCAGCCGGCCCCGAGATAGGTGGCGAACGGGGGGAGGTCGGCAAGGCCGAGAGCCGCCAGGGTGAACACGACGCCGGTCGTCTTGAGGGCGCGGCCTCGCCCGTGCAGCCGGCTCTCGTCGACCGAACCGAGGCGGTGCAGCACTGCCCCGACACAGAGGAAGAGGGCGGCTTTCACGAGCCCGTGGCCGATCACATAGGCGGCAGCGCCAGCCAGGCCGAGGGGCGTGAGGAGGGCGAAGCCGACGAGGAAGAGGCCGGCATGGCTGATGGTGGAGAAGGCGAGCATCCTCTTCAGATGACGCTGCCGGTAGGAGAAGAAGGCGCCGACGAGAGCCGTCAGGATGCCAAGGGCGAGGAAGGCTGCCGTGATGGCGGAGCGATGGCCGAGCCCGGCGCCGAAGACCGACCAGTAGACGCGGGCCACCCCATAGAGCCCGAGCTCCACCATCACCCCCGAGAAGAGGACGCAGACAGGGGTGGGGGCGACGGCGTGGGCATCTGCCAGCCAGAAGTGGAAGGGGACGATCGCCCCTTTGGTGATGAGGCCCACGAGCACGAGGACGAAGGCGACGACGACCAGGCTGCCGGGACGGCCGTGGCCGAGCGCCCGGCCGATCTGGGCCATGTTGAGAGCCCCGGTCCGCGCATAGATGAGGCCGATTCCAAGAAGGCTCAAGTAGGCGCCCACGCTGTTCGTGATGGCGAAGTTGTAGGCGCCCTGCAGTGGGCCCTTCTCCTCCACCCGGAAGGCAGTAAGGGCGTAGGCGGCCACCCCCATCACCTCGAACCAGACGAAGAGGTCGAAGATGTCGCCCGTCAGACAGAAGCCCACCATGCCGGCGAGGAAGACGAGCATGAGGGAGTGGAACCAGGTCGAGGCCGTCTCGAAGTAGCGCCAGGAAAAGACCATGGAGGCGGTGACGAGAACAGCCGTGAGGGCCGCCAGTCCGCAAGAGAGCGAGCCGGCGGCGAAGTCGATCCCGATGGCCGCGCCGTGGCGGGGGTGCAGGCCGGCGAACCAGTAGACGGCCACGCCGCCCGCCGTTCTCGCCATGAGCACCACGAGCATGGCGCTCACCGCCACGGAGGTGGCGATGGCAACGAGGTCGAGGACACGCCGGTGCTGCGAGATGAGAGCGCTCAGGGCGGCCAGCAGAGCCGCCACGAGGAGCGGCACCACCACGACGAGGGGGAGGAGCGGGTCGAGGGTGCCGGGCGCTCTCATCCTCTCAGCTGGCGGAGCTCTTCTGGGTCGACCGAGCCGAAGCGGCGGTGCGCCCTCACCGCCAGGCCGAGCAGCAGCGAGGTCACTGCGACCTCGACGACGATGTCGGTGAGGACGAGGGCTTGCACGACGGGGTCGACTGTCACGGGCCGGCCCGAGACGTCAGAGAAGTAGGGAGCGATGCCTCCTGTCTTGAAGCCGACTGCGAGCAAGAGGACATAGGTCGAGGACTGCAGGACGACGAGACAGAGGATCTGATGGACGAGATGGCGGCTCGTCACGAGCCCGTAGAGGCCGACGAGGGCGATCCAAGCTGCCACGAGGTAGGGGAAGAGGCTCACGAGTCGAGCGCTCCCTTCAGCACCAGCGTCTGGCCGAGGAACTCGCTCACCACGAGGAGGAAGGCAGCCATCACCTCCACCCCCACGCAAAGGGAGATGAGAGGGATGGTGCCCCCGGCATTCACGGCGCCGATGTGCTTGCCGAGCGGCAGCACCTCGGCCAGGTAGGTGCCCCCGGCCACGAGCCCGAAGAGCCCGACTATGGCGAAGCCGGCGGCGCCAACTGCTTCCACCGAGTCCGTCACCACGATGGGGTCGGCCCGCCTCAGCTTCAGGTACTCGCCGGCGAGGTAGATGAGGACCACCGCCGTAGCCATGACCGCACCGCCCTGGAAGCCGCCCGAGGGGTCCGTCTGGGCATGGGTGGTGAGCCACCAGCCGATGAGGAGGGTGGGGCCGGTGAGCAAGAGGGCCAGCGTCCGCACGCCGTCGCTCGTCCGGGGGACCGAGACGCCAGCTGAGACCGCCTCGCCGCCCGACACCTCGTTCTCCTCCTCCCGCAGCCCCCTCATGACCGTGGCGAGGCCGGTGGCCGCCACGAAGAGGATGAACTCCTCGCCGACAGTGTCAAAGCCGCGGAAGAAGAAGTTGACGGCCGAGACGAGGCCGGTGGCATGGGTGTAGTGGACCGTCAGGCGGTCGATCAGATAGCCGTAGGGACCGCGGTAGTGGCCGAAGGCCGGCAGCCCGGTCAGTCCCCACACGAGGAAGGCTGCGAAGCCTGCCGCAGCAGCGACGAAGAACAAGAGCCTCCTCTCCGGCCTCACTTCTTCTCCTCCTCCCTGCCGGGCTGCATCTTCAGCTTGGAGATGGTGAGGAGGACGACGAGGGGCAGCACGACGGCTCCGACAGTCATCTCCGAGAGGGTGACGTCGGGCGCCTGCAGGGCGAAAAAGAGGAGGGAGAGGAGTAGGCCGTAGCCGCTCAGCACCACGACCTGACGCTGCGGGCGGCGCGTCAGCACCACGAGGGTGGCCGCAGCGGCCACGAGGACGAGGAGGACCACTTCCAGCAGCTGACCCGCCCAGGCGGTTGTCGGCGGGCGGAAGGTGGCGTCCGACAGGATCATCGAGGCACCTCGCCGCTCCTGTGGCCCCGCTGGCGCCAGTCACCCTCCTTGGCGACGCGTGCGGCCCGCATGGTGGCGTGGGAGAGGAACGGCGATGCCAAGACGACGAAGCCGACGGCCAGCCAGCTCTGCCCGGTCGCCTCGTGCCAACCCGAGCGGACCGTCACCGCCAGCACGACAAGCAGGGGCGCCACGAGCGCCATCGGCCCGAGGTAGTGGATGCGCTGGTAGGTGTCCCGCATGACGGCCACGCCAATCGAGCAGGCGAGCACAAGCGCCACGGCGAGGGCGAGGAGGACGTCGACGACGACGGCCTGGGCGCCGCTCACAGCCAGCGCTCCACTGCATGGAGGAAGACCACCCCGCCCCCGAACAGCAGCACGGCGAGGACGACGGGGAACTCGAACTCGGCCGGTCGGCCAAAGCCTTCGGGCAGGAGGATGTACTCCATGACAGCGATCGTGCTGGCCGCCTCATAGGCGACGATGGCGTCCATCGTCGTCCCGCGGGCGGCCGTGATCCCAAGAGGGACCATGGCGAGGAGAAGAGCGGCGGCTGCCACGACGAAGGACACCGTCATCTCTTTGCTCCGCGGGCCGGTGCCACGAGCTGGTGGGTGACGAGGACGTCCCGCTCGGGGTCGATGCCGAGCGCCAGGGTGTTCGGGGCGAAGGACCTGATCCCGAGGAGAAGGGACCGCCTCGTGTCGGACTCGCCGTCGTCGCCCCCGTGCAGGCAGGGCTCTTCCCTGAAGCCGCTCGGCGGCGGTGTCCCGCTCACAATCTGGCGCCAGAGGGCGACCAACACAGTCCAGGTGTCAAAGAGCAGGGCCTTTGGGAGCGGGGCGAGCAGTCCCAGCCACTCCGATCGCACCCGGACGTGGCTGGCGGCCTGGTACTGGGCGAGCTCGGCCAAGGTGGCCGCCAGGCCAGCAACGATGGCGCCGACGAGGAGCTCGGGGAAGAGCAGCGTGTCGTCGACCCAGACCCACAAGGCCATGAGGAGGGCCCACCAGACGAGCCAGTAGACGCCACGGCGGGCCTTCGGCAGGTGCTCCTTGCGTCGCCGCGGCTCGCCGGCGCCGGCGACGGGACCGCCTAGCGACACGGCACCGACCACCCGGTGGTGCGCAGCTCTCTGGGCTCGTGGCGAGCGCGCAAAGCAAGCCTTGCCATGATCCGACGCGGTACCCACTAGCTATGGGCAGTCAACCTCGCCCCAGGTGATCGCGCCTGCACCCGGCGAGGGCTCGTCTCGCCTGCAAGGCTGCTCGACAGATGGTGGCCTGAGTTCGAACGGATCGCTGTCGGCGAACAGTCAGCTGTTTTGCTGTCTCACTGCACCGTCGGTCACCTGACTCCTCAGCTCTCTCTGCGCCAGTCTGGGCAGGTGGCTGGTAGCAGCGAGCGATACCCTCACTGCACCGTGGAGCAGATCCGTCGGCATGTCCTCGTTAGCGGTCGCGTGCAAGGGGTGTGGTTCCGCCAGAGCTGCCGGCAGGAGGCCGAGGCCCGCGGCGTCGGCGGCTGGGTCAGGAACCTCCCCGACGGGCGAGTGGAGGCGGTCTTCGAGGGGACGAGAGAGGCTGTCACCGACATGGTCTCGTGGTGCAAGTCCGGGCCACCGAGAGCAGAGGTCCACTCGGTCGAGTCCTACGAGGAGACTCCAGCCGGCGAGCAGGGTTTCACCGTTTGCTGACGGCGAGCACCTCCGTTCCCTATGTCATCCCAGCTCTATCACCACTCGTCGTGACGCCTGGTTGTCGACCTTGCCCCGATAACGCACCGGGTTGCGCTTTCCCAGACCTGCTATCGAGACGCGCCGCAGTCGGTAATGCACCGAGCGAAGCACGGCAAGCAGGTAGCCCCGCACAGCAAGGACGCGGCGCCGGCTGAGCCGGAGGTTGTACGCGAACGAGCCGCGGGGGTCGGTGTAGCCGATGAGCGAGATCGTGCGGACCCTGTACTCGACGATGACTCTCGCTGCCGTGACTATCTGCCTCCGGAGCGTCCGGGTGAGCCGAGAGGAGGCGAACGCGAACGGGACGATCACAACGTGCCGCATTCGGCTCATCACGACGACCGGTGCGGCCACTCCGATGGAAACGTCTTTGTAGGTAATGCCCACTGACTCAAGCGAGTGGTGACCATCCTTCAGGCTCGTCGGAACGCGGTACCACCCGGAGTAGGTCCCATTCCTCTTGACAAGCGCAATGCCGAGCAGCGTGCCCTTCGAGAAAAGGTAGAGGTGCACAAACGTGCCCGGCTTGAACCCGTATCCAGCGATGTAGGCGTTCGAACCTTTTATGAGCGAGATCGTGGCGTCGTGATAGGTCGTTGCGGTGCCAGTGGTCTTGATCTTTAAGCCGTAAAGTGCGGTTCCGACAGTGACTGCGTCGCCGCTTGCCTTGATCGGAACTTTGGTGACTGTGCCACCCTGAGATATGACCTCGCCTGATCCAGTGGGCACCTCCGTCAGCCGCTGCCAGTGGGCATACAGGGCGACGGAAGCCGTAGCTGTGTACGGCGACGTGACGAGAACACCTCCGTGCGCCGCGGTGTACCAGCCGAGGAAGATGTAATGGATCCGGTCCGGTGGGCCAGGAAGGGCGACCGTATCTCCCGCTGGAACAGTTATCGGAGCGACAGAAGTCCCACCTTCTGAGTCAAACGTGATCTTCACCGTCGCGTTGGCGGTGAAGACCTCATACAAGGTGCCGTCAGAGCTCAAGGTGTAGCTGGCGCCGGGCTGGTAGGCGACCGTGCTCGGAGACGGGCTCGTCGCCCAGCCGG
>JAJYQK010000087.1 GCA_021794645.1 Actinomycetes bacterium
GCTGAGAGCAAAGGAGCAACGTTGGAGACCTGCTCACCGGGTCAGCTCTTCGAGAGCGACGTAGACCGGCGGGCCACCGGCCCAGGGACGACGATCACGTCGCCGCAGGCGGTCTTCTCCGAGCCAACCCCGGCAGCCCTGCTGCTCGGGGGCCCGACATGACCGGCGCGAACCCGACGCCTGCGGGCCCTTCCAACCGGCGTTCGCTCCTGCCTGCACCGAGCGCAGGCAGCCCGCGCTGGCGGATGTGGATCTGGCCCATCGGCTTGGTGCTCGCCCTCCTGCTGCTCTTCCACCCAGGCTCGGGGGGCGCCCCTACCCGCACCTTGACCTACACCCGCTTCGTGAACGACGTCACGACGAACAGGGTCGACACGGCGACGATCACCTCGACGGGCGCTGTCAGCGGCACTCTCCACGGCGGTGGCCACTACACCTCGCAGATTCCGACGGCCTTGAACGACATTGCCCTCCCGGCCCTGCTGCGGCAGCACAGGGTGCAGGTGACCGGCACGGTCGCTTCCAGCAGCTCGCTTCTCGGCTTCCTGCTACCGCTCATCGCCATCGTCGCCGTGTTCATCTGGATCGGTCGCAAGAGCCGCAAGCAGCTCGGTGGCGGCCTCGGCGGGATCATGGGCATCGGCAAGTCGAAGGCCAAGGTCTACGACGAGGAGCGGCCAACCACTCGCTTCTCTGACATCGCCGGCTACGAGGGCTCCAAGGCCGAGGTGATGGAAGTCGTCGACTTCCTGCAGCACCCGGAGCGCTATGCGGCGGCCGGCGCCGTCGGCCCGAAGGGCGTGCTCATGGTCGGACCGCCCGGTACCGGCAAGACCCACCTGGCAAGAGCCGTCGCCGGCGAGGCCGGCGTCCCGTTCTTCGCCCTCTCGGGGTCGAGCTTCGTCGAGATGTTCGTCGGCGTCGGCGCCTCGCGCGTCCGAGACCTGTTCGCCGACGCCCGCAAGCGGTCACCGTCGATCATCTTCATCGACGAGATCGACGCCATCGGGGGCCGACGCGGGCCGGGCGGCTTCGGCTCCAACGACGAGCGCGAGCAGACGCTCAACCAACTGCTCTCGGACATGGACGGCTTCGAGCCGGGCGCCGCCGTGGTCGTGATGGCCGCGACCAACAGGGCTGAGATCCTCGACACCGCCCTGCTGCGACCGGGCCGCTTCGACCGGACCGTCGAGATCCCCCTTCCCAACCAGAAAGAGCGCACGGCGATCCTCGCCATCCACTCGAAGACGAAGAAGCTTGGCCCGAAGGTCGATCTAGACGCCGTCTCGCGGGGCACACCGGGGTTCTCCGGGGCGGATCTGGCCAACCTCGTCAACGAGGCGGCCATCAACGCCGTGCGAGCCCGCCGCTCCATCATCTCCGCCGCCGACTTCGACGCGGCCCGCGACCGGCTGCTGATCGGCCGGCGCGACACCTCGAATGCGCTGCTGCCCGAGGAGAAGCACGCCGTCGCCGTCCACGAGGCCGGTCACGCTCTCGTCGCCATCTTCTCCGAGAAGGCCGACCCGGTGGCCAAGGTCACGATCCTTCCTCGCGGCGCCGCCCTCGGTGTCACCGAGCAGCTGCCCCTCTCCGAGCGGCACCTCTACCCCGAGAGCTACCTCACCGACACCCTGGCGGTGCGCCTCGGCGGGCGAGCCGCCGAGATTCTCCTCCTCGGCGAACCCTCGACCGGGGCGTCGAACGACTTGGCCGGTGCGACCGACCTCGCCACCCGCATGGTGCGCGAGTGGGGGTTCTCGAGCGAGGTCGGGCCGATCGGCTATGGACCAGAGGGCCCGAGCCGCGACAACCCCTTCGCCGGCCGGCCCTATGCCGAGGAGACCCAGCGGGCCATCGACACCGAGGTCGCCCGGCTGCTCCGCCAGGCCGAGCTGCAAGCTACCGAGCTGCTGCGAGCGCACCGCGACACTCTCGGCCGGGTCGTCGAGCTGCTCCTCGAGCGCGAGACGATCGATGGCTCCGACCTGGCTGCGATCGCCGGGATGCCGAAGCGGCGGGCGGCCTCGGAGCAAGCCGCCGCACCGAAGGTGGTGGCCTTGGCACCGGTCAGCTCCGATCCAAGAGCCGTAGCCGGCGTCCCGTCCGTCGCGGCCGCCGAGCCCGGAGGCAACCAGAGGCTCTCTTGAGCCGGGCGCGGCCCCCGAGGAGCGGCCGCCACCGGCCGATTACTTCTCACCGGGAGAGCCGTCGACACTGCGTGAGGCAAGACGGGAGGGCGCCCGTGCGCAAGGTGGTCGTCTATGAGCTGGTCTCCCTCGACGGCGTCGCAGAGGACCCCGACCGGTTCATCACCGCCTGGGACGAGATGATGGACGCCAACCTGGCGCAGGTCATAGCCGGCCAGGATGCTGTCATCCTCGGTCGCCGCAGTTTTGAAGAGTGGGCGTCGTTCTGGCCCACGAGCGATATGGAGCCCTTCTCCTCATTCATCAATTCCGTGACCAAGTACGTCGTCACCTCGAGACCGCTCAGCCGGCAGTGGGCGAACGCCACTCGCGTCGAGGGCGAGCTCGCTCGCTTCGTCGGCGCTCTGAAGGAGCGGCCCGGCAACGACATCGGCGTCCACGCCAGCCTCTCGGTCGTCCGCCAGCTGCTCGCTACAGGAGTCGTCGACGAGCTCAGACTCGTCGTCGCACCGAGCATCGCCGGCAGCGGGCAGCGGCTCCTCGGAGGCTCGCCACCGATACGGCTCGAGGCGATCCGGAGCGGGCTCTCGCCGAGCGGCCACCTCCTCGCCGACTACCGGGTGATCAGCTGACGGCTCAGCTGGACGAGGCCGTCTCCGCCTCAGCCAGCCGGGAGGTGATGGAGCCCTGCAGCTCCTCGAGCCGGCGCGGCTCGAGGGAGTACCACACCCACTTGCCCCGGCGCTCACCTCGCACGAGGCGGGCCTCGCTCAGGATCTTCAGGTGGTGTGAGATCGTGCCCTGGCTCTTGCCGAGAGGCCCGACGAACTCACAGACGCAGATCTCCCCTCCTGGCGCCGCTGCCAGCATGGAGAGCAGCCGCAGGCGGACCGGGTCACCGAGGGCGTGAAAGCCGCGGGCGAGCGCCGCCGCCTCCTCGGTCGCGAGCGGCGCCGCCGTCACACACGGGCTGCACGCCACCTGGTCTCTCCCTCGATCGCTCTCCTCTGTCACCCGGCCTCCCATTGACAAACGTCATTGCATCGACCATTATCATCACATCGACAGATCTCGATGCTAGTGGAGGTGAGCCATGTCACGAGTGCAGCTGGCGCTGAACGTCGCCGAGCTCGAGGAGGCGGTCCGGTTCTACTCGAAGCTCTTCAACACCGAGCCGGCCAAGCGCCGGCCGGGCTATGCCAACTTCGCCGTCGCCGACCCCCCGCTCAAGCTCGTCCTGATGGAGGGCCCGGCCCAGGCGGCCGGCTCCCTCAACCACCTCGGGATCGAGGTGGCCAGCAGCGAGGAGGTGGAAGGCGCCCAGCGCCGGCTCGAGCGAGATGGTCTGGCGCCGACGGCCCAGCACCGAACCACGTGCTGTCATGCCCTGCAGGACAAGATCTGGCTGAGCGGACCCGGCGGTGAGCCCTGGGAGGTCTACACGGTGCTCGCCGACGTCGAGGCGCCGGCGGACGAGGTGAGCCAGGCGACAGGGCGAGCCGGCGCCGCGGCCGGGGCGGAGCCCGCCGCTTGCTGCTGCTGCTAGGAACGCCCGAGAGATGTCGACCCTGACCGACCGCGGTGCCCGCCAGGCCCCGCCGACGACCAGCCCGAGCAGAGCGGTCGTCTCTCGCCTCTCGGTCCTCGACCGCTTCCTCCCTGTCTGGATACTGCTCGCCATGGCCGTCGGGCTCGGGTTGGGAAGGGGCCTCCCCGGCCTCAACCGCCAGCTCGAGGCCATCCAGGTCACATCTGGAACCCCGCTCCCGATCTTCGTCGGCCTGCTCGTGATGATGTACCCCGTGCTGGCCAAGGTCCGCTACGGGCAGGTCGGCTCGGTGACGAGGGACCGGCGGATGCTCGCCTCCTCCCTCGTCCTCAACTGGCTGGTCGGCCCGGCGGTCATGTTCGCCCTCGCCTGGCTCCTGCTGCCGGACCAGCCCGCTTTCCGCACAGGCCTCATAATCGTCGGCCTCGCCCGTTGCATCGCCATGGTCCTCATCTGGAACGACCTCTCCTGTGGTGACCGGGAGGCGGCGGCGGTGCTGGTGGCGCTCAACTCGCTCTTCCAGATCGTCATGTTCTCCTTCCTCGGCTACTTCTACCTGAAGGTGCTGCCGGGCTGGCTCGGGCTCTCGACCGTGGGGCTGCGCCTCTCGATCGGCCGCATCGCCGAGACCGTCGCAATCTTCCTCGGCATCCCGCTTCTCGCCGGCTTCCTCACCCGCAGCCTCGGTGAGAAGACCAAGGGGCGGGAGTGGTACGAGCAGCGGCTCCTCCCCCGCCTCTCCCCCTTCGCCCTCTACGGCCTCCTCTACACCGTGGTCATCCTCTTCGCCCTGCAGGGCCACACGATCACCACTCACCCGGCCGATGTCGCCCGCATCGCTCTTCCCCTCCTCGCCTACTTCGCCCTCATGTGGAGCGGGGCCTTCCTGCTCGGGCGCCGCCTCAAGCTCTCCTACGCCCGGACCGCCACCCTCGCCTTCACGGCCGCCGGCAACAACTTCGAGCTGGCGATCGCGGTGGCGATAGGCGTCTTCGGGGTCACGAGCGGGGAGGCGCTCTCGGGTGTGGTCGGGCCGCTCATCGAGGTGCCCGTGCTGGTGGCCCTCGTCTATGCCTCCCTCTGGGCCCGGCGCTTTTTCGGACCGGCCGGGGCGGCGCCCGCAGGAGGAGAGGGATGAGGAGGCCACCGGTGGTCCTCTTCCTCTGTGTCCACAACGCCGGTCGGAGCCTGGCCGCCCGCCTCCTGCTCGAGCACCACGCCGCCGGCCGCCTCGACGTGCGCTCGGCCGGCTCGGAGCCGGCGGCGGCGCTCAACCCCTCGGTCCTCGCCGTCCTGGCCGAGCTCGGCCTCGACGCCTCGCGGGAGTTCCCCAAGCCCCTCACCGAGCGCGACGCCGAGGAGGCAGACGTCGTCGTGACGATGGGCTGTGGCGACAGCTGCCCCTACTACCCCGGGAAGCGCTACCTCGACTGGGAGATCACAGATCCGGCCGGCCTGCCGGTAGAGCAGGTGAGGCCCATCGTCGCCGAGATCGACAGGAGGGTGAAAGAGCTCCTCGAGGAGCTGCTCGCCGAGACGGGTTCCGAGTGAGCCGCCGGGCGACAGCCGCCCTGCGGCTCTGCCCGCCTCGACTCGGCGGCTGAGCGCCCGGCCGAGCGGCCGGAGCTATCGCTTCGGCGCCGCCTCGGCGGCCTGCCGGCTCTGCGGGGCGGGCCGGCCCTCCTCGGCGATGAGGTCGCGCAGCCGCTCGTACTCGCCGGCGTCGATCTCGCCCCGGGCGAGCCGCTCGTCGAGGATGCGCTTGGCGTCGCTCGGCGGCCCAGACCGCTCCGGACGCTGCAGGAGCGACGAGACGAGGTACCAGACGGCCCAGACGACGATGCCCCAGAACAGCACCATGACGGAGAGCCCGAGCAGCCAGCTCCACCAGTGCACCCCGCCTCCCCAGTACCACATCACCGGGCCTCACCTCCTTGCCATGGGGCGCCCCGTCGGGGGCCCCTCCGAGAGATGTTGCGCCCGTCGGCCGGGCGCCGTTAGGGCCCTTCGGCACCGGCCGGGGAAGGATCGACCTCAGGGGCGGCGGGCGATGAAGACCAGCTCGAGGCCGGGACGGTCGGGGGCCTCTCTCACCTCCTCGATGTCAAAGCCCGCCGCGGCCAGGCCCGCTTCCAGCTCCTGGCGGTCGCGAAAACAGAGGGTGGAGGCCGAGCAGAGCACCGCCCCGTCCTCCTCGAAGCGGTAGGTGGTGAGGAACGAGACGAAGGGCAGCTTTACCGCTGTCACCTCCCGGCTCACCTCGACCGCCCCGGCGGCGGTCTCGAAGCGCTCCCTCGTGGTCCAGGCCTCCCACGCCCTTGCCTCCGGCTGCCTGCTCTCGAAGACGAGATGGCCACCGGGGGTAAGGGCCTGGTGGGCGACGCCGAGCACCTCGGACCACTCCTCGTCTCCGAGGAAGACCTGGGCGACGTTGCCCGTCATCGTCACGAGCTCCACCTCGAGCGGCAAGGCGGCCCCCGCCGGACCGACGATGAAGCGCACCTTCTCGGCGCCGGCCTTTGCCCGGGCAACCTCGACCGAGGCCGCCGCCGGGTCGACGGCGGTGACGGCGATGCCGGCCGTGGCGGCGCCGCAGGCGAGGCTGCCCGTCCCACAGCCGATGTCGAAAAGGGAGGTGGCGCCGAGCTCTCCCGCCAGCGAGAGGTAGGCGAGGAGATCGGACCGCTCGCCGTCGACGACGTCATAGACGGCGGCGAGGCGGGGGTGGGTGAAATGGAGGTCCGGCATCTTCCCTCGCCCAGTCTGTCCTCGGCGCCGGGCGAGGCGGGGGCTCAGCGCCCCGAGATGAGGTGGGCCAGCTTGCCCACGAGCGAGGTCTCGTCGGTCCGCCACTCGCGCCGGTCCGCCACCGCCATCATGGCGTTCACGCCCCGCACGCCGGCGTAGCGGAAGGGCTCGGGCGGCCAGGGACGACCGGGCGGCCCGACCCAGGCCAGCCGGGTGAGAGGGCTGTCGCGCCGGAGGATGAGGTCGGCCAGGGTGGCCCCCGCCAGCTGGGCGGCTGCCACGCCTTCGCCGACGTAGCCGCCCGCCCAGGCGAGCCCGGTTGCCCTCTCGAGGCCGACAGCCGGAGCCCACTGCCGCGAGGCACCGAGCACCCCCTGCCAGGCGGCGGCCACCGGGACGGAGTGAAGTGGCGGGAAGAGCTGGCGCAGCCGGTCGGCGAGCGCCGCCACGGTCTCGGGCGGCGGCGGCTCCTCGGCGGAGGTCTTCGAGCCGTAGCGGTAGGGGATCCCGCGGCCGCCGATGGCGATGCGGCCATCTGCCGTCCGCTGGATGTAGACGAAGCGGCGGGCGCCGTCGAGCACGGTCTCGGCGTTCTCCCAGCCGATCTCGGCCCAGCTCGCATCGTCGATCACCTCGGTCGCGATCATCGAGCTCGAGATGGGCAGCATCACCCGACGCTGGCCGGCCAGCCGGGCGGTGTAGGCCTCGGTGGCCCGCACGACATGAGCGGCCCGCACAGAGGCCTGCCGGGTGCGGGCGGTGCGGGGTGCGATGCGGACGACGGGAGAGCCCTCGTAGATGGTGGCGCCGCGCCGCTCGGCGGCGGCGGCCAGTCCGACCGCCAGCCGGGCCGGCTGCACGCGGGCGCAGTGGGGGGAGAAGCGGGCTCCGACGACGCCGGCGACGGCGACCCGCTCCCGGGCGGCGACCCCGTCGAGAAGGACGCTGTCTCCCTCGGTGAGGCCCCAGCTGTGGTCCTCTTCCACCTCCGCTCTCACCTTCTCGAGCTGGAGGCTGCTCTGGGCGACCGTGAGCGTGCCCGCCTTGTGGAAGCCGCAGTCGATC
Organism: Actinomycetes bacterium; assembly: GCA_021794645.1. Lineage (GTDB taxonomy): Bacteria > Actinomycetota > Acidimicrobiia > Acidimicrobiales > Bog-793 > JAJZLV01. The sequence goes on from JAJYQK010000087.1 coordinate 7,513, forward strand.
CCCTCGGCCGCCACCACCTTGCCGATGACATCGACGGCTCCCTGCACGGCCCGCTCCATGGCAATCACCGCCGGCGGGCCGCCCCGCTCCGCCCAGTGCTGGCGGGACCCGGCGAGCTTTCCCTCCACCCAGCCGCCGTTGCGGCCCGAGGCGC
>JAJYQK010000094.1 GCA_021794645.1 Actinomycetes bacterium
CTCGGTCCGCTTCGCCTCGGTCTACAAGGGCTTCGAGGACATCGGGGACTTCGCCCGGGAGCTCGGTCTGATCGAGGGAGAGGGTCCGGGTGGCGCCGGTCTCGAGAAGCAGACAGCTCCGAAGCCCCCTGCCAGCTCGGGGCGGGAGGCGACGTGATGGCCACCGGAGCCGAGAGCGCCATCTTGGAGGAGGTGCCGGTGCGGGCGCTCGCCGTCTACGCCCACCCCGACGACCCGGACATCTCCTGTGGGGGCACTCTCGCCCGCTGGGCGACCGCCGGCTGCGAGGTTCACGTGCTCATCTGCACCAACGGTGACAAGGGGAGCGGCCGGGCCGATGACGACCCGGCCGCCGTCGCTGCCAGGCGCCGCCTCGAAGCCGAGCGGGCCAACGAGCTGCTCGGCACCAAGGCGCTCCACCACCTTGGGCTGTCCGACGGCGAGCTCGAGAACGACGCCGCCACCCGCGGCGCTCTCGTGGCAGTCATCCGCCAGGTGCGGCCTGATGTCGTTGTCTGCCCGGACCCGACGGCCGTCTTCTTCGGCTCGCACCACTTCAACCACCGTGACCACCGCCAGGTCGGTTGGGCGGCGCTCGACGCCGTCTCACCGGCGGCCTCCTCGCCGCTCTACTTCCCCGAGACGGGACCGGCTCACGAGGTGGGCACCGTTCTCCTCTCGGGCTCGCTCGAGCCGGACGTCTTCGTCGATGTCACGAGCGAGATCGAGAGGAAGATAGAGGCGGTCGCCTGTCACGAGAGCCAGCTCGCCGGGGCGAGCGACTGGTATGCCACGGCCGTGCGGGACGGGGCCGAGGAAGCCGGCCGACGGATCGGACGTCGCTATGCCGAAGCCTTTCGGCGTCTCGAGCTGGCGTGAGCGACAAAGGGGGAGCGCCCCTCGACGTCCTCCACGTCGACATGGACTGCTTCTTCGCCGCCGTCGAGGCGCTCGACGACCCCTCCTTGCGGGGCCGGCCGGTGATAGTCGGCGGCACCGGCCCGCGCTCTGTCGTCGCCTCCTGCTCCTATGAGGCGAGAGCCACTGGCGTCCGCTCGGCCATGCCGATGGGTGAGGCCCGCAGGCGCTGCCCCGAGGCCGTCGTCGTCGCCGGGCGCCACTCCCGCTACAGCGAGGTGAGCTCCGAGCTGCACGAGGTCTTCGCCGAGTTCACGCCCGTCATCGAGCCGATCGGCCTCGACGAGGCGTTCCTGGACGTCTCGGGGGGTCACCGGCTGTTGGGCTCGAGCGAGGAGATCGCCTGGGCGGTGAGGCGCCGGGTGAGAGAGGCGCTCGCCCTCGACTGCTCGGTCGGGGTGGGCCGGACCAAGCAGGTGGCCAAGCTGGCCTCGCGCGAGGCCAAGCCGCGGGCCTCTCGGGCCGGTACCTTCGCCGGCCGCGGGGTCGTCGTGGTGGGAGAGGCCGAGGAGCGTGAGTTCCTCTGGAACCGGCCGGTGCGCGACCTCTGGGGAGTCGGGCCGAAGACGGCCGAGCGGCTCTCGCGCTATGGCATCTCCACCGTCGCCGAGCTGGCAGCCGTCGAGGAGGCGGCGCTCGAGCGCCTGCTGGGAAAAGCCGTCGGCCGCCAGCTGCACGCCCTTTCCTGGGGGAACGATGCCCGCCCTGTCGTCTCGTCTCTCGCCACGAAGTCGGTCAGCCATGAGGAGACATTCCCGGTCGACCGTCACTCCGTCGCCGAGCTGCAGCCCGAGGTGGTGCGGCTAGCTGACTCGGTCGGGCACCGCCTGCGCAGGAGCGGGCTCACGGGGCGGACGGTCTCTGTGAAGCTCCGCTTCGGCGACTTCTCGACGATCAGCCGCTCCCACTCTCTTGCCGGTCCTCTCCTCTCCTCGAGCGAGATCGCCCACATCGCCAGCGCCTTGCTCGAGGCGGTCGAGGTCTCGCCCGGCGTCCGGCTCCTCGGGGTCGCCGTCTCCTCGCTCGAGCCGCTCGCCTCCGCCGGCGGCCGCCAGCTCTCGCTCCTCTCCCTCGCCGAGCTGGCCGATCCCGCGGCCGAGCGGGGGCAGCCGAGACGGGCCGCCGAACCGGCCCGGGCCGAGGTGGAGGCAGCAGTCGACGCCATCCGGGCCCGCTACGGGACGGCGGCCGTCGGCCCGGCCGCTGTCATCGAGGGCGAGGGGCTGCGGGTGAAAGAGCTCGGGGACCGCCAGTGGGGATGAGGCCTGCCCCTCGCGCCATTGCCCCGGTCCGACAGGGGGTATCGTCGAGGGTGTAGTCGAGCTGACCGAGCTTGGCATCGGAGGCCTCGCTCGAAGCGGTCGGCCCAAAGCGGGTCGGAAAGGGGATCAGGGTGCCGCTTTCCGAGGAGGAGCAGAGAATCCTCCAGGAGATGGAGCAGAAGCTCCGCGAGCACGACCGGGACTTCGTCGAGCGCGTCAGCCACCGCTCCTACCGGCTCGAGGCCGGGAAGGGCACCAGGTGGTCGGTCCTCGCCTTCCTCGCCGGCACCGCCCTCCTCCTAGCCACCTTCACGACCTCTGTGGCGCTCGGCATCTGCGGCGTGCTCGTCATGGTCGTGGCGGCCCTCTCCTTTGCCCACCAGGTCTCCCCCGCACGACCCTCCATCGACGACGCCGCCCGGCCCCAGCCGCCGGCCCGTCCGGGGCGGGGAGCGCGGGCGGCCGCCATCGCCGACGAGTGGTCGGAGATGCGCCGCCGCATCCGCGCCCGCTTCGGCCACCGCGACTAGCGGCTGCCCGCTCGAAGGTGCCCGCACGAGGGACCGAGGCGGAAAGCTGCCTGGCGATCGACATCGGCGGCAGCAAGCTGGCGGTCGGGCTGGTGGACAGGGAGGGGGTGGTCCTCCAGAGCGAGCAGGTGCGCACGCCGAAGGCGACCGATGCCGAGGCCCTCTACCGGGTCCTCACCGACCTCGTGGAGATCGTCTTGCAGGAGACTCCGGCCCCCGCCCCGCGGGCCGTCGGCATCGGCTGTGGCGGCCCGATGGCGGGCGAGGCTGTCTCTCCGCTCAACATCCCCGCCTGGCGGGAGTTCCCCCTCGCCGAGCGGCTCCGCCGTCAGCGGGCGATCGAGGCTCTCGGGATCCCTGTCGCCCTCGAGAACGACGCCAAGGCGCTCGCCCTCGCCGAGGGCTGGAAGGGTGCTGCCCGCGGCCTCACCGGCTTCATCGCCATGGTGGTCTCGACCGGCGTCGGCGGCGGCATCGTCCTCGACGGCCGCCTGCTCGAAGGAGAGCTCGGGAACGCGGGCCACATCGGCCACGTCATCGTGGAACCGGGCGGCCGGCCCTGTGGCTGCGGGGCCTCGGGCTGCCTCGAGGCGGAGGCCTCCGGGCTCGCCATCGAGGCGATGAGCGGGACGCCGGCGGCCGAGGCGAGCGCCGACACGATCGAGCGCTGCGGCCGTCTCGTCGGGCGCGCTGTCGCCTCTGTGGCCAACCTGCTCGATCTCCGCCGGGCATTCGTCGGCGGCTCCGTGGCCCTCGGCTTCGGGGCTCGCTTCTTCCTCGCCGCTCAACAGGAGCTCGACTGCTCCGCCCGGCTGGCGTTCTCCCGCGGCGCCCGCATCGAGCCTGTCGGCCTCGGCCGGGAGGGCCCGCTCGTCGGAGCGGCCGCCGTCGGCTGGCGCGCCCTCGGCGAGCCGCTCCTTCGGACCGGCTCGTGAGGGTGCCCTGGTGGGTGGCGGGGACAGCTGCAGTCGCCCGCCGGCCCCGGCTCTGGCCGACGGCCCTCTCCCAGCTGCTCGTGCTCGCCGGCCCGGGCTGGTGGCGGCGCTCCCCCCACCTGCCCCGACCCGAGAAGGCCTGGCTCGGTTTCAGGATGGAGACCGCCTACGGCGACCCGGGCTCGCGCCCGTCGCCCAAGGAGCTAGTGGCCTTCCTCGAGTGGGTGCGAGAGACAAGGAAGCCTTGAGGTACCGCCGTCGCCGGCGGTGGATGAAGTAACGTCCTCGCAGTGCTGAACGGGCGAGGCCTGCGAGCGCCGAACGGGCGTCAAAGCGGTTGAAATGACCGGACGCGCGCTCGTGCTCAACGCCTCATACGAGCCGCTCTCGGTGGTAACGGCCCGCCGGGCCCTCGTGCTCGTCCTCTCGGGCCGGGCCTTCCTCGTTCACGAGACGGGCCGGGAGATCCACTCGGCCACGGCCACCTTCTCCGAGCCCTCCATCGTCCGTCTGGCCAACTACGTCCGCGTGCCCCATCAGACGCGGGTGGCGGTCAACCGGCGCTCGGTCTTCGTCCGCGACGGCCACCGTTGCCAGTACTGCGGGGCCCAGGCCGAGAACATCGATCACATCGTCCCCCGCTCGCGGGGCGGTGCCCACTCCTGGGAGAACGTGGTCGCCTGCTGCCGGCGCTGCAACAGCCGGAAGGAGGACCGCCTCCTGGAGGAGTCTGGCTTCCACCTCGCCCGCCAGCCGCGGGCGCCCCGCTCCCGCCTCTGGCTGCTCGCCCTGAGCGGCGAGGTACGAGCAGAGTGGGCGCCTTACGTTGAGCCGGTGCTCGGCCAGGCCGTCGCCGTCTGACCGAGGGCCACCCTTGTCCTCCTTCGCCGTGGCCCACCGGCGCGCCTCGGTCGCCGAGCTCGTAGCCCTCGGCCGGGAGGAAGCGCCGGCGGGCCGCCTCCTCTCCATGGCGGAGGTGACCGACCAGGCGGTCGTCCTCGGCTCCACCCAGCCGGCGAGCGATGTCGACGAGGAGGCGGCGGCGAGGCGCGGGCTCATGGTCGCCCGGCGGCCGAGCGGTGGCGGGGCGGTCCTTGTCCGCCCGGGGGGCCAGGTCTGGGCCGACCTCTTCCTCCCGGCGGGCGATCCCCTCTTGGCCCATGACCTGAGCGCCTCTTTCGACTGGCTCGGACGGGCCTGGGCACAAGCTCTCGCCTCCCTTGGGGTGGGCGATCTGCTCGTGGCCAGCCCCGGGGCTGCCCGCCACCCCCTCGAGCGCAAGCTCTGTTTCCTCGGGCAGGGAGCGGGGGAGGTGATGGTCGCCGGCCGCAAGGTCGTCGGCATCTCCCAGCGACGCCGGCGAGAAGGCGCCTTCTTCTTCTCCATGCTCGCCCTCGAGGACGCGAGCGAGCTCCTCGTCTCCTGCCTCCGCTTCGAGCCGGACGAGCGGGCCGAGGCTCTGGCGGCGCTAGGCCGGACGGCCGGCTTCCTCCCCCTCGACGCTCTCCAGGTGGAAGAAGCCCTGCTGGCAGCGCTCGCCTGAGCCCTCCACCGCCCTCCACCGCTCTTTCCGCCTGAAAACTGCCTGCTCAGCGGGCCGCGCCCTCGCCTGGCCGGCTGCCGCTCTCTCACCCGACTTTGTCCGCAGGCCGAGAAATCCCCGCTCAGAGCAGTGTCTGGGGCCGGCGGTGGTTGACGGTGGAGTGCTGGATACCTAAAGTGGAGCGAAGTGGGGACCAGGGGAGGACTGGCCCAACGGTGAGCCAGGAAAGGGTCGGGCGCCATTTCGCCACTCGAGCTGTTCGTCGGTCGCTATGACCGCTCCCTCGACCAGAAGGGCCGGGTCATCCTCCCGGCGCGCCTGCGCGGCTTTTTCGAGAGCTCCGGCTACCTCGCCCCCCACGAGGACGGCTGCATCGCCCTTTGGACCGATGCCGAGTTCTCGGCCGAGGCCGAGCGCCAGCACGCCCGGGAGGCCGACGGCCCGGCCGCCCGCCACGAGGTGCGGGAGTGGTTCTCGCACGTGAGCAGGGTGGAGCTCGACAGCCAGGGACGGATGCCCATCCCGGTCGACCTGCGCAACCACGCCGCTTTGGAGAGCGACGTCCTCTTCGTCGGGGTCCACGACAGGGTGGAGCTCTGGTCCCGGCAGCGCTGGGACTCCCGGAGGGAAGCAGGGTCGTGAGCAGTGTTCTTCCCCTCTCTTCCCGGTGCGCTCTGCTGGCCACCCGCAGCCTCTCGGCAGCGGCGGACGGTTCTCAAACCCTCTCCGCCGATGTCCGTCCCCGCTCCTTCGAGGCGCCTTCCGGTTGGCAGCCTCGGGCCGGGAGGCTGCGGATGACCAGCAGACGCCACCACCTCCCTGTCATGGCAGCCGAGGTGACAGCGCTGTTGGCGGCCGCCCCCCAAGGGGTCGTCATCGACGCCACCCTCGGGGGCGGCGGCCACAGCGCCGCTCTCCTCGAGGCCTCGAACCGCCACCGGGTCGTCGGCATCGACAGGGACCCGAGCGCCCTTCAGGAGGCCGGCTCCCGGCTGGCCCCCTTCGGCGCCCGCGCCCGCATCGTGAAAGCCCGCTTCGACGAGCTGGCGGCTGTCATCTCGGCCGAGGCGCCCGGAGAGCCCGTGGCTGGCGTGCTGTTCGACCTCGGTGTCTCGAGCTGGCAGCTGGACGAGGCCGACCGGGGCTTCTCCTACCGCTTCGAGGGCCCACTCGACATGCGCATGGACCCGGACGAGCCGCTCAGCGCCTTCGAGGTTGTCAATTCTTGGCCGGCCGAGGAGCTGGCGGCCCTCTTCGCCCGAAACGGCGAGAGCCGCTTCGCCCGGCGGATCGCGAGGGGGATCGAGGCCGCCCGGCCCATAGAGACCACCACTGCCCTGGCCGAGACGGTGCGAGCGGCGCTGCCGGGGCCGGCCCGCCGGGGCGGGGGCCATCCGGCCAAGAGGGTCTTCCAGGCCATCCGCATCGCCGTGAACGAAGAGGACCGCCAGCTGCCGGCAGCCCTCCATGACGCCCTACGGGTCCTCAGCCCGGGCGGCCGCCTCGTCGTCATCGCCTACCACTCGGGCGAAGACCGGGCCGTCAAGTCCATCCTCGCCGGGGCAGCCACCGGCTGGTGCACCTGTCCGCCGGGCCTTCCCTGCGTCTGCGGCGCAGAACCGCTCGTCAGCCTGCTCAACCGGGGTGCCCGCCTCCCCTCGGCCGGCGAGGTGGCCGCCAACCCGCGGGCGGCGAGCGCCCGCCTGCGAGCGGCCGAGCGCCTCCAGGCGGCCTGGCGGGAGCCGAGCGGGAGGAACGAAGGAGGAAGCCATGGCCGCTCGTAGCTCGGCAGTCCGACAGCAGTCGGCGAGCGCCAAGAAGCCGCAGCGGCACTCGCAACTCGGCGTTGTCGACCGCCGTCACCTGCTCGAGCGGGCCCGCCGGCGCCAGGCCCGCCTTCTCGTCACCCTCTCTGGCGCCGTCCTTGCCGGGGCGCTCACCGTGGCGGCCGGGGGGCACGCCCTTCTCACCTCCGAGCAGTACCGGGCCGACGGGTTGCAGTCCTCCCTGGCGAGCGCCATCGCCACCCAGCAGTCCTTGCAGGCCGAGCGGGCAGCTCTCGAGACGCCGAGCCGGATCCTCCGGCTCGCCAAGGAGAGGTTCAAGATGGTGACCCCCACCGGCGTCACCTACCTGCAGCCGGTCAACCCCGGCGAGACAGTCGCCCAGGCCCACCAGTCGCACGCGGCCCGAAAGAGCCCCGACCACCACCGCTCCCATTGAGCGAGCAGCCCTCTTCCCGGTCCCGGCGGCAGCCTGGCCGCCAGGCCCCGGGCCGGCGGACGAGCC
>JAJYQK010000133.1 GCA_021794645.1 Actinomycetes bacterium
GGGGTTCTTCGGATCTCCCGGGGGTCTTGGCGCCGATCTGACGCGGTAGGACGGTCGCCAGCTGCCGTGCTGGAATCTCGGGCGTGCAGAAGAGACAGAGCGAGGACCAGATCTTCGGGGCGCTGCTCGGCATCCCGAACGTTCACCCGCTCTCGGTCGACGAGGACGAGACCGGCCTCCGCGTCGAGGTGGAGACGACGATCACCGAGGCAGTGTGCCCGCAGTGCGGCCAGCCGGCTGTCGCGACCGGCCGCCGCGCCGTCGAGCTCGACAGCGCCAAGCCGTTCAGGGGCCGGCCGTTCCACCTCACCTGGCAGACACGCGGCTGGTCGTGCCAGAACCCGGCCTGTGCGACGGGGGAGTTCTTCGAGAAGGCCGACTGGCAGTTCAGCGCGGGGTGATCGTCGGCAGCAGCGACCAGTCCGGCCTCCCGGCGTAGAGCAGTGCTCGGATCCGGTAGTTGGCGAAGTTTCGGAACCCGAAGGCGACCCGCTTCACGCGCTTGATCATGTTGTTCATGGCCTCGGTCGGCCCGTTCGAGGCGCCCGTGTCGTGGTAGGCGGTGATCTCGAGGCGCCAGCGGCGGAGGGTTCTTCCGAGCGAGCGCACCTCGACCGGCTGCTCCTCGTCGGTCATGTCGTCGGCGAGGCGGTCGAGGTAGCGCAGCGCCAGCGTCGAGTCGCCGTGGCCGTACAGATCGCGAACCGCTTCCTTGGCGTGCCAGGCAGTCACCACCTCGCCGTTGGGGTCGCCGGCACGGAGCAGGCCGAGGAGCTTGGTCCGTCCCTTCTCGTCGAGGCGCTCGTCGGCCTTCGTCAACAGGCGCCGGCAGCGGTAGAGCGGATCGGACTTCCGTCCTCGATGCCCGAGGGTCTCGTTCTGCACCCGCCGGCGGCACTCGTCGAGCTTCTGGTTGGCGAGCTTGACCACATGGAATGGATCCGCCACCTTCCTCGCGTTCGGCACCGTCTCGTCGAGGACCGAGCGGTAGGTGCCCGACAGGTCGAGCGTCGCCACCTCGATGTTGTCGAGCCACTCGTTCCCCTGGTGAAGGAGCCAGGCGATCGGCCGGGCAGCCGAGCGTCCCGGGACGACGTCGAGCAGCTGGCCGCGGCCGACGTCGACGATCGAGGTGGAGAAGGCTTGGCGGTGGTACGGGCCTTCCTTCACGAACAGCACCTCGTCGAGCCCGAGAGCAGCCACGTCACTGAATCGGTCCGGATGATCGACGAGCGCCGCTCCGTAGGCCAGCACGGCGTCGTTCACCGTGTGCCAGTCACAGCCGAGCACCTCGGCCACCTCGTTCACGCTCCGGCCGTATCGGCCGACCTCCAAGGTGGCGAACCGTCCGGCACGATCCGTCAAGACAAGCCGCGGAGAGGCGATCCGCTCGTCCGTCTCGGTGAAGCTCCCCATCGGGCACTCCGCCTCCGGGCAGTGCCAACGGGCCTTGTGCCAGGCGAGGGTGGTCGACTTCCCGAAGCACGGCAGATCGACGAACCTCACCACCCGGCGGTCCTTCAGCTGGGCGACTACTCCGCACTCCGGGCACCCGGGCTTCGATCGCCGGCACCGGACGTGGATCGTCAGCGCGCTTCGCTGCTCCTCGATGCCGAGCACGTCGACGTCGGGCAGCCCGACGAGCATCTCCACCATGCGGGCCGGATCGGTCTCCACTCACCGCTTCCTCTCGAGTCGACAAGACCCGAGACCCTCACAGGCCGGCGCCATCAGAGCGCGGATGGTCCCCCGTCAGATCCGAAGCGCCGACAAAGCTCCGTGTCCTCCTCGGCTTCAGCCTCGTGGCGGTGAACCTCGATCGCATCAGGAGCTTTGAGGCCAAGGCAGCAGCAGCCGTCGAGTCAAAAAAGTGCCGCCGCCGCCGTCGTCGCGTGGGCTCTTGGAGCGAGCTCATCGGCGAGCTCGAGGAGAGCCCGACTCCGGTCCTCGCGACCGCCACCGGGCCACCGGGCTGAACAGCCCCTTCCGCGAGCCTCCCTGACACGGGGGGCTTTGTCGCGCGTCGGGGGCCGGAATCTCGAGCCCTGCGCCCAGAGCGACCTCTGGAGCGCGTTCTGGAGCGTCAACGAATCCGCTGGTAGGCGCTCTGAGGCCTCCAAGGGGAGCCTCGAAAGAGGTTTTGGGATGACCAAGCCCAGAAAATCGCGATCATCCCCACGAGGCGGCGCGCGGAATCGAACCGCGGTAGAGGGCTTTGCAGGCCCTTGCCTAAACCACTCGGCCACGCCGCCGTAGCGCGACACCCTACCGGCTCGTAGCGCGCTTCGAGAGCCCGCTGGGCTGTTTCTGGCGGGACCCTCTAGCTGCTGGCTGGACCTTCCCAGGACCACTTCGGCACCGACAGCCCACTAGGCACGTCGTCCTTGGACTCGTGGTAGCGAGCCATGGTGGTCGTGGTGGCCCAGGCGAAGTAGTTGTGCAGCACCCGGGCGAGCCTCTCGTTGTCTGCCAGCCCCACGTCGGCAAGCGCCTTGTCGAAGCAGTCGATGGCGCGGCGGTCCATCTCGTCGTGGACCCCCTCGCCGCTGTGCAGCCTCACGACAGAGGTCTCGTCGCCGTAGCGGTCGCTGTAGGCAGGCGGCCCCCCCAGAGCCTCGCCCCAGTAGGCCGCCAGGCGCTCACCATGGTCCGGCTTGGTTTCACCGTGGAAGGCGTGGCTCACCACCTCATCGGCCAGTACTCTCTCGTGCCACGCATGGGCGAGATCGAGCAGCCCCTCGAAGCCACCTGCGGCCTCGTAGACGGTGGGCATGAGCAGAGACTAGGAGTTCCCCCGCCAAGCCTGGCGTCGCCGGAGCGATCCAGGGATCGAGCTACATCCGCCGGAGGCGGTCGAGGAGACGACGCTCCCGCTTTGTCGGCCGGCCTGCACCAGCATCTCGCTGCGGAACCGCCTGCCGGGTGATGGGCGGGGGGCTCTTGTCGAGGTAGGCCTGCGCCGCCTCGGGCGCCCCGACACGTCGCGGCGGGAACGAGACGACCTCTAGGACTCGTTGCCTTGCCTGCCCGGTGATAGTCACCACGTCGCCCGGGCTCAGGTTGCTCGCCGCCTTGGCCGCCTGGCCATTCACCTTGACGTGGCCGCCGCGGCACGCCTCGGAGGCCGCTGAGCGGGTCTTGAACGCCCGGATGTGCCAGAGCCAGCGATCGAGGCGGTGAGGACCGTCGCCGGCTTCGCCGTTCACTGTTCCACCGGCCGGTGAAACTCAGGCGCCGGTCGAGTGAAAGCCGCCATCGACGTGGATGACCTCCCCGGTCGTCTTCGGGAGCCAGTCCGAGAGGAGCACGACCGTGGCCCGCGCCACCGAGCTCGAGTCGCGCACATCCCACCCGAGAGGTGCCCGGCCGTCCCAGACCTCCTCGAAACGGGAGAAGCCGCTGATCGACTTGGCAGCGACGGTCCGGATTGGGCCGGCGCTCACGAGGTTGACCCGGATCCCCTCCGGCCCGAGGTCGCGGGCCAGGTAGCGGGCGAGCGACTCGAGGCCGGCCTTGGCGACGCCCATCCAGTCGTAACCGGGCCAAGCCACCGTCGCATCGAAGTCCATGCCCACGATCGAGGCCGAGCCGGCGGACTTGCCAAGGAGCTTGCGAAAGGCGCCTGCCAACATCTTGAGCGAGTAGGTCGAGATCTCGATCGCCGTCGCGACGTCGCTCCACTCGGCCCGAAAGATGTCGCCGCCGAGACAGCTCTCAGGCGCGAAACCAATGGCGTGCACGACACCGTCGAGGCGTCCCCAGCGAGACTCGAGCTCGGCGGCGGCGGCGTCGGCCTGCTCGGGCCTCGTGACGTCGAGCTCGAGGACGTCGGTCTCGTTTGGCAGGCGCCGCGCCGTCCGCTTGGTGAGCGACATGCCGCGGCCAGCTCCCGTGAGCACCACCTCGGCCCCTTCCTCCTGGGCCAGCTTGGCGACTCCGAAAGCAAGTGAGTCGTCGGTGAGCACCCCGGTAACAAGGACGCGCTTTCCTTCGAGGATGCCCATCTCCGACCTCCGCTCGCTCCGGCTCGCTAGGCGACGATGTTTGTGAGGCTATCTGGCGCCCGCTTACTCGCTCATCAGCCGGCGGTAGAGGCGGGCCGTCTCGGGATGGACGCCCTCTATGGGCTGGCCCTCCCACTCGAGCACCCTTGCCAGCGAGCGGAGGGCCTCCTCGACGCCCCCCCGGTTGCCGGCGGCATGGCAGACGGTCATGAGCATCCGGTAGAGGCGCTCGTCCCAGGGCGACGCGAGCAGGCATCTCCGCACAGCTCGCTCGGCTGCCGCCAGCTCTCCGAGCTGGAGCGCCAGGGAGGCGGCCCGGCAGGCGAGCTCGGAGATCGTGGCCTCCATCGTGGCGATGTGGCCCTCGATGAGGGCCCAGCCCGTCTCCGAGACGCCCTCGAAGGGCCGGCCCCTTATGAGCTCGATCACCTCCAGCATCTGCCCGAGGGACGGCTCGCCGGCCGCGATCGTCTGCAAGCGGTGCCAGTCCGTCGCCACGTCGTGCAGCACGTGCTGGCCAAGGGCCCGGGTGAGGCGAACCCGGCCATCGCCTGCGGTGCCGAGGATGCGGCGGGCCTCCGAGAGACGGTTGGCGACCGTCTGGGTGGGCACCCGCCGGTCGGGCCAGACAGCGGTGGAGAGAGCTTCACCCGAACAGCCCTCTGGATGCATGGCGAGATAGACGATCAGCTCGATGAGACGCTTGCGCCCGGTCAGCGGCTCGCTCGTGTTCTGCACCTCGACGGGTCCGAGCACACTGACGACGACACCGGCGGGCTCCTCACCGGACGAGCCGGGGCGGGGCGCTTTCTGGCTCGCCGCCTGGCGCGCGGTAGCGCTCACCGCAACGGCCTCCTCCGCGGCTGGCAGGGGCAGCTGGACGAGCGGCCGCCCAGGGCTGCGGAGGACCACGGCCCGCGTGCGGCGGTGGGTCTCGAGCTGCCAGATGGTGCGAATGGCGGCGATGGAAGGGTCGCAGCAGACGAGGCCGGTGTCTGGCAGCGTCTGTACCAGGTCGACAAGGGAGCGGAGGGAGGCGTCGGCGGCCACGGATTTGCTCGGAGGAGCGGCCACCACGCAGCGACCCCACGTCATGCGATTGCGCACCGAGGCCGCCGCCAGCAGGTAGGCGCGAGCCTCGTCGGAGCTCGACAGGCACTGCACACCCTCGAGGTCCACTAGCTCGTGCCCGAAGCCGACGACGATCAGCTCGTCGAGGTCGCACCACTGTCTGGTCGCCAGCTCGACGACTATGTCAGAGAGCGTCGCCCCGACAGCGACCGGCGGCCCGTCGAGGGCGAGCGACTTGGCCGCGACGAGGTCTAGGAGCGTGCGGTTGGCGCCGCCGCCCGCTGCGGTCACGAGAGCGGCTCGGCGGCTGGCCGAGACGACGGTTCGTGTCTCGGGCAGCTCGGCGAGCATGTTGAAGCTGCGTACCAGCCTCCAGGACCTCTCGCCGGCGTTCTCGAAAGGGGGAGCTGCTGCCCTCGTCGCCTGCTCGCTGAAGTGCACCTCGACCGCTCCCGCCGAGAGGGTGAGGGCAACAGCCCGTCCCGCCCCAGGCGGAATGGCGGCAAGAAGGCCCACCACGGCCCTTGTCCACTCCGGATCCTGCAGGCGAACCGCTGGGAACTGTCGCGGCCTCGGGGCCTCGGGCGAGAGCTCGCTCACAAGCCGCCTGCCGGTCAACCGCGATGGGGCCGGGCCGTCCGTGACCTCGAGGAGGCGGGGCGTGCCCGGGCGGGCTCTGGCCGCTGTCTCGGTCGCCTCCCAGGCCTCACCTGACATCTGCGCACCCTCTTCTGCGCCCGCCGGCTCGAGAGCCGGAGCTGACGTTCCCGTTCCTGTAGCTGCGAGTGGGGGCGGGACGCCGTCGGTCACCGACATTCTGGCACCCGAGCGCCTCGTCATCAGGCCTGTGCGGCGTGGCTGGGCCACGAGCAGGCCGACCTCGGCCAAAAGGGCGAGGATGAGGAGCAGCTCGAGAAGCGCCAGCAGCTCACCGGCCCCTAGGCGGGAGACGGGGTGGGACCAGATCCCGCCAACCCGGGCAGCGACCGCCGCAAGTCGGGAGCGGCAGGCGACGGCGAGAGCTGCGGTCCCTCCGAGGAGCGCCGCTCTCGAGAGGAGAGCACGGCCCCTCACCTGGCCACCGCCTCGGCGCTGGCCCTGGCGGTGACCTTCACCGCCGGCACACCCGCCAGGGCGAGGAGCGGTGTCCCCACAGAGAACGGCGCCACGGTTGCGGTCACCTCACCGCCGCTCCTCGTGGCCCAGCCGGGATGGCCGTAGTAGCTCATCACCCCTTCAGCCGCCAGCACCGGCCCCGAACCGGGCTCGAGGATGCGGCCGTCGTGCAAGCCGGCGACCGATGCCTGAGCGGCACCTGCTCGGGCTGCTTGCTCGGCTTCGAGCATCGCCTGCTCGCGGGCCGACATGACGAGGCCGCCTTCGGAGACCAGACCTGCGAGTGCCAGCAAGCAGACCGAGAGAAGGACGACGAAAGGTGTCACGGAACCGCAGTCGCCTCGAGGGCGGATCGCCTTCACTGGCCGAGCAGCCGATAGGGCTCGAGCGAGGCCGAGGCCAGGCTCTCGATCGGGACGGTGGCCGAGACGGAGAGGAAGGGCAGCCTGGGAAGAAGAGCCAGGCACCTCACTTCCACCGAGACTGAGCCACCGGCCCGATAGGTGCTCGTGTCGAGGCTCGTGCGCAGCGCCGGGCAGTCGAGGCTCGATCCGACCAGGTCGTCTCTTGCGACGGCGCGGGCTGCATCGCCGGCTGCCACGGCGGTCGGGCCCATGGCGGCGGCCTCCGCCGCGCTGCGAGCGGCATCGTTCAGCACCTGGTGGTCGAACCAGAGCACACCCGAGACCACGATGAACCCCATCACCGCCGACAGGATCGGCGCGAGGAGGACGAGCTCGGCTGCCGCCGAGCCGCGCTCGCCTCGCCCCAGCGTCGAGTGCTTCATCATCCCGCCTTGAACCCCTGGGTGAACCCGGCGCTCGCCACCCGTACTCGCAGATGGATCCCGAACAAGACCGACGGCACCGTGCCAGACAGAACGAGCGTGCTCGGTTGCCCGGCAGAGCGCTCGAGCCAGAGCCGGGGCGAGACGAGGAGGTGTGGGGCTATGGCCGCCAGGTCGCGTCTCACGAGGCGCTCACCGGCAGCGAGCCCGCCTCCGGCGGCGCGCACCTCGGCGGCCCCCTCCGAGAGGGCGAGCGAGGAAGCATGGGCAGCCAGCCCGTACAGCCCGAACTGCAAGGCGGCAAGGACGAGGAGCATGAGGGCGGGCAGCACCAGGAGTTCCTCGATCGGAGAGGAACCCCGCTCGCTACCGAGCGACCCGAGAT
>JAJYQK010000166.1:0-15098 GCA_021794645.1 Actinomycetes bacterium
TACTAGCGGGCTCGGCTTCTGCCTCGGGACGAGGGCCCAGATGTTCTGGCTGAAAGAGGGGCTCGCCACGACGCTTCGCCCGGGGGCGAGGCCCCGGACGACGCTCAGCCCGTCGCTCGCCTTCCGCGACGGCAAGGCCTACATGGCCTTCGGCACCCCCGGCGGCGACCAGCAGGACCAGTGGCCGCTCCGGGCCTTCCTGTACCACGCCGATCTCGGGCTCGACCTGCAGGCCGCCATCGACGCCTCCATGTGGCACCACGAGCACTTCTACGACTCCTTCTATCCCCGCCACTTCTCCCCTGGCACCTTGCACCTCGAGGCTTCCCTCGGGGAGCAGACGATCGCCGCTTTGCGGGCGCGGGGCCACCGGGTCGTCGAGGCTGGCAGCTGGGCGCTCGGCCGCCAGACCGCCGTCCGCCGCTCGGCGGACGGGCTGCTGCACGCGGCGGCCGACCCCCGCTCCTCCCAGGCCTACGCCGTCGGGCGCTAGAGCAGGCTCGGGATCTCGAACTCCTTGCCGAGGAGCTTCGCCTCGAGGAAGGAGATGACGGTCTCGTACCAGACGACGATGTCGCCCGGCTGCATGATCCAGTGGCCCTCGTCTTTGAACCAGAGGAACTTCGCCTCGACGCCCCGGCGGGTCAGCTCCGCCCACATCCGCAACGACTCGCCTACGGGGCAGCGGTAGTCCTTCTCGCCGTGGATGACGAGCATCGGCGTGGTGATGGCGTCAACGAAGCGGTCCGGTGACCACTTCGCGTACAGCTCGGGGTTGGTGTCCGGATAACCCCACTCGTCGGCCCAGAAGGCGGGCCAGTCAGTCGTCGCCTGGAACTGCTCGAGGGACCAGAGGCTGGCGTGGCTGACGATGCAGGCGAAGCGATCGGTGTGACCGGCGACCCAGTTGGCCATGTAGCCGCCGTAGGAACCGCCGAGCGCCGCTGTCCTGGTCGAGTCGATGTCGCTGCGGGCGACGGCCGCGTCGGTGAGGGCCATCAGATCGTCGAAGGGAGCACCGCCCCACTGGCCCCAGCCCCGCTCGATCATCTTCTGGCCATAACCGGTGGAGAGGGCTGGGTCGGGCAGCAGCACGGCGAAGCCGCGGGCAGCCAGCAGCCAGGGGTTCCAGCGCCAGGTCCAGTTGTTCCAGGAGGAGACCGGGCCGCCGTGGATGAAGAGCGCCAGCGGGGCCGGGGCGGAGGCGCTCGCCTCCGCGGGCAGGACCAGCCAGGCCCGCACCGTCGTGCCGTCGGCCACGGTGGTCGCCACCTCCTCCAGTCGTCCGGGCAGGGGGGCGATCTCCCCGGGCACCTCGATGTAGGAAGGCTCTGCCCCGGGCTCCCCGCTCAGGCGCACGGGCCGGGGCGGCGAGTCGACAGCAGCCCGGAGGGCGAAGCAGCCACCGCCCGGGAGCGGGATGACGGACCCGAAGGCACCCTCTCTCGTGAGGCGGGTCACCGCGCCGTCGGCCAGGGCCACGCGAAAGAGCGGGGCCCGACCCTCGAGGTCGGTGGCGGCGAGGAGGCTCTCGCCGTCGGCAGAGAAGGTCACCGAGTGGAGGTAGGGGGCGTCTCCGAGGTCGATCGAGCGGACCTCACCCGTGGCGACCCCGACGAGGCAGATGTCGACGACCTCCGGCATGTCGATGGTCGCCCGGGAGCTTCGCACGGCCACCACCGAGGAACCGTCTGGGGAGAACGACAGCTCGCCCAGGTGGTACTCGCCCTCCTCGTAGCTGAGCAGCAGCCGGCGCTCGCCACTTGAGGTGTCGATCGCCACGAGGTCTGTCCGGTAGCGCCCGGCCGGCAGCCCGACCCGCCAGATGGCGGCGGCGAGCCGTCCGTCGGGCGAGAGGGCGACCGAGGTCTCAAAGAGGGCCGAGCCGGCGTCCGGTGTCAGGTCGCGCAGCTCGACCGGGCCATCGCAGCCGACCGCTAGGTCGGCCAGAAAGAGGTGGTCTTCGGCCGGCCCGACATAGCTGTCCCAGTGCCTGACCGGCAGGCCCGCATAGAGCGAGGCGCTCACCTTCTTCTTCCTGCGCTCCTGCCACCACTGCTTGTCCTCCTCGTCGCTGGCGGCGCCGGGGGCGACTGCGGCAGTCACCACAACCGTGTTGGCGGCGCGAGCCGGGAAGACCGCCTTGATGCCGCCCGGTCGGGCGGCAACCTTGAACGGCTCGCCCCCCTCGGCCGGGAGGAGGAAGAGCGAGGCGCCGGAGCCCTCCTCCTTGCCGTCCTCGCCAGCGGGGCGGCCTGAGAGGAAAAGAAGCCTCCCGTCGGGAAGGAAGGCCGCCCCGCTCTCGCCTTCCTTCGAGCGGGTCAGGCGGACTGGCGAGCCGCCCTCGGGGTGCAGCCGGTAGATGGATGTGACGAAGCTGCCCTCGTCCTCATCCAGCCTGGCGACACCGGCCACGAGCCGGTCACCAGCGGGGGTGGCGGCGATGTAGGAGAGCCGCGGCTGGGCGACAAAGGAGCGGGGGGATGAAAAGAGCGTCTCACCGCTCACTGTCTCGGAGGGAGCCATGGCCCGATCCTCGCCGGTCCGCCTCCAGCGGTCAACCGCCGCCGGGGGCGCCGGCTGGACCGCCAGCGACGCGAGCGCGCAGCCGCGGCCGGAAGTTGTGAGCAGAGCCTCCTCGGCGGGTAGATGGAGGCCAGCATGGAGAGGCTCCCACCGCCGAGAGGGCGACCTCGGTTCCTCTACCGGCCCGGCCGCCACCAGGCCCTCCTGGCGCTCCTCGCCCTGGCGCTGCAGCTCGGGGCTGCCACCGGCGTCGCCTACATCGCCGGCTTCCGGGCGGTGGCCCTCGCCACCCACCTCTTCCGGCCCGCCTGGCTCCTCGGGGTAGGCGGCGGCCTTATCGCCTCCTTTGTCGGTTACTACTTCGCCTACCAGGAGGTCTTCTGCTCCGAAGGGGGCCCCGCTCTCTCGCCCACCGAGATGCGGGCCGTCGTCAGCGCTGGCTTCGGAGGCTTTCTCGCCCACTCGGGTGGCGCCCTCGACCACTACGTGCTGCGCGCTGCTGGGGCCGACGACCGGGAGGCCCGGGTGCGGGTCTGGGCCCTCGGTGGCCTCGAGCACGGGCTCTTGTCGATCGTCGGCCTGCTCGCCTCGCTGGCAGTCGTGGTGATGGGCTACCGGGCACCACCCCCGAGCGTCACGTGGCCCTGGATACTCGCCCCGCTACCGGGGTTCCTCCTCGCCTTCCACCTCGCCGGCCGGCTCGGCCCCGGCCTGGAGGGCCGGACCGGCTGGCGCGGCCGACTGGGTGACTTCCTCGCCGCCATCTCCCTTATTCGCCGCCTCTTCAGGCGCCCATCGAGGTGGGCCGCCCTTGTCGGGATGGAGCTGTTCTGGATCGGCGACGGCTTCGCCGTCTGGGCGGCGCTCGCCTGCTTCGGCTACCACATGAACGGCGCCCGCCTGGCCGTCGGGCTCGCCACCGGTGCCGTCTTCACCCGCCGCACCGGCCCGCTCGCCGGTGCCGGCGTCCTCATGCTGGTGCTCCCCCTCACCCTCTGGTACGCCGGAGCGCCCCTTTCGGTCGCCCTGCTCGGCGTGGCGCTCTTCCGGCTGGTGAGCGTCTGGGGACCGATGCCTGTCTCCTTTGGCGCCCTGCGATCGCTGCGGCGCATCGGCGAGCAGCCGGCTGCGATCGAGGAGGAACAGCGGCCCCAGCCCGAGCAGGCCGAGCCCGAAAAGAAGCGGGTAATCGGGATAGCCGCCATAGCTGAAGCTCACGTCGTGCCGGCCACGGCCGACGACTAGCCCGACGAGCGCCGGCTCGATCATCTCGGCCCGGACGCGACGGCCGTCCACCCTCGCCACCCAGCCCGGGTCGTAGGAGGCCGAGAGCAGCACGACACAACGGCGGGTGCAGACGAGAACGGCGCTCACCCTGCCGGCCGGTAGGTCGGCCCGCTCGGAGATGATCCGCCCGAGCGACCGGCTGGGCCGCTCGGCCGGTGCCAGCAGCGGTGGCGCCGGTGGCGCTCCCTCGTAGGCGACCGTCGGGTAGACGGCGCCAACCGAGGGAAGCCCGCGCAAGAAGGGCTCGGCAAAGGTCGCCAGGTCGCCTGAGGACGCCCGCAGGTGCCCCCGCGTCTGGACGAGCTGGAGGTAGCCAACCCTGGGCAGCTCGTAGAGGACATAGCTCCCCCGCCCTGCTACCCGGCGAGCCGCTACGAGCGGGCTCGTTCCGGCCGGGTAGAGGAGCCAGCGGACGGCGAAGAGGCGGTAGTCGGCCGGATTCGACGCGTCGAAGTAGACCTCCGGGTCGCTCATGAGCGAGGCCGTGCGGAGCGTGAAGCCGACCTCGTCCACCTCTCGTGCCGCCAGGTACTTGAAGACCGGGACCTCACCCACAAAGAAGTTGGCCCCGTAGTCGGAGGGGTCACCGGCAAAGACGCGACCGCCTCCCCCCCGCCGGACCAGCCGCAAGAGGGAGCCCAGCTGGCTCGCCTGCAGGCGGGCGCTCTGGCTGGCCTGCAAGGAGACGAGGGCCGAGTTCGTCGCGGCCAGGCCGCCGGCAAAGAGCCAGCCGTCCGCCATGGAGGCGGCGAGCAGCACAGCGGTGAGGAGGGCGGCGTTGCGGCTCACCCTGCCCTCCTGGCCGAAAAGGTGGCCGAGGGCCAGGAAGAGGGCCCGGCTCAGGTAGAAGAGGGCCACCGAGCCGTAGCCGGCGAGGAGGAGAGCTGCCAGCTGGACGCCGATGACGAAACGGCGGAAGAACAGGTCGCGACCGCCCGGCACCACCTGCAAGAGGAGGTGGATCGACGCCGGGCCGATGAACAGCACGAGCGAGGCGCAGAAAAGGAGGACAAGGGCGAGCCCGGCTCGCCTTTGCCGCCCGAGCGGCGGCAGCTCGGGGGCGAGCGGCAGCTTGGCCGGCCAGAGGATCGAGGCGAGGCCGAGGCCGGCCAGGATGCTCACCACGGGGAAGTGGTGCCAGTCGAGCACTCCCCCGCCCAGGAGAGCGGAGAGAACCCGCCCCGCGCCGTAGGAGCGGGCATCGGGGCCCTCCTGGAGGAATTGATTGATGGCCGCCCACTTGCCCTCCGCGACGAGAGGGACGATCACCCAGGCGCAAAGGAGGCCCGCTCCCCCGATGAGCGCACCCGCCCGCAGCACCCGGTGGACGAGGCGGCGGGGCTGGACGGCTGCGAACAAGAGGGGGGCGGCAAAGGCGAGGTAGCCGGTCTCGAAGTGGAAAGCCGCCGTCGCCGCCACCGCCAGCGAGGCCGGCAGCACGAAGCGGCCCTCGTCGACCGCCCGCCAGGAGAGGGCCCAGGCGAGAGGAAGAGTCCACATCGCAAAGAGCTGGCTGAAAAGGCCGTAGCCGGCCCAGGTGTAGCCGATCTGCTCGTAGCCGACACCGGTGAAGCTCGAGAGGAAGGGGGCGAGGGCGGCTGCCAGGGCAGCTGGGGCAGGCGCCAGGCCGAAGATGCGGGCGGCCCAGTAGACAAGCAGCGGCCAGAGCCCGATGAGAAGCCAGACCACGAGCGTGAAGGCCCTTCCCACCCCCAAGGGCCAGGCGAGGAGGGCGGTCAGCATCGCTCCGAGGCTCTGGTAGTGGAGGAACTGCGGCGAGCCGAGGTTCAGGTAGGGAAACCAAGAGGTGGGCGGAAAGTGGCCGTGGCGGATCCGGCCGAGCGCGAAGCGGACCATCTCCTCTGCCATCGCCGAGTCGTTCAGGTAGGGCACCCGGACGAGCTCGGAGCGGAGGAGGACGAGAAGGGCGGTGCAGCTGGCGAGGACGAGGCCGATCGGGCCAAAGCGCCAGA
The DNA here is from genome assembly GCA_021794645.1 of Actinomycetes bacterium. Classification (GTDB taxonomy): domain Bacteria; phylum Actinomycetota; class Acidimicrobiia; order Acidimicrobiales; family Bog-793; genus JAJZLV01. Next base: position 5,787 of record JAJYQK010000166.1, read on the forward strand.
GGGGGGCGACCAGCCGGCCAGCTCCCGGGCGGGAGGGCACCCGGCCGGCCGCGGGCAGCCGGAGAGCTGTCGTCTCTCCTGCTCCGGCCTCGCTCACGCGCCCTCCGGTGCCTCACCTGAACGGCGAGGGCCGTCAGGCGAAGCTCGTCAGCCATGGCGGACACTCTGCCCGCCACCAGGGAGCCTTCCACGCCGGCCTCCTTCCCGCCCGCCCCAGCTGCCTGCCAGCCGCTCCGCCAAGTGGGCGATATCCGGCAGCCCGCCACCGGCGGCTACCGCCACTTAGAGCGGGGCTGTGCTCACCAGGAAAGAGAGGCGAGCCCCCTCGCCGCCGCCCTCGGTTCAGAATCGGCCAAGGCGACGAGTCAGAAGGGAGGTTTCGGGGCATCCTCTAGGGAGATGGAACAGACCCGTACGGGGGGTCGCAGCTCCGTCGCGTCGACGCGCCCCCGCCCTGCCCCCTCCCAAGTGCCCCCCTCGAGCGGTCCCCGCCATGCCCGCCGGGCAGCTCCGAGCCTCTGGAGCCGCCACCGCCAGCGGGTCGAGGCGAAGAAGGCCCGCCGCCGCGGCCGCCGCTACTGGCCGGGCCGCCACCCCAAGACCGCCGGCCTGGTCATAGTCATCTTGGCGCTCTCGCCTGTCTGGGTGTCGCTGAGCGAGGCACTGACGAACCCCTCGCTCGGGCTCTCGCTTCCTGCCCGCGGGGCCGAATGGGTGCGCGATCACGGCGGCGGCAGCCTCGTCGCCTCCATCGAGAACTGGTGGTACTCCCACCACCCGCCTCCGGTCGGTGGCAAGCCCTCGGCTGCCGCCCTCCCCCGCTCCCACGGCTCGAGGACCTCTTCTTCCGGTGGCCAGCACAGCGGCGTCACCCCGCTGCCCAAGCCGGCCGCCCTCGTCCCATTCGCCCATCCGGCGCTGAAGGGCGAGGGCCAGTGGACGCCGGCAGGGCGGCCGGTCGACGGCATGCCGGCCATCTACACGACGTTCATGCGGCCCGACGCCATCCACACGAGCATCGTCGACGGGGTCGCCTGGATGGACACGAGGCTGCTTTCGGCCACGCTCTACTCGGGCAGCTACATCCCAGGCGGCGGTCCCTACAAGTACACGGCCCCGATCAAGCCCCAGGCTGCCCGGACCCTCGTCGCCGCTTTCAACGCCGGCTTCACCATGCAGGACGCCAATGGCGGCTACTTCACCCAGGGCAAGACGATCATCCCCCTTAGAAAGGACGCCGCCTCCTTCGTCATCTACAAGGGCGGCTCGGTAGCCATCGGCGCCTGGGGCTCTCAGGTGAAGATGACCCCGAAGGTCGTCGCGGTCCGCCAGAACCTGCGACTGCTCGTGAACAACGGCAGGCCGGTGCCGGGCCTCAACGCCAACGACACCTCCGTATGGGGCCTGACCCTCGGTAACGCCGTCTATGTCTCCCGCTCCGGCATCGGCATCACCAAGAACGGGGCCCTCGTCTACGTCGGCGGTCCCGGGCTCAACATCACCGACCTGGCCCACCTCCTCGTCCGGGCCGGGGCGGTGCGGGCGATGGAGCTCGATATCAACACCGACTGGGTCAACTACGCCACGTTCGACCCGAAGAGCCCCCACGGCCTCGCCAGCCCGGCGAACGGCACAGACCTCCTCCCCCTCGCCGACATGGCCGGACCGGCGAACCGTTACTTCGTCAGCTGGTGGGCCCGTGACTTCTTCACCATGTCGGCCCGCAACATAAGGCGCTAGCCGGGCAGCCGTCGCCAGAGCGCCTGCGGCAGCAGTCGGAGGAGACCGAAGACCAAGCGCAGGGGCGCAGGCACCCAGACGACCTCCCGGCCCTCCTCGAGGCCGGCCAGCACGGCCGCCGCCACCTCTTGGGGACCGACCGAGAAGGGGGCGGCCGGGAGGCCGGCGGTCATCTTCGTGCGGACGAAGCCCGGTCGCACGATCATCACGCCCACGCCAGTCCCCCTCAACGCCTCGGAGAGGCCGATGGCGAAGCTGTCGAGGCCGGCCTTGGCGGCGCCGTAGACGAAATTGGCCCTCCTCACCCGCACACCGGCCACCGAGGAGATGAAGACGAGGCGGCCGCTCCCCTGGCGGAGGAGACCCTTTGCGAGCTCGAGGGCGATAGCAGCCTGGCCGCTGAAATTGCTCGCCACCATCTGGCTCACCCGAGCGGCGTCGAGCTCCTCGAGCTCGGCGCTGCCGAGCTCGCCAGCCGAGAAGAGGGCGAGGTCGACCTCTCCCAGCCGCTCGGTTGCCTCCTCCGCCAGCTCGCCGAGGCCGCCCGGCTCGGTGAGGTCGAGAGAGAGGCACTCGGCACGGCTCACCCCAACCCGACGGAGCTCGCCTGCAACCTCCTCCATGGCGGCGAGGTCCCGGCCGCACAAGACGACGTGGACGAGGCGCCTACGAGCGAGCAGGAGGAGGATCTGGCGGGCTATGTCGGATGAGCCTCCGACGACGAGGACCCGCTGGGGCATCCCGGTAGCGTCGTTCACTTCCCTAGAGCTTTCTTCTCGGGTGACCGGCGCAGGCCGAGTCGCCGGTCCAGGTCAGAGCTCATGATGCCGTCGGGATCGAGCCGGCGGGCCTCCTCCCGCCAGGCGGGAAGCCGGGGGTACATCTGCTCGAGCAGCTCGGGACGGAGCCGGGAGTCCTTTGTGAGGTAGACCCGGCCGCCGGCTTCGGCCACGAGCTCGTCGAGGCCGTCGAGCACCTCGGCGAGCCCGGCCCGGCCGAGCGGCAGGTCGAGCGCCAGCGTCCAGCCCTCCCGCGGGAAGGAGAGGTGGCCCTGGCCTGGCGGGCCGAAGGTCTTGAGGACGACCAGGTAGGGCGGATGGCCGGCTCTCCCGAGGCGCTCGAGGGAGTCCCGCACCACCTCCTCGGCACCGAAGGGCACGACGTACTGGTACTGGATGAAGCCGCGGGTGCCGTAGAGGAGGTTCCAGTCCCCGACGGCGTCGAGAGGGTGGAAGAAAGAGGCGATCGACTCAAAGCTCGTCTTTGAGGTCCTCGGGGCCTTCCGGTACCAGACCTCGTTCATCAGCGCGATGGTGGCCGGCGAGAGCGGCGAGAGCGGCGGCGCCAGTGGGGCGCGGAACCGCTGGCGGGGCCGGTAGGCGAGAGGGTCCTTCGCTGCGCCGGCGGGGAGTTCGGCTGGCCTGGCGTGGTCCCCCCTCGTCACAACCGATCGGCCCAGCTTCCGCCCGCCCGCCAGCCCGTCCACCCAGGCGACCGAGTAGCGGTGCTCCTCGGCCCGCTCTGCCAAGAGGGCCATGCAGGCGTCCAGATCGCCAGCCCGCTCGGTCTCGACCTTGATCCTCGAGCTCTCGATGGGGATGAGCTGGAAGGTCGCCTCGGTGATGACGCCCGTGAGGCCCATCCCCCCACAGCTAGCGGCGAAGGCAGGGTCCTCCGGCCCGCAGAGGATGCGGCCGGTGGGCGCCACCAGCTCGAGCCGTCGCAGGTGGGCGGCGAAGGCCCCGTCGACATGGTGGTTCTTGCCGTGGACATCGCTGGCGATCGCACCGCCGACAGTCACCTGCCTCGTGCCCGGCGTCACGGGGACGAACCAGCCGGCCGGGACTGCTCGCTCGAGGAGGGAGTCGATGGAGAGCCCACCCCCGGCTCGGCAGAGCCCGGAGGGCGAGATCTCGAAGGGCGCTGTCAGCCCCCGGCAGTCGATGACCGTGCCGCCGCCGCACTGAGCGGCATCGCCATAGGAGCGGCCGAGACCACGGGCGATGGCGGGCCGGCCGCCCTCGTTCCCAAGCGCGGCCAGGACCTTCTCGGCCTCTTGGGTGCAGCTCGGGCTCACGAGCCGGGCCGCGCTCTTGCCCGCCCGGCCCCAGCCGGCGAGGAGCTGACGCTCCTCGGCGAGGCTCATGCGTAGATGCCGCAGACGACGAGAGCCACCCAGGCCAGCCCGAGTACCTGGAGCAGCCGGTCCGAGAGCGCCATCTCCTCGGGCTCGCCACCTCTGCCTTTCATGATGCCGAGCTCGACGGCGAGCACGGCGAGGACGAAGGGGATGATGGAGAGCTCGAACCAGAACAGCCCGCGGGGATGACCGGGCCGCAGCAGAGCCGCTCGCTCGAAGGCCCATAGGCAGTAGGTGGTGACCGTGACGGTCATCGCCAGCAGCCGGACGCCGCGGAGGAACTCCGGCGGGTAGGCCCCGAGCGCCGCCCTGTGGGTGGTGGCCTGGACGTCGCCGAGGACCTGTTGTTCGGAGCTTCGCTTTCCCGCCACGATCAAAAGGGCGCCGAAAGAGGTCATGAGGAGGAACCACGGCGAGATGGGCACGTGGTTGGCCGCTCCCCCGGCGACGGCCCGGAGCGTGAAGCCTGAGACGACACAGGCCATCTCCACGAGGGGCAGGCGCTTCAGGTAGAGCGAATAGGAGATGCTGATGGCGAGATAGGCGCCCACCACTGCCGCCAGGGGGAGGGCAAGGGCGGCGGAGCAAGCAAGGGCCCCAAAGCCGAGCAGGGCGGCGACCAGAAGGGCCGTCGGCACGGGTAGCTGGCCGGAGGCGATGGGGCGGAGCCTCTTCACCGGGTGCAGCTCGTCTGCCGGCTTGTCGATGACGTCGTTCACGAGATAGGTGGCGGCAGAGGCGGCTACGAAGACAACGAGAGCGACCGCCGTGCGCCAGAGGTCAGCCGGGTGGGGCAGGACACCGGCGGCGGCTGGTGCGGCCAGCACGAGCACGTTCTTCACCCACTGGCGGGGCCGCATCGAGCGCAGGAGAGAGTGGCCTCCGAGCGGGGAGCCGGCGGTGCTGACGGGCCGCAGACGGGGGGCGATCGGGCGCGTGCTCATAGCTCCCCACCTGGGTACCCTGCGGTCGGCTGGCCGACGCCCTGCGGGAGCCCGCCTCTCACCGAGCCGACCTTACGGGCACGACGCCGCGCGGCCGGCAAGCGGTGGTAAAGATTTGCCCAAGTCGGATCGGTGGGTGACGACGCGACGGGCCACCCTGGCGTGGGGGTGGGCAAGGTACGGCGCTCGGAGGTCGGCGTGAGGGTTCTCCTGGTCGAAGATGACAAGGCGATTGCAGACTCGCTCGCCATCGGCCTCGGGCGGGAGGGCTTCCAGGTCGAAGCCGTCGGGACGGCCCGCGAGGCCCTCAAGGCTCCCTCGGCCGACCTCGTCCTTTTGGACCTCGGCCTCCCCGACGGTCACGGCTTCGAGGTCTGTCGCCGCCTGCGGGCAGGCTCGAGCGTCCCGATCATCATCCTCACGGCCCGCGACGACGAGGTGGACCGGGTCACCGGCCTCGAGCTCGGGGCGGACGACTACGTCGTTAAGCCCTTCAGCTTCCGAGAGCTGGTCGCCCGGATCCGGGCCGTCAGCCGCCGCACCGGCAGCCAACAGCCCGGCCAGGTCACACAGCAGATCGGACCGCTCGAGATCGACCGCCGGCGCCACAGGGTGACTGTGCGGGGCGAGGAGATCGCCCTCACCCCGAAGGAGTACGACCTCCTCTCGGTGCTGGCGAACGACCCGGGCGCCATGGTGACGCGGCGCGAGATCCTCGCCCAGGTCTGGGACCCCCACTGGTACGGGACATCGAAGACCGTCGACGTCCACATCGCCTCGCTCCGGCGCAAGCTCGGCGACCCGGCCTGGATCGAGACGAGCCGCGGCGTCGGCTTCCGCCTGGCTGTGGCCGAGTGAAGCGCCGGCTCATCGCCGGATTCCTCCTTTTCGCTCTCGTCCTCGTCGTCGCCTTGGAGGTTCCCTTCGGCATCAGCCTCTCTCACGACGCCCGGGTCACTGCCTTCTCCGAGCTCCGCAAGGACGCCGGCTCGCTCTCTGTCGTCGTCGGCACCGCCCTCGACCGCCACGACTTCGCCACCGCCAGGCGGGTGCTCATCCGCTATGCCGTCGAAGACCGCTCGGCGGTCCTGCTGGAAGAGCACGGGCAGGTCCTCGTGCGGGCGGGGAGCAAGGCGGCCGAGGAGGCAGACGACCCCGGGACGAGACGGCTGCTGGCCGCCGCCCGGCGGGGCCGCGTGGCGACGGCCGAGGTCAGCAGCGACGGCGACGACGACTTTCTCTCGATGGCCCTTCCGGTCGGAGCCAGCCTGGCAGTGCAAGCTGCTCCGAAGACGAGCAAGGCGCGCCGCTTCGTGCTCGTCCTCAACGTCTCCGCCGCTCCCCTCCATCGTCGCATCGCCGCCTACTGGCTCGCCCTCGGGCTCTTCGGGGCCGGCGCCTTGGCGGTGGCGGCTGTGCTCGGGACGCTCATCGCCCGCTCGCTCTCCCGTCCCGTGAGCCAGATCGAGAGAGCCGTGGCCGCCCTCGGGGCGGGAGCCCTCTCGGAGCGGGCGCCGGTGCGCCGGCGGCCGGCCGAGCTGCGCTCCCTCGGCCAGGCCGTCAACGAGATGGCCGACCGTCTCCAAGAGCTCCTGGGCGCCCAGCGAGCCTTCGTGGCGGACGCCTCGCACCAGCTGCGGACGCCCATGACAGCGCTCCGCCTGCGCCTCGAGAACCTCGAGCGGAGCCTCGGGGGGAGCGAGGAGGAGCAGCTGGCGCTGGCCATAGCCGAAGTGGACAGGCTCTCGCGGCTTGTCGACGGCTTGCTCTCGCTGGCTCGGGCCGAAGGCAGCCGGCCGGTGCGCCAGGCCGTCGAGGCGGCCGCGGTCGCCGGCGAGCGAGCCGAGGTCTGGCGGGCGCTCGCCGAGGAGCGACAGGTGGTCCTGAGCTTCGCCAAGCCAGCGGAGGCCGGCCGCGCCCTTGCCTGCGAGGGCCATCTCGAACAGATTCTCGACAACCTCCTCTCGAACGCCCTCGAGGCCACCCCGCCGGGCGGTGAGGTCTCGCTCCGAGTGCGCCGCAGCAACGGCGAGGTGGAGCTGCGGGTGACCGACTCGGGACCGGGGATGAGCCTGAGCGAACGAGAACGGGCCTTCGATCGCTTCTGGCGGGCCGACGGCTCGGGTAGCGGCGGGACCGGTCTCGGCCTTGCCATAGTGGCTCAGCTGGTGCGCGTCTCTGGAGGCTCTGTCCGCCTCGAAGCTGCTGAGAAAGGCGGCGTCGAGGCCGTGGTGACCTTGGAAGCGGACCGGAGCAGGGCCGCTCAGCCCGGGTAGCGATCCCGCCGCAGATCCTCAGCGCCCGCCGCTCGCTCGGGACCACGAGCATGGCCGGGGTCGGTCCCGCCGCCCGCCGGACAACCTCGCCGGGCCGGGAAGCGGCCGTGGTGCGACGGAGTGGCTTGAAGAGGGCGCCGCCGGCTCGGGGAAAGCCCGAACCCGGAGGAGACTCGGCCGACAAAGCCGCGCTCGCTCAGGGGCGAGGGGGCACCGGCCGTGCTTCAGGCGTCGCTCGTCGAGGTGCACCTGTGCAGCACTGGGCGAGGTGACAGCTCCGCTGTCACCGAGAGCCTCTGAGCCTGCCCGGCGCAGACGGGCCAAGGATCGGTCGGCCCGGCGCGGCCTGCCGATGACCGCTGCCATCACCAAGCACGACCGCCAGCCAAGTCAAGGCGAGACGAGAAGAGATTGGCTACCGCTCGGCCCTTGCTCAGCGGGCCGACATCGTGATGAAGTCCCGCGCCCACCAGGGGGCGAAGAAGGTGGCGGCGCTCTGCACCGTCCCAGGGAGAAGAGATGTGCCATCCGCCGGCGTGGCGGGGACTCCCGACGGGGCGTCGAAGGTCACAAAGACCGTCCAGTCGGGGTTCATGTCGAGCGTCATGGCCCGGACGCAACCAGCCCGGGCCAGCAGGGCGGCCAGCTGCACGATGTCGAGGTTGGGCCCGTAGACGTAGACGAGGGCGCCGTCTGCGGTGACGCCTATGCCCGAACGCCAGACATACGGCGTCCCGCCAAGGGTCGCTCCCCAGACAGAGGTGTCGTTCGGGTTGAGCCCCGGCACGGGCCGGCCGTTGTCGACGAGAAGGGTCAGGTTCTGGCGGACAGCCGCCACCTTCGCCGACATCGTGAGGCCACCGGTTCCCCATGCGCCCACCGTGGCGGTGCCGTCCTTGTAGATGACGAGCGAGGCGCCCCCGGGGCGGAGCGGGAAGACGAGCTTTCCCTCGGAGTAGTAGCCGCCCTCGGCGGCGGGGAACTTGAACCCGCCGTTGAACGCCGCCACCAGTGTGCGGGCGGCCGTCTTCGAGATCGGCGCCGTGTAGTGCCACGGTCCACCGCCCGGGCTGAGGCTGCCGGAGTAGAGCTGGGCTCGCAAGAGGCGGGGGTCCATCCAGGCGATGCCGGCCGGGTCGGTTGAGCCCGGCGGTGTCAGCGTCGTCTCGAAGACCGCAGGACGGCCCTCGACGACCCGGCCGGCTCGGTGCCAGGCTCCGCCGCCCCCCTCGCCGGGGAAGCGAGCAAGCGGCGCCGGCGACGGCAACGGATGGAGGAGCACGACCTTCTTCTTCGCGACCGAGTTCGCCGTGGTGCTCGGAGCAGAGCTGGTAGACGAGCTCTTCTCCGGGCTGACGGTGCGCTCGGGCCTGGAGCGGTGTCCCCTGTCGCCGGCACCGACCGAGCTTGTGGCACAACCCGCGAGCAGGAGGCCGCCCAGTGCGAGCAGGAGCCAGCCGTGACGCGCCTGCGAGCGGCGCGGCGCCCTCGGCACGGCGGGGACTGCCTCTACTGCCAAGTCATCGACGGTAGGGCGGGCGGGACCGGTCGCCGTCGAGAATTGAGCAAAGGTTGGGTAAAGACAAAAAAGAGCCTGCTCAGGGCGTCAGCTCACCCTGTGTCTCGAAGCTCTGGGCGACCTCTCGCAAGAACGAGCGCACCGTCGCCGCCGCCACCCGGTGCATGAGCGCAGAATCGATGACCCGTCCCAGCCCCTCGAGGGGCGGGCGATAGGAAGCCTTCATCGCCAGGCAGCAGCGCTCCCCCTCGAGCAAGCTGAGCTCGAGCGTGCCGTCGAGGATGGGGAAAAGGCGCGAGAGCCGGGTGGCCTCCCAGCGGATCGGGATGTAGCTGATGCCGTCCCGGTAGCTGCAACGACCGACGCGAATCTTCACCTCACGGCTGCTGAGACTGCCACGCCCGGGGCCCACCTTGAGCAGGCGATCCCCTCTGTCGGTGGCGCGCTCGGCCAAAGGAGCCAGCCAAGCGCCGTCGTCGCAGAGCCTCGCCCAGACAGCCGAGATTGACCGGTTGACCTCGATCACGTCGTACAGGAAGACCGCATGAGCCGCCTTCGCAGTCTCGTCCAGCTCCTCGGCCATTTGTCCGATAGTCAAGACCCGCGCTCTGCAGGCAGCTAGGGCCGAAAGCCACTTTGGCCTTGGGTTCAGGCCAAAAGAGCAAGCGCGCACCGGGACGGACGACTGGAGCG
>JAJYQK010000166.1:15108-31424 GCA_021794645.1 Actinomycetes bacterium
CGATCTGACGGGACTCGAACCCGCGACCCTCACCTTGGCAAGGTGATGCTCTACCAACTGAGCCACGTCCGCGCGGGACCATGGTAGCAAGATCACGTCACATCCTCCCCGTCCTTGCAACAGCGTGACGTCGGCCGAGCACACCGAGGGGCAGCCACATCGCTCATGGCTCACGGCACCGTCCGTTGCCCTGAGAGGAATGCTTCGGAGGGCGAGCGCTGTCGCAACCGGCTGCTTACTGGCTCCGACGTGCCCGGCCCGCGCTCGGGTCGTATCAGGGTGCTCAACTGGCTCCCGGGGGGCCAGCTGCGACCACGGTGCGGACCTCGTCGCCGGCTGCCTCGGGCCGCACCTCGTACATCGACCAGGCGATCCCGAGACCATCCATCTCGCTCGGGCTGAGACCGCAGCCCGACAGCACGGCCACCTCGAAACCGGCGAGGCCGCCCCGCAGCTGCGACAGCCGGGCGATCGAGCGCTCGATCTGCTCGGGCGAGGCTTCGATGAGGAAGGCCCCCTCGTACCGGGCGGCCCGCTCGAGGGGACGCATGCGGCCCGCGCTGGCCGCCAGCCAGATGGGCACTCTCGGCTCCTGCAAGCCCTTCGGCCGGAACTGGACTCCCCTTGCCTGGAAGTGGGGCCCGTCGTGGTCGACGGGCTCTCCGCTCAAGAGGCTCGCCACGAGATCGGCCCCCTCGTCGAGGATGGCCGCCCGCCTTCTCGCATCCACCACCTCGCCGAAACGGCTCAGCTCACCAGTCGAGTCGACGCCGAGCCCGAGCCCGAGCGTGAAACGGCCTCCCGAGAGGACATCCAGGGTGGCTACCTGGCGTGCCAGCACCTGCGGGCGGCGACGGACGATGGGAGTGACCATCGTGCCCAGCCTGAGCCGGCTCGTCGCCGAGGCCACGGCGGCCAGGACGACGTAGGCGTCGCTGACCTCGAGCGCCTGCTCGGGACGGCGGATCACGTGATCCCAGAGGAAGAGGCCGTCCCAGCTCGCACCCTCCGCCGCGGCGGCGAGCGAGACCACCCGGCCCGGGTCGGCGAAGTCGTTGAAAGGGGCCAGGAAGATCCCATGACGAGGCACTGGGCCAAGCTAGACGAGCGGTGCTCACCCTCGTCGAGGTCGAGGCGGAGACCGAAGAGAAGACGCCTCCTTTCCTCCTTCGAGTCAGCGATGGGCTGTTCTCGACCTGTGAGGAGCATCGGACGATGACGCCTCCGGTCTCCGCTCTCGACCTGGCGGGACGCGGCCGTGAGGGGCCGATCGGGGGGCGGAGCTTAGGAGCCGAGCACCACGACCGACCGCAGCACCTCGCCACGCTCCATCCGGTGCAGTGCCTCCTCGACCTCGTCGAGGCCGATCGTCTCGGAGACGAAGCGGTCGAGGTCGAGGCGGCCCTCGAGGTAGAGGTCGACGAGCATCGGGAAGTCCCGGCTCGGCAGGCAGTCGCCGTACCAGGAAGGGGCGATCCGCCCTCCCCGGCCGAACAGCTCGATCATCGGCAGCTCGAGACGCATCTCCGGGGTGGGGACCCCGACCTGCACCACGGTGCCCGCCAGGTCCCTCGCGTAGAAGGCCTGCTCGAAGACCTTCCGGTTGCCGACAGCCTCGATGCAGACGTCGGCACCGAAGCCGCCGGTGAGCGCCCTAACCGACTCGACGACGTCCTCGGTGCCGGCGTCGACGACGGCTGTCGCACCAAAGGACTTGGCCAGCTCGAGCTTGCGGGGATCGATGTCGACTCCGATGACAGTGGTGGCCCCGGCCAGCACCGCTCCTGCGATGGCAGCACACCCGACGCCACCGCAGCCGAAGATCGCCACAGAGTCGCCCCGGCTCACCTCACCGGTGAGCATGGCAGCGCCGAGGCCTGCCATCACACCGCAGCCGAGGAGACCGGCCACCTCGGGGCGGGCCCGGCGGTCGACCGGGGTGCACTGGCCTGCAGCCACGAGGGTCTTCTCGGCGAATGCCCCGATCCCGAGAGCCGGTGAGAGCACAGTGCCGTCCTCGAGCGTCATCTTCTGGCTGGCGTTGTGGGTGGCAAAGCAGTACCAGGGGCGGCCCCGACGGCAGGAGCGGCACTCGCCGCAGACCGCCCGCCAGTTGAGCACCACGAAGTCGCCGGGCGCGACAGAGGTGACGTCGGGGCCGACGGCCTCGACGACGCCGGCGGCCTCGTGGCCGAGGAGGAAGGGGAAGTCATCGTTGATCCCGCCCTCTCGGTAGTGCAGGTCCGTGTGGCAGACACCGCAGGCCTGCACCTTCACCAGGGCCTCACCCGCTCCGGGCTCCGGGACGAGGATGCTCTCGACGGTGACAGGCGCCTTCTTGGAGCGAGCAACTACTCCTCTTACCTCATAGCTCAACCCGACTCCCCTCCCGAGGGCCGGGCCCTTCGCCCGGCCAGTCCTTTCCTAGTCCCTGGCGCCGGCCGGCGCGAAGTCGCCCTCGCCCCTCGATGGCCTCGGCGCGTCTGGTCACCTCGCTTTCAGAAAAGCCCCCATCCGAGCCACCGACTCGGTCGAGGCTGGCTGCGGCAGAGCCGATGCTCAGCCGGGCACCACCGGGCTCAGGCGACAGCTGGGCGAGCCCGGCCGCGGCGTTGACCGGCCCGCTTGTTGGTGAGGGCGAGCAGCTCTGTCATCGCCTCTGCCAGCATCCCGGGCAGCTCTGCCAGCCGGCTGACGCTCTCCCGGCAGGCGTTGAGGCCGAAATAGACCGTTCCGCAGTAGCTGAGGACGGTGATGTTGAGGCCGACGCCTTCGGCGACGGGGCCGAGGGGGTAGAAGCTCGTGACCTCCCCGCCGGCGAAGTAGAGGGGGAACGACGGGCCGGGCACATTCGAGATCGTGACGTTGAACGCCGGCCGAAGCCGGTCGAAGACCCGGGTCGAAGAGACGAGGCGGGAGGCCCGCCCTATGAGGGCAGGGAAGGTGAACTCGGTCCAGTCGGTGAGCGTCTCGGCACCGATCAGGCGCTCTTGCTCCTTGGCCCTCGAGGTCGAGCTGGCGATGGCCCGCAGCCGCTCCGCCGGGTCGGCCACCTCGGTGGCAAGCGAGGTCAGCATCGCCGAGACCTTGTTGCCGTGCGTGCCCAGCTCGTCCTCGCTCCTCACCGAGATCGGCACCATCGCCACGAGCGGCGTCTCGGGCAGCTCCTCCCCGGCCAGCAGGTAGCGGCGCAGGGCGCCGGCGCAAGCAGCGAGCACGACGTCGTTCACCTTGCAGGAGAAGTGGTTCTTCACGGCCTTCAGGTCTGCCAGCGCCAGCTCGGTGAAGGCCACCCGCCGGTGAGGGGTGAGAGCCTGGTTGAGCGAGGTCTTCGGAGCGGCAAAGGGAGCTGGCGGCGGCGGCGTCTCGAGCTGGCGGTTGTGCTCTGTCAGGTGCAAGGCGCTCTCGAGGATGCGGCGGGCCGAGCGGGCCGCCTTCAACGGGTGGCCGGCCAGGCTGGCAAGGCCGAAGGCGATCAGCTCCACCTCGCTCGGGAGCGGCTCGGGTTCCCAGTCGTCCTCGAGCTCCCGGGGAGCCGGCTCCGGCTCGAGGTCGAGCCAGGTGGCGGCGATCTCGGCGCCCGAGATGCCGTCGATGGCTGCGTGGTGGACCTTGGTGACGATCGCCAGCCGGCCCCCAGCGAGCCCCTCGACGACGTACATCTCCCAGAGCGGCCGGGAGCGGTCGAGGGGCAGCCCGACGATTTGACCAACGAACTCCTCGAGCTCGGCTCTCCCCCCCGGCGAGGGCAGGGCAGCCCGCCGGACGTGGTAGTCGAGGTCAAAGTCGGGATCCTCCACCCAGTAGGGGTGGGTTATGCGAAAGGGCACCTCCACCAACCGGCGTCGGAAGGCCGGCGCCAGCGGCAGACGCTCTGCGACCATCGCCTTGATCGCCTCGAAGGTGACCGGGCGGCCGCCCAGCTCGAGCTCGTAGACACCGGCGACGTGCATGTGCGAGCTCGGGGTCTCGAGATAAAAGAACATGGCGTCGAGGCCACTCAGCCGCTCCATGGCGTCTCCCTTCGGACCGGAGGCATCTTGCCCGCCGAGCCGCCTTCTTGTCAGACCCGGCCAGTGTGACCGAAGCCGCCCTCTCCCCGCTCGCTGGCACCGAGCGAGAGCACCGGCACGAGATCGAGCTCCGGCAAAGAGACGACGACGAGCTGGGCTATGCGGTCTCCCCGGGCGACCGCGAACCCCTCGGCCGGGTCGGTGTTGAGGAGGATCACTCCCACCTCCCCCCGATAGCCGGCGTCTATGAGACCGGGAGCGTTGAGGCACGTGATGCCGTGGTCGAGCGCCAGGCCGCTGCGGGGAAGGACGAGGCCGGCCGTGCCCTCGGGCAGCTCGAGGGCGATGCCAGTCGGCACGAGCGCCCTTCCTCCCCCGGCACGAAGGACGATGTCCACCCGGGAGCGCAGGTCGAGGCCGGCGTCGCCCGGCCGCGCCCGGGCGAGTGGAGGCATCTGTTGGTCCAGGCTGAGCACCTTCACCTCGAGCACGGCTCGCAGGGTACCCGGCTGGGTCGTTACGATCCCCGGCCGTGCTCGTTTGGATGGATCTCGAGATGACCGGCCTCGACCCAGACCGCCACGTCATCGTCGAGATAGCAACCCTCGTCACCGACGACGACCTCAACATCCTCGCCGAGGGGCCCGATCTCGTCCTCCACGCCGAGGAGGAGAAGCTGGCCGCGATGGACGACGTCGTGCGCCGCATGCACACCACCTCCGGGCTGCTCGAGGCGATCAGGTCCTCGACGGTCAGCCTGGAGGAGGCGGGGGCCGCCACCCTCGAGTTCGTGCGCCAGCACTGCCAGAGCGGCGAGACCCCCCTTTGCGGCAACTCGATCGCCATGGACCGCACCTTCCTGCGGGCCTACCTGCCCGAGCTCGACGACCACTTCCACTACCGCAGCATCGACGTCTCGAGCGTGAAAGAGCTCTGCAAGCGGTGGGCGCCGGCGGTCTACTCCGCCCGTCCTCACAAGCAGACGGCCCACCGCGCCCTCGACGACATCCGCGAGAGCGTCTCCGAGCTCCTCTACTACAAGGAGAACTTCCTCCGGCCGGCCCCCCCGGAGACCGCCGAGCAAGCCCCGGCAGGAGAGTGAGCGAGCCGGCGCAGCGCCGCCGCCAGGAGCAGGAAGCTGCCTCGAGCGAGGTGGCCGAGGTGGCACCAGGCGTCCTCCGCCTGCAGCTGCCCATCCAGTTCACCGGCCTCGGCCACGTCAACTGCTATGCCCTGGTGGACGAGGCAGGGGTGGCGCTGGTTGACGCCGGCATGCCGGGCAGGGCGACCTGGAAGGCGATAGGAGAGAGGCTCGAAGCGGCCGGGATCGAGCTCGAAGCGGTCCATTCGGTCATAGTCACCCATTCGCACCCAGACCACTTCGGCTCTGCCGAGCTCCTCGCCAAAAGAGCAGGGGCCGACCTCATCGTCGAGCGCTCCTTCCAGACCTGGCTCGATCGGCCGCAGCCATCCGACAGCCCCTATGTCGAGATGGCCCGCACCGGCCGCACCCCCTGGGGCGGCATCCCCTTCGAGTGGAGCAGGCGCCAGCGTCTCGGGCACAGGCTGGCCCGCCACGGTCTCGCCCCCTATGCCCGCCCGCCCCGGCCGACCCGCCGTCTCCACCACGGCGAGCAGCTGCAGCTGGCGGGGCGCAGCTGGCGGGCTTTGCACACACCGGGACACACCGGCGACCACCTCTGCCTCTACGACGAAGAGGCCGGGGTCCTCCTCTCGGGCGACCACGTGCTGCCCACCATCACGCCCCACATCGGTGGCATCACGCCGCTGGCCGACCCGCTCGGGACCTTCGCTGCCTCTCTCGCCGGGCTCTTGCAGCTCGGCGTCACGACGGTGCTGCCCGCCCACGGCCACCCCTTCTCGGACCTGGCGGGCCGGGTGCGCCAGATCCTCGCCCATCACGACCGCCGGCTGGCGAGCCTGAGGGAGGCGGCCGGGGGAGGCGAAGAGAGTGTCGTCGAGCTGGCCCGCCGCCTCTTTCCGGCGCGGCTCAGGGGGATGATGGCCGAGAGCGAGACCTACGCCCACCTCGAATTCCTCCGCCTGCGCGGCGAGGCCGAGCGCTTCGAGAGAGGCGGTGAGCTCTGCTACCGAGTCGACTCGGGCGGCGGCTCCTCGGCTACCTCTGCCGCTCTCGACTGCGGCCGCCACAGCTGACGGCGGCGCAGGGGCGAACGGCTGCGCGCCGGCGCCGACTCGGCGTACTCGTCGAGAGCGATGCGGGCGAGCTGGTAGCCCTCGGCGATGAGGTCGTCTGTGCGCGAGAAGTCCTGCGGGTCGAACATCGCAGCTCCTGGCAGCTCGACCACCACCACGTCGACGCCGGGAGGGACCTGAGAGAGGTCGCGCCGCAGCCTCGCCCCGAGAGCGAGGGTGAAGGCCGAGAACATCGCCTCGAACGGCCGGGAGAAGGAAGGGGGCGGGGCGTCCACCCTCCCGCACAAAAGGACGTAGACGCGCTTCGCGCCGTAGGCGAGGGCGGCCGAGAGGCCGACGTTGTCGAGCACGCCGCCGTCGAAGTAGCGGTGCCCGGCGATCTCGACCGCCGGGTAGAGGCCGGGCAGGGCGGCCGAGGCCATGATCGCCTCCACCGCCGGGCCCTCTGTGAACCACTCCTCCCGACCGTCGTCCAGCCTCGAGGCGACGATGAGAAGTGGGATGGGCGAGTCCTCGAGCACCTCGAAGCGGAGGTAGGACGTGACGATCTCGCGGAGGCGGTCCATGGAGAAGACCGAGGGGCGCCTCTCGAGATAGCGCCAGCTGCCGTGGAAGCGACCGCGGGTGAAGACGTCATCCACCCCGATGCGGTGCCAGACGTCGGCCGCCAGGTAGACACCCTCGATCGTCGGGCTGCCAGCGAAGGCAGCCCCATTCAGCGCCCCGATGGAGGTGCCCACGATGAGATCGGGGCTGATCCCCCGCTCCACCAGGGCACGCAACATCCCGACCTGGGCGGCACCCCTGTTGCCGCCCCCTCCGAGCACGAGCGCCGTCTCCACCGGGCGGCCCGGGAAGCGGCTCGGTGGAGGTGCCGCCAGCCCGCCATCCTCGTAGGACCGCCGGTCGACGCCGTAGACGGGCATCTATCGGTCTACAGCGACGACGACCCTTCCCCGCACTCGGCCGGCCACGATCTCGGCGGCCAGCCCGGGCACCTCCTCGAGGCCGGCCGAGACGGTCATCTCCTCGAGCACCGAGTGCGGCAGGTCGCGGGCGAGCCGTTCCCAGGCCAGTTGGCGGAGTGGGGTCGGGCAGCGGACCGACTCGACGCCGGCGAGGTCGACAGCCCGGAGGATGAAAGGATGGACGGTCGTCTCGAGCTCAGCGCTGCCGACGAGGCCGCAGGCGGCCACGCAGCCCCCGTAGTCGGTCTCTCGCAGCAAGCTGGCGAGGATGGGGCCGCCGGCGACGTCGACGGCGCCGGCGAAGCGCCGGCGGCCTAACGGCCGGGGCTCTTCCTCCTCGAGGGCGGCTCGCGGGAGGATCTCACTCGCCCCGAGCCTTCTCAGGTAGCCCTCCTGCTCGGGTCGCCCGCTCACGGCGGCCACCTTGTAGCCGGCCCGCGAGAGGAGGGCCACCGCCACAGAGCCGACCCCTCCGGCTGCCCCGGTCACCGCCACCGGCAGTTCCCCGCCGGGCTCCAGGCCGTGGCGCTCGAGCGCCAGGACACAGAGCATGGCCGTGAGGCCCGCCGTGCCGATCGCCATCGCCTCGAAGCTCGAGAGCTCCGCCGGGAGGCGCACCGCCCAGGCGCTCTCGACCCGGGCCAGCTCGCCGTAGCCGCCGTGGCGTTCCTCGCCGAGGCCCCAGCCGGTCACGATCACCTCGTCGCCGGGCGAGAACTCGGGCGAGCCGGACGACTCGACCACGCCGGCGAGGTCGATGCCACAGACGAGGGGGAAGATCCGGGCGATCTTCCCCCTCCCCGTCACGGCCAGGCCGTCTTTGTAATTGAGGCTCGAGTAGGTCACCTTGACGACGAGGTCGCCCGCCGGCAGCTCTGCGGTGTCGATCGCACCCAGGCGACCGGGGGCACCGCCCGGCTCGGCCGCCAGCACGGCTCTCATGGAAGGCATCCCTTCTATTTAGCCTGCCGACGCCCAGCTGGGAAGCGGCGGTGCCGGCAGCGCTGCGTTTGCCGGCGGTCCACCGACGGGCTTTCATTGCGAGGTGTCCTCGAGCCCGATGAGCCCTGGGGTCAACCAGCGCTCCTTGATCAAGATGACGCCGTCGGAGATCGAGGCTTTCCTCGCCGAGCGCCACAACATGACGATGTGCACCCTCAACCACGACGGCACGATCCACGCCGTCGCCATGTGGTACGGCTTCTTGGAGGGCTGCCTGGCAGTCGAGACGAAGGCAAAGTCGCAAAAGGCGCGCAACCTGAGGCGCAACCCGGCCATGACCGTGCTCGTCGAGGCGGGCAGGTCCTACGACGAGCTGCGAGGAGTCGAGCTGGTCGGCACAGCTGAGATCGTCGAGGAGCCCGACCGCCTGACCGCTCTCGGCATAAGCGTCTACGAGCGCTACTACGGCCCCTACAGCGAGGCGGCCGCCGGCTTCGTAGCCGCCATGCTCAACAAGCGGATCGTGGCAAAGCTGCACGTCGCTCGCACGGTCAGCTGGGACCACCGAAAGCTCGGGCTCTCCCCGCCGGCGTAGCCCGGCCGGCGCCCGGGTAGAGACCGAGCGGGGCGCTCTCGCTGCCAAGGGGCGCACTCGAGGAGAGATATGACACCGCTCCCGCCTGACAAAGAGCCCATGCCGCCTGTGCGCCCGGCGCCTCCGGGCCCGCCCGACGTTCCGCCACCCCAGCCGGAACCGGCACCAGCCGGCCCGCCGGATGTGCCTGACCCGACGCCGATGCCCTGATAAGGGCCGTGCAAGAGTCCTCAGAACTCCTCAGCGTCATCACAGAGATCTCACAGATTCGTTGGGAATGATTGAGGACACAAGAGCGCCGAACAACCCGGTGATCTCGACAGGAGCGAGAGATGGAATCGAACGGCTTCGAAGAAGGCGACAAGGTCCCGAACGAGGCAGGCGCCGGCTGGGCTCCCGAGGAGGAGCCGACGATGCCCGGGCTCGACCCGACCGCGGGCTACGAGCCGACCCCCTCAGCGAGTCCGCAGCCGTCCTCCAGCGGGCCGAAGTGGCAGCCCCTCCCGAGCGGCAGCTGGGCGCCCCCTCCCCCGCCGGAGGGGCAGGGAGGCTACCCCTACGGCCCGGGAGGCGGGGGTTACCACTACGGTCCGCCCGACCAGCCGGGCTACGGCCAGCCGGGCTACGGCCCGCCGGGCCAGTACGGGCCGCCCGGTTACGGCGGCCCCCCCGGGGGCGGCCAGGGCTGGCAGGGCTTCGGGCAGGGAGGACCGACCCCGCCGGACAGGCCCTCCCGGTGGAGCACGGCCCGCAAGCTGGCCGTCGCGATCCTCGCCGCCGTCCTCATCGCCGGGGCAGGCACAGCCGGCGCCCTCATCTCCTCTAGCGGCGGGACCGCGAGCGGTCCGAGAGCCATCCAGCCGATCCCCAATCCCTCGCCGGTCTCGCCGACGAACAGCACCCGGCTGAACGTCGACAAGATCGCCTCTCAGGTCGATCCGGCCACCGTCGACATCACCTCTGTGCTGCCGGCCCAGGACGCCGAGGCGGAGGGGACCGGCATGATCCTCACCAAGAACGGCGAGGTGCTCACGAACAACCACGTGATCGAAGGTGGCAGCCGGATCACAGCCCAGGTCGACGGGACCGGCCGGCGCTACCAGGTGAAGGTGCTCGGCACCGACGTCACCGCCGACGTGGCTCTCGTGCAGCTGATCGGGGCTTCCAACCTGCCGACAGTGAAGATTGGCAACTCCGCTGCTGTCCGCGTGGGCGATCAGGTGGTCGCCATCGGCAACGCCCTCGGTCTCGGTGGCACGCCGACAGTGACGAGCGGGATCATCTCGGCGACGAACCGGACCATCAACGCCACGGACACCGGCTCCACGCTCACCGAGCACCTGGTGGGGATGTTGCAGACCGACGCCCCCATCAACCCCGGCAACTCCGGCGGACCGCTCGTCGACGCCGCCGGCCAGGTGATCGGGATGGACACCGCCGCCCTCAACGGCAACGGGGCGCAGTCCGCCTCCAACATCGGCTTCGCCATCCCGATCGACAGGGCTATCGCCATAGCCCAGGCGATCCAGAAGGGCCACGGCTCTTCGACGATCCTCGTCGGGCCGAAGGGGATCATCGGCGTCGACGTCCTCTCGGTCCAGCAGGCCGAGCAGCAGTCGGGCAGCATCTTCGGTGGGCCCGGCATCAGCCCGCCCGTCAACTACGGCGCCTATGTGGCCCGCGTCGTGGGCGGGTCGCCGGCGCAGGCGGCGGGTATCACCTCAGGAGACGTGATCACCGCAGTGAACGGCAAGCGAGTCCAAGGGCCGCTCGCCCTCAGCAATGCCCTGCAAAACGACAAGCCCGGGACGACCGTCTCGGTCACCTGGGTCACAAGCTCTGGGACCTCCCACACCGCCCGGATCACCCTCGAGCCAGATCCGCAGGCCGCCTGAGGCGGACGGTCCCCGTTCGAAGCCGCCGGTGCAGTACCCCCCCTCACTGCGCCGGCGGCTTCGCCCTTCCGGGCCCTAGGCGCTCCGGCGGCGAGCTGTCGGGAAAGCAGGCAGTGCGCATTCTGGGCCGGTAGACAAGCAATCCTTTCCTGCGGGCCTCGCCCCTGGTCCTTGCCACCTTCTTTCGTGCCCTAGAGTCACCAGTTGACTACTCAGGGGCACCAAGTGGCCGGCGGCAGCGCCTCCTCGCCACGAGATGGAGGAGGTACCACCCTTGCAAGAACACCCCGCTCCCCGGGGCGCAGCCGGAGCCTCGAGCCGGCGGAAGGGCAAGGGAACAAGGGCCCTCGTCGCTTCGCTCGGCTCGCTCGCCCTAGCGCTCCCCCTAGCGGCCACCGTCGTGCCGGCACAAGCGGCCGGCGCCGCCCGCCGAAGCGCCCTCAAGCCCGTCATGAAGGCGCCGCCCCTCCTCTCGCGCTCGACCATGCTCGGCCGGGTCGCCGCCACCACCACCATCCGCGGCGCCGTCGGGCTCGCCCCCCGCAACGAGCTTGCGCTCAAGCAGTTCATCGCCTCCGTGACGACGGCCGGCTCCCCCAGCTACCACCACTACCTCGCCAGGGGAGCCTTCGCCCGCCGCTTCGGGCCGAGCGCGGCCACGGTGGGAGAGGTGCGGAGCGTCCTTCGTCGTGACGGGCTCTCGGTGGGCGCAATCTCTGCCAACCACCTCCTGCTCAGCTTCAGCGGCCCAGCCGCCAAGGTGGAGGCGGCCTTCCACACCGGCCTCGCCCGCTACCGCCTGCCTGACGGCAAGGTCGGCCGGGCGACAATGGGGGCCGTGCGGCTGCCGGCCGCCATTGCCGCCCAGGTAAAGGTCGTGGCCGGGCTCGACAACCTCGTCCATGCCGGGCCGGCCGGGCTCGTGCAGGCGCCGCGGAGCGCCGCTCGCAACCATCTGGCCGCCAAGGGGACGCTCGCTCCGCACCTGGCAGGAGCGCCGAACGCCTGTGCCAACGCCGCCACCGCCGCCAGCACCTATGGCGGGCTAACCGACTCCCAGATCGCCGCTGCCTACGGCGCCGACGGCCTCTACAAGCAGAACGACCTCGGCCAGGGCCAGACGATCGCCCTTTTCGAGCTGGAGCCGTTCTCCTCCTCTGACCTCTCCACCTTCGACTCGTGCTACTTCGGCTCCAGCGCGGCCAAGGCGATGGCAAGCCGGGTCCATGTCGTCCCGGTCGACGGCGGGCAGCCGTCCGGCTCGGGCTCAGGTGAGGCGATCCTCGACATCGAGGACCTCTCCGCCTTCGCTCCGGGAGCGAACATCGACGTCTACGAGGCCCCCAACACCACCTTCGGAGGTCTCGACGAGTACAACCAGATCGTCTCGAACGACACCGCCCAGGTGGTCTCGACCAGCTGGGGGCTGTGCGAGACAGCGGTCCAGCAGGGTGAGCCGGGCTTCCAGCAGGAGGAGAACGCCATCTTCCAGCAGGCGGCCGCCCAAGGTCAGTCCGTCTTCGCCGCCGCCGGCGACAACGGCTCGAACGACTGCAACGCCGGCCGGCTCAGCACGCCGGTGTCGCCGGTCTTCTCGGTCGACGACCCGGGTAGCCAGCCCTATGTCACCTCGGTCGGCGGCAACACCATCACCAACGCCAGCCAGCCCCCCGTCGAGCAGGTCTGGAACGACGGTGCCTCCTGGGGTGCGGGCGGCGGCGGCGTCTCGAACACCTGGGTGATGCCTTCCTGGCAGGCCGGCTCCCGGGTGCCCGGCATCGACCCCACCGCCACCATCGCCACTGCCGAGAGCGTCGCCAGGCAATACGACACCGCTCCGGGTGGGCCGACCACCGGGAACTTCTGCCAGGGCAGCTCGCAGGGCTCCTCCTACGGGGGTGCCGCACTCGGCGAGCCCTGCCGTGAGGTTCCCGACGTCTCGGCCCAGGCCGACGAGTTCACCGGCGCCATCACCGTCTACTCCACCCTCTTCGGACCGGCGGCCCAGGGGTGGGGGACGATCGGCGGCACCTCCTCGGCCACCCCGATCTGGGCGGCTCTGCTGGCAGTCGTCAACGCCTCACCGACCTGCCAGTCGAACACCACCACCCAGCGCGGCGTCGGCTTCGTGAGCCCGCTTTTGTACGCCGTAGCCTCCAACCCGACCGACTACGCCGCCTCCTTCACGGACGTGACGAAGGGCAACAACGACATCTACAACCTCGCCAACGGCGCCACCTTCGCCGCCACGACTGGCTACGACATGGCAAGCGGGCTCGGCTCACCGCAGCTGACGGCCCCGAACGGTGGCGACGGCCTCGCTTTCTACCTGTGCAGCTACGCCGTCTCCCAGACGAGGCCGAGCATCATCTCGATGAACCCGTCTGTCATCTCCACCAGCTCACCGACCTCGGTCACGATCACGGGCAGCGGCTTTGCCGAAAACGGCAGCTCTGCAGTCAGCAAGCTCTGGCTCAACAACTACCTCGTGCCGCCGGCCGACTACACGGTAAGCAGCTCGACGACCATCACCCTCACTGCCCCGGCCGCCTCGCAGCTCGAGCCGACGGCCGCCGTCTCCGACGGGGCCGGCCCAGTCGAGGTGTCGGTCACGCTCTCGGACGGTGAGACGAGCCCGACTGACGCCAACACCGTCTTGCAGGCGGTCGACACCTCCGGCAGCCAGACTGCCCCGTCGGTGACCGGCGTGAGCACCTACGGCGGACCACAGGCGGGTGGCAACACGGTCGACATCCTCGGCGCCGGCTTCACCGGGGCCAGCGCCGTCACCTTCGGAGGCGTGGCGAGCGCCCACTTCAGCGTGGTCAGCCCCTACGAGATCAGCGCCGTGGTGCCCGCCTACTCCCCCTCGACCACCTGTGCCACCAACCTCGACCCGACGACCGACGTCTGTCAGACCCAGGTGGTCGTGACAGGGCCGGGCGGCCAGAGCAAGCAGTACCAGATCCTCCCGGCCTACGAGGGCCCCTACACCTTCAACGACACCGGAGTGGTCCCCGCCCCGGCGGGCTGTGGCTGCGAGGCCGCCCCCGCCCCGAGCGAGTACGACTACGCCCCGGCGCCGGCCATCACCTCGATCTCGACCTCGGCCGGTCCGGCCTCCTATGCCAGTGAGAACGGCGGCACGACGGTCACGATCAAGGGGAGCGGTTTCAACCCGTTCACCCTCTCGGGTGTCTTCTTCGGGCCCGCCGACCAGTACGGCTCGCAGGTGCAGAGCTTCAGCTACGTCTCGGGCCAGGAGATCCAGCTGGCGGCGCCGTCGCTTCCTGCCACCCTCGCCAGTGCGCAGGTGCCCGTCTCCGTCGAGAGCCTCGGCGGCGCCTCCAATGCGGCGAACGCCACCTACGCCGGCCACCCCCAGCTCTACAGCGTCAGGCCGCCGGCTGCGCCCGATACCGGCGGCGCGGCGGTGACCGGTAGCGGCCTTGGCCTCGGGGACGTCTCCTATGTCACCCTGAGCGATCTCCTCAGCCCCTACTCGAACGGGACGGCCTTCGACTTGAACATCCCGAACGGCCAGAGGATCAGCTTCGACTCGCCCGCCATGAACCCGGCGATCGTGCAGGTGGCGGCCTGCACGGTGACGGCGTGCTCCAACACCACCAGCACCGACGTGATGGTCATCTACCCGCCCGGCAACCCCGTCGTGACGAGCAGCTACTTCAAGTCCGGCGCCGCTCACGGCGGCACCCCGGTGACGATCAGGGGCAGGAACCTCGGTTGCGTCATCGGCGTCTACTTCGGGGGCAAGCGGGCGGCCACCTTCTCGAACGCCCAGGCCCTCCTCGACTGCGGCTCGGCCAGCCAGGTGAACGTGCTGGCCCCGCCGGGCAGGCCGGGGACGAAAGTGGACGTGACCGTGATGACCGTGGAGTCCGTTGTCACCGGCTTCGGCCGCAGCCGGGGCGTCGCGGCGGCCACCTTCACCTACAAAAAGAGCAGCCCGACAGCGCCCCGGCTCTTCTACTGCCGCCCGGGCGGACGCTCGCTGCAGCTGGTCTGGCGGCCACCGTTCGAAGACGGAGGGGCAGCCGTCAAGAGCTACGTCATCAGGGCCTACGCCCCCGGCTTCCCCAGCCGCTTCGTCGTGTTGCGCGCCCGGGCCCGGTCGTTCACCCTCCGGCACCTCTGGCCGGGCATCCGCTACCGGGTGATGATCACGGCCCACAACGCCAAGGGGGCCGGCCTTTCGACTGTCGTCTTCCGGACGCCGCGCTGGTGAGGCCATGGGGGGCCGCACCGAGGGGGGCGGCGGCGGCCCCATCTGCTCACTCCGGCCGGCGGGAGATCCTCGCTTGCAAGGCGGCCAGGCGCTCTTGGAAGAAGGGCTGGAAGAGAGACCAGACCTGAGCATCTAGCTCGTGGCGGACGGCCGCCTCGTGGCTGTCGTGGCCGGGGGCGGCGGCGAGCGAGGCCTTCATGCGGACGCTCAGGGCGGGCGGGACCGCCGCCGCCCTTCCCGCCAGCGCCACCGCCTCCTCCACAAGGTCGCCCGCGCTGACGAGGCGCCAGGCGAGGCGGCGCTCGACGATCTCTCGTCCCCGCAGCGCCTCATTGCAAAAGAGCATGACAGCGGCGGCCTCCGGGCCGACGAGCCGGCTGAGGAGGTAGGTGTGGCCCCCGCCCGGGTGGAGGCCGAGCTGGCCGAAACGGCACTCGAAGCGAGCGTCCTCGGTCACGAGGCGCACGTCACAGGAAAGGGCGAGGTTCATGCCGGCACCGACGGCCGGGCCGCCGACGGCCGCCACCGTCGGCAGAGGGCAGCGGGCGACCCGCAGAAAGCCCTCATAGATCGCCTGCAGAGAGGTTGCCGCCTCCTCCCTCGTCCGCCCACCGGCGCCGCTCACCTGCGCCAGGTCGCCCAGGTCGGCGCCGGCGCAGAAGGCCGGGCCGCTCGCCGCCACGACGACGGCACCGACCTCCTCGTCTTGTTCCAGCTCGTCGAAGGCCGCCGTTATCGCCTCGACCATGGCGGGCGACATCATGTTGCGCCGGCGCGGGTCGTTCAGGGTCACCAGTGCGACGACGCCTCCGTCAACACGGCGCCGGGCGAGTAGGAGCGGCTCGTCGCCCGCCTCTTCAGCCGCCCTCTGGGCCAAAGTCCTCTCCCTCCCCCCGCCGGGCGCCGTCGAGCCAGCTGCCGATGCGGTCGGCGATGTTCTGGATGCCGCTGCCGGCCCTCTCGACGATGCTGGCGAAGCGGCCCCTGTAGTGCTCGAAGGCCCGCTCGAACTCGGCGCTCGGAGGCGGCTCCTGACCGCGGCGGAGGTACTGGCCGGCGCGGATGCGGTCGTACTCGCCGCTCGAGACCCAAGTGACGAGCTCGCGGACGCGCCGGACCGGGAAGGGGTGGGTCGTCTGGATCTCGGCGAAAAAGCGCGACCAGCGGGCGAAGGGATCGCTCTCTTCGTGGTACTCGGTCGCCTGGCGGATGAAGGCGTCGAGCTCGAGGTCCTCTAGGGGTCCGCCGGCGACCCGCATGAGGGTGCGGCAGGGGACGAGAGGATCGCCGGCGACAAGGGCGGCAGCCCGGTCGGCGGTCAGCTCCGCTGCCCGCGACCACTCGAGGAGGGCGTGGTAGAGGGCGAGCAGCGGTATCCCGACGAGTGGCTGGCCCTGGAAGACACCGTGCAGGATCCGCGTGACGGTGACGAAGGCGGTGGTGAAAGCGACGTGGTCGGCCAGCACGTGACCGGTCTCG
>JAJYQK010000157.1 GCA_021794645.1 Actinomycetes bacterium
CACGACGCGGCCGCTCTCGCTGCGAGAGATCACAGAGGAGGTGGACGGCTACCCGGCTGGAAAGGAGACTGCCCGCCAGGCCTTCGAGCGCGACAAGCGGGCGCTGCGCGACCTCGGCATCCCGGTGACGAATGTCCCGATCGATGGCGAGGAGCAGGTCGGCTATCTCATCCGCCCGGCCGACTACTACCTGCCCGAGCTCGACCTCGACGAAGCCGAAGAGGCGGCGCTCGCCTTCGCCGTGGCGGCCGTCCAGCTCGGGGGCAGTGCCGGGCGGGACGCCCTCTCGGCCCTCGGCGCCGGCGTCGGCGCCCGCCTCGACGTCCCGCTGGCGGTCCTGCCCGAGGCCCCCGCCCTCGGGCCCGTGCACGAGGCGCTCAAGGCCCGCGCCGTCCTCGACTTCGAGTACCACGGCCGCAAGCGCCAGGTGGAGCCGTACGGGCTCACCTTCCGCCAGGCCGCCTGGTACCTGGTGGGGCGGGACAGGACAGCAGGTGAGGGCGAGTTGCGCACCTTCAGGGTCGACCGCTTCGAGAGCGAGCCCTCCCTCGGCGAGCCGGGCGCCTTTGAGCCGCCGAGCGACCTCGACCTCCACTCGGCAGTGAACCTGCTCGCCTTCGGCGCCGACGGCGGTGCCGACCTGGCCGAGGCCGAGCTGCGGGTCGACCCCCGTCTCGCCCGCCAGGTGGCGGCGATGGCCCCGCCCGGGTCAGTCACCGAGCTCGAGGGGAAGGCCATCTCGGTCCGCCTGCCCGTCGCCGACGAGAGGGCCTTTGTCTCCTGGGTCCTCGGCCTCGGCGACACAGCCGTCGTGTTGCGGCCCGAGCGGCTGGCGAGGGCGGTCGTCGCCCGGCTGGAGGAGATCGAGCGGCAGGGCGCCGCCGGTGGAGCCGCCGATGGCCAGCCGGCACCGTCGAGCGGTGAGCGACGCCGTCCCGAGCGCCCGAACACCGGCCTCAGCGCCAGTGAGAGGCTGCGCCGGCTGCTCGCCGTGCTCGTCCACCTCTCGCGGGTGAAAGAGGCGAGCATCGCCGAGCTGGCCGAGCGCTTCGAGATGGACCAGGGCGAGCTCGTGCACGAGCTCGAGCTGGCTGCCTGCTGCGGGACGCCGCCCTACACGCCCGACCAGCTGATCGACCTCATCATCGACGGGGACCGGGTGAGCGCCTACGCCCTCGACCACCTGGCCAAGCCGCGGCGGCTCACCCCCGAGGAGGGCTTCTCGCTGGCGGCCGCTGCCAAGGCCCTCACCGAGGTGGCCGGTGCCGGCGACGAGAGCGCTCTCGCCTCTGCCCTCGGAAAGCTCGAGGCCGTCCTCGGGGAGTCCCTCTTCTCGCTCGAGGTGGGCCAGCCCGAGCACCTGCGCCAGCTGCAGCGGGCCGCAGAGGCCCACCAGCAGGTGGAGATCGAGTACTTCTCGAGCGCCGCCACCGAGCCGTCCTGCCGTCGCGTCGATCCCTACCAGGTGGTGTTGAGAGAGGGCCGCTGGTACATGGACGGCTGGTGCCACCTCGTCGATGGCCTGCGCCGATTCGCCGTCGACAGGGTGCAGGCCGCCCGCACGACAGGTGAGAGCTTCGAGCCGCCGGCCCGCCTGGAGCGGTCCCTCGCCGCCCCGGGGGCGTTCCTCGGTGGGCCGGGCACGGTGGTCGCCCGTGTCGCCGTGCCGGCCGGCGCAGAGTTCGGGCTCGAGCAGGTTGCCCTCGGGCCGCTCATGGAGCTGCCGGACGGCCGCAAGGCGGCAGACGTGGCGGTGGGGGACCCTGAGGGCTGGTTCGGCCGCCTCCTTTTGTCCCTCGGACCGGGCTGTGCGGTGCTCGCCCCTCCAGAGCTCACCGAGCTGCCCGGGCGGGCGGCCGCCCGCGCTCTGCGCGCCTACAGGGATTGAGAGAGCTGCCGCCGGTCGAAGGGACCGCCTGGCGGCAGCTCCCGGCGGGGTAGGGGGAGCGGGAAGCGCCACCTTCAGGCTGCGCCGGTGTTCTCGGTGGGAAAGGTCCGCTTCGGGCGGGAGCGCTACTACCTCGCGACGATCGCCCGCCCGGGCGAGGCCGCCCAGGGGCTGATCGAGCCCGACCCGCTCTTCCTCGGCAGCGGCTCCCGGGCACTCGGGCTGGCGGGCCGGGCCTCTCGGGAGGAGGTGAGCGCCCTCATGGCCCACCGCCAGCCGGCCGGCGGGCTGCCCTTCCCCGCCCGGGGGAGGGCCAGGCTCGAGATCGCCGCCTACGACCTCACCTTCTCGGCCCCGAAATCGGTCAGCCTGCTCCAGGCCCTCGCTCCTCCAGCGGCAGCCGATCAGCTGAGGGCAGCCCACGAGCAGGCCGTCGCCTCGGCCCTCTCCTTCATCGAGTCAGAGCTGCTCGAGCTGCGCGCCAGCGAGCGCACCCGGCCCGAGGCCGGGGCCGTCGCCGTCTCCTTCCTCCACCGCACGAGCCGGGCGGCCGACCCTCACCTGCACAGCCACGTGCTCCTGCTCAACATCGGACAGCGCCAGGACGGCTCCTACTGCGCCCTCGACGCCCGCCCCCTCTTTGCCGCCCAGCGCCTCGTGCGCGCTCTTTACGACTCGGAGCTGCGCGCCCGCCTCACGGCCGGCGGGATGGAGTTCGCGCCGCCGACGAGGGGCTTTGCTGACCTCGTCTCTGTGCCGCCGACAGCCCTGCGGGAGTTCTCCCGCCAGGGGGCCCTCGTGCAGGCGGCGCTGGCGGCCGCCGGCCCGCTCGGGCCTGGTGAGCGCGACCGCTTGACCGAGCTGCTGCGCCCGGCAAAGGACCTCTCGCGCTCCTACGAGGAGCTCGTCGCTGAGTGGAGGGAGCGGGCCTACGAGACCGGCCTCTCCCCTGGGCGCCTCGCCCGGGCGGTGCCGCCCACCGCCCCGCCGCCCCGACCCCGCCCCCCGCTCGATCCCGGCCACTGGCTCGAGGGAGCCAGCCGGGACCCGAGCGGCTCTGTGAGCCGACATGAGCTCTTGTTCGCCCGGGCCGCCGCCGACAGGCAGGGTGCGCTCATCCGCCAGGTGGTGGCAGAGGTCGACGGGCTGGTGGCTGCAGGAGGCCTCGAGCGCTGCGGCGACCGTTTCGTGGCGCCCGGTGCTGCCGAGAGGCTGCGCCGCGCCGGAGAGGGCCTCGCCGCTCTCGCCGCCGGGGTCGAGCTGCGGCTGCTCGCCTACGAGCCCGGCGGCCGCCTGGCGGCCCTCGACCGGCTGGCCCACCTCGGCGCAGAAGGAAGGGTGGTGGCCCTCGCTCCCGGGCGCCAAGCAGCCGAGGCCCTCTCCGCCAGCACCGGGCTCGAGTGCCGGCGCCCCTTGCAGGCCGCTTCGGAGCTGGGACCGCTCGACTGGGTGGTGGCCGCTGACTGCGCTTCCTTCTCGCCCCGGGAGCTGGAGGAAGCGATCTCTCTTGCCTCGGCTGGAGGCGCCGGGCTCGTCCTGTTTGCTTCTCGCGAGAAGCTCGCCTCCTCCCATCTGCTGGCCGGCCTCGTTGGTCGGGGCCGCTCCCTCCCACCCCGGCGGGCCGGCCCCGAGGTGGCCGAGCCCGATCTCGAGGTCGCCGCGACGGTCGTCGAGGCAGTCGCCCGGCCCTCCCTCGCCTGCGCCCGGGCGGCGAACCTCGCCCTGGCCGAGGCCGCCCGGGGCGCTCCGACCCTCGTGCTCGTGCCCGAGCCCTGCCTGCGACGAGCCGTCGGGCGGCTGCTCGAAGAGGGCGATGCTGGCCGCCTCGCCCGCGTCGGGCTGGCGGGCCGCGCCGAGCCGCGGCCCGGTGAGTCCGTCGTCTCCATCGGCCGGCTCACAAGGAGGAAGGGTCTCGAGGCAAACGTCCGCTCTCTTCTCATCCTTCCCCGGCCCGGAACCGAGCGCGGTCTCGAGGGGCGAGGAGACCCACCGGGCCGCCTGCTCGGCGCCCGCGCCGGGCCGGCAGAGCCCCGCTGGAATCGGTCGCGATGAGCCGGCAGAGATTCGCTCGCTGCAGGTCATTAAAAGGGGTTTGAGGGGGTAGATGGAGGGCGAGAGAGAGTCGATGACCCGCTGCCGGTGTTGGTGGAGGTCGCCAGCCGGTAGTGCCGGCGAGTCCGGGCAGTGCCCGGGCAAGCGGTGGGAGCGGCAACGGAGCGGACCCGGCAAAGCCGCTTCGTCGATGCAGTGCCCGAGACCTGGAGGCGGCTATGCAGCAGCTCCTCAACCATGAGCCCTTGAGAAACCAGACCCGCCAACTGCTGAGGAGCCTGGGCAGCACCCCGGCGGAGGTGGCTCGATATCTCGACTCTCTCGGCGTCCGGGGGGTGCGCAACAATTCCGAGTGCTGCGTGGTGGCCCAGTTCCTCGCCGCCATCGTCGCCAGCGAGCCGGAGGTGAGAAGCGTCCGGGTCTTTCGCCGGCTGGTCGTTGTCAGCCGCAACCACCCCTTCTGGTTCACCGCCGTCCCGCTCCCGGCGGCCGTGCGCACCTTCGTCCTCGCCTTCGACGCCGGCGCCTACCCCAACCTCGTGCGAAGCCCCCACCCGCTTCGCCGCCCGGCCAGCTACGACCACGCCGGAGAGGAGGAGAGACGGCCCTCGTGAGCAGATGGCTGGCCCTGGCGCCGCCGACATGGCAGCATGATGCGACAAGACCCGACCGAACGGGCGCGAGCCGCGCCCGGGGATGGATGCCATGGTCGTGACAGTGGTGCTGTTTGTGGTGGCGGGCCCGGCGCTCGCCGTCCTCGCCACCTTGCTCCTCGGACTGCGCCCCACCCGCTGCAGCGAGTGCGGCGTCCTCGCCGTCGTCTCGCCCGCCTCCTCGCCGAGGCGCTGTGGAGTCTGCCCCGGCGGTCTCCTCGCCTACCCACCGAGCATCTGGTCGGGCCTTTTCGTCCGTCCCGCCGCCTTGCGAGCTGACGGCCGCCGCCGTCGCTGAGAGAAGCGAGCGGGTCGCCCCTTTTTGGCCGAGGGGCCCTAGATGGCCCGCTCCCGGCTCCGGCGGAGCATGCGTGCGGACAAGGTGGCCTCGAAGCGCTCCGGCAGCTGTCGGCCGAGCACGGCGCCGGCGAGCCGGCTGTCCTCGAACCAGGGCTTGGCCCGCAGGCGGTAGGGGCGGGCTCCCTCGAAGCAGATGGCCGAGCCGGCCGGACCGGCCGCGATGGCGTCGGGTGGCAGCCGCGGCTCCTTGCGGGTCGAGTAGGTGGTCTGTGGCCCTCCCCGACGGCCGAGGAGGCCGGGCAGACCGCGCAGCCGTCCCCCCTCTGTGACTGAGACGGCCTCGACCTCGTGCTCTCCCGCCAACAGCGAGAGAGCTTCGAGCGTCCGGCGGTCGCCGATGCCCGGGAAGATCACCTTGCAGTTGAAAAGCGTCATGAAGCCCTCGCCGAGGCGACCCCAGCGGGCGGTGGCCTGCGAGAGGTCCTGCAGGCAGGCGAGCGTCACGACCCCCTGGCTGCCCCCTTCGGCCACGAGGGAGGGCAGGTCGTGCAAAGGAGCGATGTTGGCCACCTCGTCGAGGCAGAGGAGAAGAGGCGGATGGCAGCTGGCCGCTCCGAGCTCGCCGGCCGCAGCCGCCCGGTAGCCGGCAAGGCGCGCCTCTCGGAGCAGACCGCTCACGATCGGCGCGGCGTGACGCTGGTCGTCGGCGCCGGCGCAGATGTAGAGGGTCGAGCCGCTCCGGACGAACTCGTCGAGGTCGAGTCGGGGGGCCTCGGCCGCCTCCAGGGCGGGCTCGGAGCGGTAGGCGCTCAGCACCGAGGAGGCGGTCGACCAGATGGCGCTCAGCTCCCGCTCCTCTGTGGCCATGAGACCGCTGAAGGTGTCGAGCGCCAGCTCGGAGTCGTGACGGGCGAGGGCGGCGGTCACCTGGCGTCCCTCCCGCCGGTCGACGATCGAGAGCACCTTCGACATCGGCTCGCCCTCGAGGTAGGCGGCATGGAAGGTGGGCGCGAGGAGCGCCTGGGCCCGCTCGCTCCAGTGGTGGCCCTCGCCGGACCCGCCCCCGCCCCGTGCCGCCAGCACCATCGCCTCGGCTGTCAGGACGGCCCGCTCAAAGGTGTCAGCACAGGCGATGGGCGACCAGGAGACGAGCCTGCTCTCCGCCGGGGCCGGGGTGTGGCCGGACGGGTCGAACAGCAGCACCTCTCCGACCCGGCTCCGGGCTGGAGCCGTCGTGAGGAGGAGGTCGCGCTTGGTCGAGGTGGCGATGGCCGGGCCGCAGGCAGAGACGAGGTTCGGCACGACGACGGCGGAGGTCTTGCCGCAGCGGGGCGGCCCCACCGCCAAGAGGGCGTTCTCTGAGGGGGCGAAGCGGCTCTCTCCCCTCGGCCCGAGCCCGAGCCGCAGCCCGTAGCCCATCTCGGCAGACTCGAGGCGGAGGCGATCGAGTGGGTCCATCGCCTGATTGCGCCAGGCGGCGGTCCCGGCCGGCCTACCCGCCGCCGGCGCCGGACGGGGCGAGCCGGCCATCCTCGAGGGCGAGCACCCGGTGGCAGCGCTCGGCGACGAGCTCGTCATGGGTCGTCACGACGATTGCCGCCCCCTCGGCGGCCCGCCGGGCGAAGAGGTCCATGACGATCACCTGGTGCTCGCCGTCGAGCTCGGCGGTCGCCTCGTCGGCGAGGAGGATCTCGGGCCGCCCGGCGAGGGCGCGGGCGACGGCCACCCGCTGGCGCTGGCCGCCCGAGAGATCGGTGACGAGGCGGTCGAGGGTGCTGCCGAGGCCGAGCTCGGTCAGCACCTGCTCGGTCCGGGCCCGCATCTCGTCCCGCTCGAGCCCGGCGGCTTGCAGGGGGAGGGCGACGTTCTCGGCCGCCGTCAGGTTGGCAGCCAGCCCGATCGTCTGAGGGACGAGCCCGATTCGCACCTGTGCGCTTGCCTCGGGCGAGCGGGAGGGGTAGCTCACCTCGCCCGAGTCGGGCAGGAGGACTCCGGCCAGCACGAGCAGCAGGGTGGTCTTGCCCGAGCCGGAGGGACCGACCACTGCCACCATCTCGCCCGGCTCTGCTCGCAGCTCGACGCCATCGAGGAGCTGGCGGTCGCCGATCCGGAGCCGGAGCGAGGTGGCCGAGAGGGCGTGGCTCACGGCGTCGCCCCCGCCGGGGGCTCCTCGTCCTCGTCGGCGGCGCGCAGCTCGATGCCATGGGCATGCCGCACTAGGCGAACGAGGGTGTCGGGCGGCAGCAGGTCGAGCAGGTCGGGTGGGAGCTGGATC
>JAJYQK010000109.1 GCA_021794645.1 Actinomycetes bacterium
ACCCCGGCGGCGCCCCGGGCGACCTCGAGGCGCTCGGGGAGGTCGCCGCGCCGGCATCTGGCTCCACCCAGCTCGGCTTCGACGTCTCGGGCGATGAGGGGGGGAGCGGGACCGCCGCCGCCGCCGCCGAGCGGGCGGCCCGGGCGGCCGCCCTCGCCCACCGCTTGCGGGCCGCCCTCGCGGAGACCGGCTCGGAGCGGCTCTACACGACGATCGAGCGGCCTTTGATCGGCGTCCTCGCCAAGATGGAGATCGTCGGCGTCGCCGTCGACCGGGAGCGGCTCGAGGAGATAAACGCCGGGCTGACGGCCGATGCGGCCCGCCTCGAGGCCGAGGTGCAGCAGCTCGCCGGCGAGCCCTTCAAGGTCAACTCGACCCCCCAGCTGCGCCGCATCTTGTTCGAGGTGCTCGGCCTCGCCCCGCAGAAGAAGACCAAGACGGGCTACTCGACCGACGCTCAGAGCCTCGAGCGGCTTCGGGGCGAGCACCCCATCATCGAGGCGCTCCTCTCCTACAGGGAGGTGGAGAAGCTCCGCTCCACCTACGGGAGCGGCCTGATCGCCGAGGTGGCCGGCGACGGGCGGATCCACGCCAGCTTCAACCAGACGGTCGCCCGCACCGGGCGGCTCTCCTCCGACCAGCCCAACCTGCACAACATCCCGGTCCGCTCGAGCCTTGGCCGCCAGTTCCGCGAGGCCTTCGTGCCGGCCGAGGGGTACGAGCTGATCGTGGCCGACTACGACCAGATCGAGCTGCGGGTCATCGCCCACCTGGCCGAGGACCCGGGCCTGATCGAGGCCTTCCGGGCGGGCCGCGACATCCACAGCGCCACGGCGCAGGGCGTGTTCGGGGTGGACGCCGCCGGCGTGACCCCGGCCATGCGCTCGCGGGCCAAGATGATCTCCTACGGCCTCGCCTACGGCATGGAGGCCTACGGCCTCTCCCAGCGCCTCGCCATCCCCGTCGAGGAGGCGGCCGAGATCCTCCAGCAGTACTTCGACGCCTTCCCGAACGTGCGGGCCTACATGAACCGGGCGGTGGCCGACGCCCGTGCCCGGGGCTACACCGAGACCCTCCTCGGCCGGCGGCGCTACCTGCCGGACCTCGGCTCCTCCAACTACCAGGTCCGCCAGGCGGCCGAGCGCCAGGCCATGAACGCCGGCATCCAGGGGCTGGCAGCCGACATCTTCAAGATCGCCCTCGTCCGCCTCGACGAGGCGCTCGAGCGGGCCGCCTTCGGCGCCCGCATCGTCTTGCAGGTGCACGACGAGATCATCGTCGAGTCGCCCGCCGCCCAGGCCCGGCGGGCGGCCGAGCTGACAGCCGAGGTGATGAAAGGGGCGGCCGAGCTCTCGGTCCCCCTCGCCGTCCATGTCGCTCGCGGCGCCAGCTGGGCGGCGGCCAAGGAGGGCGACTCGGCCGGGGATGCCGGCGAGAGCGAGGACGAGCTCGAGCTCACCCTCCCGAGCTAGGCCGGCGCCCACCCACTTGAACGACCCCTGCCGGTACTGGTATAGGCTTCCACCTGCGGCGATGGCTCTGCCGGCGTGTGAGCGGGCCAGTCGCAAATCTCCAGCGATCCGACCCTCCCGCTCGCCACGCCCGGGCGGCCTAGAGCCTGCAAGAGAGCACACGACCTGATGTCCGTCACAACCCCCACCAACCCCGTCCCAGAGAACCCGGAGCGCTTCGGCTCCTTCGATGCGATGGGGACCTACATCCCGGTGCAGATCACCGAGGACGACCTCGGGGACGTCTCTTTAGAAGAGGCGATCGACCGCACGATCCACCCCTTCGACGACGGTGACATCGTGAAGGGGACGGTCGTCAAGATCGACAAGGACGAGGTCCTGCTCGACATCGGCTTCAAGTCAGAGGGCGTCATCCCCTCTCGCGAGCTCTCGATCCGACACGACCTCGACCCCCACGAGGTGGTCGACCTCGGTCAGGAGATCGAGGCCCTCGTCCTGCAGAAGGAGGACAAGGAGGGGCGCCTCATCCTCTCGAAGAAGCGGGCTCAGTACGAGCGGGCCTGGGGCGACATCGAGCGGATCAAGGAGCAGAGCGGCGTCGTGAAGGGGCCGGTCATCGAGGTGGTGAAGGGCGGCCTCATCCTCGACATCGGCCTCCGGGGCTTCTTGCCCGCCTCCCTCGTCGAGCTGCGGCGGGTCCGGGACCTGCAGCCCTACATCGGGCGCAGCCTCGAGGCCAAGATCATCGAGCTCGACAAGAACCGCAACAACGTCGTTCTCTCCCGCCGGGCCTGGCTCGAGGAGACCCAGCGCGAGCAGCGGGGCGAGTTCCTCGTCAACCTGAAGCCGGGTGAGATCCGCAAGGGGACCGTCTCCTCGGTCGTGAACTTCGGCGCCTTCGTCGACCTCGGCGGCATGGACGGCCTCGTGCACGTCTCGGAGCTCTCCTGGAAGCACGTCGACCACCCCTCCTCGGTCGTCTCGGTCGGCGACGAGGTCACCGTCCAGGTCCTCGACGTCGACCTCGACAAGGAGCGGATCTCACTCTCCCTCAAGGCCACCCAGGTCGACCCCTGGCAGGAGTTCGCCACCAACCACCGCATGGGCGAGCTCGTCTACGGGCGCATCACCAAGCTGGTCCCCTTCGGCGCCTTCGTGCAGGTGGGTGACGGCATCGAGGGGCTCGTGCACATCTCGGAGATGGCAGCCCACCACGTCGACCTCCCCGAGCAGGTGGTCTCGCCCGGCGAGGAGCTCTGGGTGAAGATCATCGACATCGACCTGCAGCGCCGGCGCATCAGCCTCTCGATCAAGCAGGCGGCCGAGGGTGGGGTCGTGGCCGAGGAGTACCAGGAGGCCTTCGGCGAGCACGCCTATGACGAGCAGGGCAACTACATCGGTTATGACTTCTCGACCGAGTTCACGCCCGAGACCGAGGCTCAGGCGGCCTGGGCCGACTACCAGCCCGCCGAGTACCAGGCCGGCGAGGGCGAGGCGGGAGCGACCGAAGAGGCGGAGCCTGCCGCAGCTGGCGCCCTCGAGGAGGAAGCCGGCGAGAAGGAAGCTGTCGAGCAGGATGCTGTCGAGCAGGATGCTGTCGAGGAGGAAGGGGCCACCGCGGCCGAGTAGGCCCTCGGGGCGGCCCGCCTGCCGGCACCAGCGGGGCCTCTCGAAGTAAGCAGCCCGGATGCCCGGGGTTCTCGCGCCGCCTGCCGGCGCCAGCTCACCTCAGAGGGCTCGCTCGAGGCCGAGGAGGTGGTGGAGGAGGTGGCGGCCCGCTTCGTCGAGGCGCTCCTTCTCCGGACTGGCGCCGAGCGAGCGGGCCACGGCGAGCGAGGCGGCGTTCTCGGCATCGATGACGAGGTGGGCCCGCGCCGCCCCGGTGCACTCGGCGAGGAAGGCCAAGACGAGCCGGACGGCGCCTGCCGCGTGCCCGCGGCGGCGAAAGCGCGGGTGGGTGGCATAGGCGATGTTCGCCTCGCCGGCGGGGAGGAAGGGGGCGGCCAGGTTGCAGTCGACGTAAGCGACGTAGGGCTCGTCGCCGGCGTCCAGCGAGAACCGCCACTTCGGACCGCGACCGAATTCGTCGTGGCTGCGGCGGAGGTGGGCGAGCTGGTGGGCGCGCCGGGCTGCTGGTCTCATCTCTCTCCAGGCCTCCCTCTCGTCGTGGCTCCACAGCCACGCCATCTGCTCTTTGTCGATGGCCTCCAAGTGGCGCGCGAGGTCGTCGGCTCGCTGGCGGCGAATGGTGCGGATGCCGTCGCTGTAGGAGAGCGGGGGAAGTGCCTTCTTGCAGTAGGCCTGACCCGCCAGGGCGGCAGGGGGCGGGAAGCCGGCGCGCCGGGCGACCGCCAGCGAGGGGGCGTTGGCGGGGTCTATGAGCAGGGAGGCCGCCGCGAATGAGCCCTCGGTGGCGAGGTGGTGGAGGAGGAGGCGGAGCGAGCGGGTGGCGAGGCCGCGGCCACGGAAGGGCGGGAAGAGCTCGTAGCCGACGTTCACCTCATCGGAGGCGAGCCAGTCGTGCTCCTCGTCCCGGTCGTAGTCGATCCAGCCGGCCAGCTCTCCGTCGGTCTCTATGCAGTAGGCGGGCCGCGGGTCGCTCCCGCCCGGTCCGAGGAAACGGCGGCGCTCGTCATCTCTGCCGGCTATGAGGGCCGCGATGTCCTCGGGCCGCCGTCGCCGCAAGGAGACGACGCCATCGCTCAGCGTCTCGCCCGCCCCGCTCTTTGATCTCGCTTCGGCCTCCTCAGCCACGCAGCTGGGCGGCGACGAGAAGGATGAGCAGGCAGGCGAGGGCGAGGCCGGCCGCCACGGCGACGAGGGCGGCGAAACTCGGGGCAGACGGCCGCGGCAGGGCGTCGCCGGTCCTCTTGTCAGCTGGCATGTGATGCCTCCTTCAGCTCGTCGCCCCCGAGGGTGCCCCGGCCACCGCGGTGGCCTTCGGAACGCCGATCGGGAAGTGGCAGGCTACATAGTGGTCCTCGCCGATCTGGCGCATCACCGGCTCCTTCTCGGCACAGAGCGCCTCGGCTCGCGGGCAGCGGGTCCGGTAGCGGCAGCCAGACGGCGGCCGCACCGGCGAGGGCATCTCGGTCTCCGACTCGCCCTCTTCCTCGGCCCCGCCGAGGGCAGCCGCCGCCGAGCGGTTGAGCGCCTTCGAGGAGATCACCGCCGCCATCAAGAGCGCCCTCGTGTAGGGGTGGGCGGGGGCGGCGTAGAGCTGGTCGGCCGAGGCGATCTCGCAGGTCTTCCCGAGGAACATGACCATTATCCGATCGCTCACGTTCTTCACCACGGCCAGGTCATGAGAGATGAAGATGAGGGTGAGGCCGTAGCGAGCCTTCATGTCCTCCAAGAGGTTGAGGATCTGCGCCTGCACCGAGACGTCGAGAGCAGAGACCGGCTCGTCGCAGACGACCACCCGCGGGTTCAGCATGAGAGCGCGGGCGATCGAGATCCGCTGGCACTGGCCGATGGAGAACTCGTAGGGGTGTCGCCAGCTGACGGCGTCGTAGTCGAGGTTCACCTCGGCGAGCATCTGGCGGGCCCGCTCGGTCCGCTCCGCCGGGCTGCCTATCTTCCAGAGGGAGAGCGGCTCGGTCACGAGCTCGCCGATGGTGCGGCGGGGGTAGAGCGTCGAGATCGGGTCCTGGAAGATCACCTGCAGCTTGGTGCGGACCTGGCGGAGCGCCTCCTTGCCCAGCCCCGTCAGGTCGGTCCCCTCGAAGACGACCCGGCCGCTCGTCGGGCGGGGCAGCTGCAGCAGGGCGCGGCCCGTGGTCGACTTGCCACAGCCGGACTCGCCGACGATGCCGAGCGTCTCGCCTGCCATGAGGTCGAAGCTCACCCCTGAGACGGCATGGACCTTCTGTCCCTTCGGGGCGGGGAACTCGACGACGAGGTCCTCCACCCGCAAGAGGGACTCCTCGGCCGGCCGTAGCTGGGCGGTGCCGCTCCCGGCCACTCAGACCACCGCCGCGGCGGCAGGCAGGCCGGCAGCCCTGTTGGCCTCGAGGGCCTGCTGGCCCTCGGGCGAGCCGACCGGGTACCAGCAGGCGAAGCGGTGGCGGGGACCGGCCTGGCGCAGCGGAGGGGGCTCCTCCCGGCAGCGGGGCTGCACATAGGGGCAGCGGGCGGCGAAGCGGCAGCCGGCCGGCAGGGCGGCGGGGTTGGGGGGAGTTCCCGGGATGGCGGGCAGCCGGGTGTGGCTCGGGTTCGTGAGCCGGGGCACCGATCGCATGAGAGCCTCGGTGTAGGGCATCTTCATGTCCGAGAAGATGACCGGGGTGGGCGCCTGCTCGACGACCTGGCCTGCGTACATGACGATCACCTCGTCGGCTCGGCCGCTCACGACGCCGAGGTCGTGGGTCACGAGGACGACCGACATGTAGCGCTCCTCCTGCAGCCGGCCGAGCAGGTCGAGGATCTGGGCCGAGACCGTCACGTCGAGACCGGTGGTCGGCTCGTCGGCGAGGAGGAGCTTCGGGCCGCAGGCGATGGCCGCCGCGATCACGACGCGCTGGCACATGCCGCCCGAGAGCTGGTGGGGGAACCAGCGCATGCGGGCGGCCGGCTCGGGGATGCCGACCGAGCGCAGGAGCGAGAGAGCCGTCCGGCGGGCCTCGCCTCTCGGCATGCCCAGGTGGTACTGGAGGTGCTCTGTGATCTGGCGCCCGATGCGGACGACGGGGTTGAGGGAGGTGACAGGGTCCTGGAAGACCATCGAGACCTGGGCGCCCCAGAGCTGGCGGAGCTCAGCGGCGCTCGCCCGGGTGAGATCGACGTCCCCGAGGCGGACCGAGCCCTCCCGCCAGACGTTCTGGCTCGGCAGGAGGCCCATGACCGAGCGGGCGAGCACCGTCTTGCCCGAGCCCGACTCGCCGACGACCGCCAGGGTCTTTCCCCGCTCGAGCTCGAAGCTGACCCCGTCGACCGACTTCACGACGCCGTGGGCGGTCTGGAAGTAGGTCTTCAGGTTCTCGACCGAGAGGAGGGGCCGGCCCTCTTCCTCGTGGATCGGGCGCACGCGGCGTCGGCGGCTCACAGGGCGCTCCGCAGGTCGAGGCGCTGGCGGAGCCGGTCGCCGACATGGTTGATGGCGAGGATGAAGCTGAACATGGCGATGGCCGGGCTGAGCAGCAGGGAGAGGTAAGAAGGCATCGTCTCGGTGCCCGCCGCGATCATGTTCCCCCAGGTGGGCACGGGCGGGCCGACCGACTGGCCGAGGAACGAGAGGCCCCCCTCGGCGACGATGGCGAGCGCCACGCCGACGAGGCCGTAGGTGATGGCCGAGGGGAAGACGTCGGGCAGCAGGTAGCGGCGCAGCAGCTGGGAGGTCGTGGCCCCGAGCGCCCGGGCGGCGAGCACATAGTCCCGCTGGACGTACTCGATGGTGGTGGCCCGCACCACCCGGAAGAGGATGGGCCAGGCGACTAGGGCGATGATGAGGGTGATGTCGAGCTCGGAGTTGCCTAGGTAGGCCACGACGACGAGAGCGAGCACGAGGGAGGGGAAGGAGAGAAAGACGTTGGCGATGACGCTCAGGACTTGGTCGAAAGCGCCCCTGAAGTAGCCGGCGAGCACCCCGAGTGGCCCACCGACCGCCAGCGAGATGGCGATGGAGGAAAAGCCGACCACGAGGGAGACCCGCGAGCCGAAGACGACCCGGGAGAGGATGTCGCGCCCGACCGAGTCGCAGCCGAGGAGGTGGGCGGCGCTCGGGCTCGAGCTGAGGAAGCAGGAGGTCTGCAGGGCGTCGGGGTTCTGGAAGGGCAAGACGTTGGCCAGCAGCGCCAGCAGCACCCAGCCGAGGACGACGGCGGCTGCCAGCCAGAAGCCCCAGCCGAGGCCCCGGTACCACTGCGTGGCCGGGCCCGCTCCGGCCGGGGGCTGACCAGCCATCTCTGCCTCGAGGTAGCTCGGTCCGAGCGAGGCGGTCGCCACCGGCATCTCGAAGGGCGCAGCCGACTCGAGGTCGCCTGCGCCGTAGAGCTCGTTCACCTCAGGTGGCTCTCGCACGGCGCACCCTCGGGTCGATGACGGTGTAGAGGAGGTCGATGAGCAAGTTGAGGGCTATGTAGACGACGGCGACGAGGAGCGTTATCACCTGCACCGTCGGCAGGTCGGCCTTCGTGACGGCCAGCACCAGGTCAGAGCCGATGCCGGTGAGGCCGAAGACCTGCTCGGCGATGATCGCACCGACGATGAGGGAGCCGATCTGGAGCCCTCCCACTGTCACGACCCCGAAGGTGGAGGGCCGCAGCGCATGGCGGAAGAGGATGCGCCGGGTCGTGAGCCCCTTCGCCCGCGCCATCACGATGAAGTCCTGCTCCAATGTGGCGATCATGTCGGCCCGCAGCAGGCGCTGGTAGACGGCGATCGAGCCGATGGCGATGGTGAGGGAGGGCAAAAAGAGCACGTTCAGGTTCTGGAGGGGGTTGCTCCAGAGCGAGGGCAGGCTGGCCGAGGTGCCGGGGAAGATCGGCAGCTCGACCGAGAAGAAGAAGCGCAAGAGCGGGCCGACGATGAAGACGGGCAGCGCCAAGGTGGCGAAGGTGCCGGCGGTCGAGAGCCGGTCGAAGAGGCGGTTCGGCCGCACGGCGCTCCACATGGCGAGCGGGACTGCGACGAGGATCGCCATCACCTGGCTGAAGACGATGAGCTCCAAGGTGACCGGGTAGGCCGTCTTCAAGATCGTGGCGATGGGCTCGGTCGGGGCTGCCGAGTAGCCGAGCGAGCCGGTGAACATGTTGCCGAGCCAGTGGAAGTAGCGGGCGAAGAACGGGTGGTTCAGGTAGAGGATGGCCTCTTCCTTGCGCAGGCAGGCCCGGCTCGAGGCGCCGCAGATGACGGCCGCCTCGCTGCCGGGCAGCTTCGAGGTGAAAAAGAAGGTGACGAGGGAGACGAGAAAGAGCGTGACAAGGAGCTCGAGGCCCCGTCTGGCGAACAACCTCAGCAAGAGAGCGCCCCTTTCGGAAGGGTCACGCTAGCGCCTCACCGTCGTGGCGTTGGGCCGGAAAGCGCCGGTCGTAGCGCCTCGACATGACCCAAGGACTCGCGGCGGGCCTCTAGGCGAGCCAGAGCTCCGTCGGCCAGGTGGTCCCGCCGAGGAAGCTGAGGCCCCGCTTGCCCGCCGGCGAGGTGGGGTTGTTCCAGTTCTGGAGGGATTTGGTGGCGGCCAGGTACCAGACGTCGCGGGCCATGTAGATGTAGGGCAGGTCGACAGCCAGCCGGTCGTCGAGCTCCTCGTAGGCGGACTTCTGCACAGAGGAGCTGGTCGACTGGCGGGCCCGGTCGAGGGCGTCTTGGATCTTCGGGTCCTCGTTGCGGGCGAAGTTGATCGGCCCCGAGGTCGTGGCCCAGAAGACGTAGTTGAGGTCCGGGTTGACGTTGGCGAACTGGCGCCAGGAGAAGACCTGGTAGGTGCCGGCCAGCGCCTCGTCGATGAGCTTGGCCTGCTCCACCGTCGCCACCTTCACCTGGAAGCCGGCCTGCTGCCAAAGGGACTGGATGAAAGCGGCGTCGGTCTCCGAGGTGGTGGTGGCGGTCGTCGTGTAGGTGATGGAGGGCGCCTTGTGGCCGTGGTCCTTCATCCAGGAGGCCACGAGCGACTTCGCCTTGGCAAGGTCGTAGCCCGGGTAGTGGGTGTCGGAGGCGTACGGGCTCGGCGGGGGGAAGAGGCCGTCAGTCGGGACCGAGACGCCCTTTCCGATCACCTGGTTGATCTCTTTCTGGTTGGTGGCGTAGGCGAGGGCCTGGCGCAGGCGGATGTCCTTCATCACCGGGTCGGCGCAGTTGACCATGGCAAAGGAGATGTCCGGCTCGCCGACCGGCAGCTCGTTGTCGCCCACGGCGGCCAAGGCCGAGTTCTTCGCGATCTCGAGGATCGAGCTGGCATCGTCGGTGTGGATCAGCTGCACGGTGCCAGAAGCGAGCGCCGAGTAGCGGGTGGGGGCGTCGGGAATGGGCTTGAAGGTGAACGAGTCGAGGTAGGGGAGCTGGTTGCCGTGGGCGTCCTTCCTCCAGTAGTGGTGGTTCTTCGTCAGCGAGAAGTGAGAGCCGACGACCCACTCCTGCACCTTGAACGGTCCCGTCCCGATGGGGTGGAGGTTGAAGTTCGTCTCGCTCGCCAGCCACGCCCGCGGCGAGAACATGTAGGCGATCTGGCCGCCGATGTAGCCGGCCAGCCAGTAGTCGAAGGGCACCCAGGGGTGCTCCATGTGCACCACGATGCTGCGCGGCCCGGACTGGGTGATCGCCGTGTTGGGGCTCTTGACGTTGACGTAGTTGGTGAAGGCGAAGTTGGTGAGGAGCGACTTCAGGTACTCCCGCATGCAGAACAGCAGCGCCTGGCCGTCACAGGGGGTTCCGTCGTGGAAGACGACGTTCGGGCGGACGGTGATCTCCCACTTGGTGTAGTCCGAGCTCGGGGTCACCGACTCGGCCAGGTAGGGCGCCACCGAGCCGTCGGCAAGGACGATGGTGAGCGGGTCGAAGACGGCTCGGGCGTAGCAGACCCCGGTGGCGTCGAAGTGGGCCTGGGTCGGGTCCATCCCCGACTCCTCGGCCTCTGTCGCCATGGTTACAGAGCCGCCCATCTTCGGCTTGGCGGTCGAGACACCGACGTCGGCCGCCTTCCGGCGCGGGAGGGTGCTGAGCGACGGGCTCGTCCCCTTGCTGGCGCCGCCTCCTCCGCAGGCCTCGAGGATGGACCCGCCGAGGCCGGCGGCGCCGAAGGCGGCGCCCGCCTTTAGACCTCCGGCCAAGAAGCTGCGACGATCGATCTGAGCCATGGCCCCTCCCCTTTTGTCCGGGCATATTACGGCCGGGTAACCGCCGAAGGAAGGTCAACCCGCCAAACCTTTCCGTTCGCCACTTGGA
Organism: Actinomycetes bacterium; assembly: GCA_021794645.1. Taxonomy (GTDB): domain Bacteria; phylum Actinomycetota; class Acidimicrobiia; order Acidimicrobiales; family Bog-793; genus JAJZLV01. The sequence continues at coordinate 10,353 of JAJYQK010000109.1, forward strand.
CGAGAGCACCCCGGAGTACCATCGGGTGGTGCACCTCGACGACCCGAGGGTGCGGCGCTCGGAGGTGCCAAGTGGCGAGCACGACGCCGTCCCGGCCCTCCCAGATGAGCGCGCGCTGCCGGCCTCGGCAGCCCTGCAGCCAGACAGCGCCGGCCTCCTGCCGACGAGGTTGCTGGCGCTCGTGGTCGGGGCGGTGCTGGTGCTCGCCGTCGTGCTGCGCTTCACCACCCGCTCACCTCTCTGGCTGGACGAGGCGCTCACGGTCAACATCTCGAGCCGGCCCCTCTCGCAGCTCCCGCACCTGCTGAGCCACGACGGGGCGCCCCCCCTCTACTACTTCCTCCTCCACTTCTGGATGAAGGCCTTCGGCACGAGCGACCTCGCCACGAGGGCCCTCGCCGGGCTCTGCGGCGTGGTCAACCTGCCGGTCGGTTGGCTGGCGGCCTACCGGGTCGGCTCGCGCTGGTGGGCCCTCGAGGAGATGGACCCCTTCGAGGCCAGGGCGCTGATGACTCGGGGCCGCATCGCCGGCTGGGCCGCCACCCTCCTTCTCGCCAGCTCCCCCTTTGCCGTCTACTACGACACAGAGGCCCGCATGTACGGCCTCGTCCTGCTGCTCGGGACGCTGGCGGTGCTGGCCGTCACCTCGCTCCTGCGCCGGCCCGGGCTCTCCCGAGCCCTCCTCGTCTTCCTCGTGGCGGCGGCGCTGCTCTACAGCCACTACTGGGCCCTCTACCTCTGGGGGGTGGCTGGCCTCGGCTCGCTCTGGTTCGCCTGGCGGGGCCCCCGCAAGGAGGCGGCCCGCTACATGGTGGCGGCTCTCACCGCCGCCGGCATCGCCTTTCTGCCCTGGTTCCCGACCTTCTGGTTCCAGCTCCACCACACCGGGACGCCCTGGGCTGCCCCGGCCGACTACACCGCCATCGTCTTCACCTTCACCCAGTTCGCCGGCGGCAACTCCGACGCCGGGCGGGCCCTCGCCCTCGTGCTGTTCGCCTTGGCGCTGCTGGCGCTCTTCGGCGCCCCGCTGCGAGCTCGCCTCGTCCTGCTCGACCTCCGCACCCGCCCCGGTGTCCGCCTCGTGACCGCCGCTGTCATCGCCACCCTCGTGGTGGCGATCCTGGCCGGGAAGATCTCGGGCAGCACCTTCGCCGACCGCTACACCTCGGTGGTCGCCTTCCCGGCGATCCTCGTCTTCGGCTACGGGGCGGCCACCATCGGCGACGCCCGCATCCGCCAGGGTGTGCTGGCGGTGGCGGTGCTCTTCGGCTTCGCCGCCTCGGTGCCGAACGCCATGATCCTTCGCACCCAGGCCGGCGAGGTGGCTGCTGCCCTCAACGCCCGGGCCAGGCGGGGAGACGTCGTCGGCTACTGCCCGGACCAACTCGGTCCCTCTGTCAGCCGGCTCACCAAGGCGGGCCTGCAGCAGATCACCTTTCCCCGCGACAGCGCGCCGCAGATCGTCGACTGGGTCAACTACAAGTCGGTCATCGCCCGCGCCTCTCCCTGGCGCTTCGCCAAGCTGCTCGAGAGGCGGGCCGCCGGGAGGACCATCTACCTCGTGCTGGCCCCCGGCTACCAGGGCTTCGGCAACGACTGCCAGGACATAGCGCTCGACCTCGGGCGCAACCGCCACCAGAGCACCGTCGTGGCCGCCCAGCCCTCGGACACGCCCTTTGAGATCTATGAGGGCATGACCCTTCTCCGGTTCTCCCCGAGGTGAGAAGAGGCGGGGTGCTGCCTCGCAGAGGAGAAGGCCACTGGCTCGACTCGGCCCGGGCCGCCGTCCTTCCCTTCTTGGTGGCGCGGGCGGTCGTGATCGGTGCTCTCGTCTTCACGACCTTCCTCGTGGACACGCTCCATCCCGGCGGCAGGGCCGGGCTGCGGGCGATCGGGACGACCCGCTCGGGCCTCATGGCCTGGGACGCCGCCTGGTACGAGCGGATCGCCTCGCTCGGCTACGCCAGGGCCGGCCGCCAGTCGCTCAGGTTCTTTCCCCTCTACCCGCTCCTCGGCCGCTACCTCTCTTTTTTGCCGGGCCTCGGCGTCAAGGTCGCCCTCCTCCTCGTGGCGAACCTCTGCAGCTTCGCCGCCCTCCTCCTCTTGCACCGCCTCGTCGGGCGCGAGCACCTCGGGAAGGGGACCGACACCCGCAGCCTGTGGGTGCTGAGCCTCTGGCCGGCCGCCTTCGTCCTCGTCATGGGCTACTCCGAGGGGCTCTTGCTCCTCCTCTCGCTCGCCGCCTTCTACCTCTGGCGCTCGGACCAACCCCTCTGGGCCGTCCTGCCCGCCTTCCTCGCCGGGCTGGCCCGGCCCGTCGGGCTGCTGCTCGTCGTGCCCGCCCTCGTGGAGGCGGTCCGGTGGCACCGGGCGGGACGGCGGGGGAGGAGCCACCCGGCCTCCTGGGCGGCGGCGATCCTCGCCGCCCCCGCTGGCACAGCCACCTACCTCGGCTGGGTGGCGGAGCGCTACGGCGACTTCTTCCTGCCGTTCTCCCTCCAGACCTCGCCTCGTCGCCGCGGGCTCGCCGCCGACCCCTTCGTCACCCTCTACGACGACGGGCGGGACCTCCTCGCCGGTCACCACCTCGGCACCGCCTTGCACGCTCCCTTCCTCGTCGCTTTCGTCCTCCTTGCCCTCTACCTCTTTGCCCGCCTGCCTGCCTCCTACTGCTGGTACACGGCGGCCACCCTCATCGTGGCGGCGACCGCCCCCAACCTCGCCTCCCTCGAGCGCTACGGGCTCGCCTGCTTCCCGCTATCGGTGGCGCTCGGCCGGCTGATCACGAGGCGGCCGGCCGAGCGGGTGGTGCTGGCCGGCCTGGCCGCTTTGCTGTTCGCCCTCTCCTGCCTCGCCTTCGCCGGGCTCTATGTCCCCTGAGGGTGCTGAGGGGCGGCCCCGGGCGGCTGGAAGAATGGGGGAGATGGGCGAGCCCTGCACCGAGACGCCTGAACCGAGAGATGTCGTGGTGGTCGGCGCCGGCCCGGCCGGGCTGACTGCTGCCTACGCCCTCGGCAAGAGAGGTGGCCGATGCATAGTGGTCGAGGCGGACAGCGTCGTCGGGGGCATCTCGCGCACCGCCGAGCGGGACGGCTGGCGCTTCGACATCGGCGGCCACCGCTTTTTCACCAAGGTGCGGGAGGTGGAGCAGCTCTGGCACGAGATACTCGGGCCGGAGGACTTCCTCATCCGCCCCCGCCTCTCGCGCATCTACCACGACGGCAAGTTCTTCGACTACCCGATCCAGATCGGGAACGCTCTGCGCGGCCTCGGGCTGCGAGAGTCTCTCCTCTGCGGCCTCTCCTACCTCTGGGTGCGGCTGCGGCGACCTCACGATCTCGAGACCTTCGAGGGCTGGACGGCCTCTCGCTTCGGCTGGCGCCTCTATCGCAAGTTCTTCAAGACCTACACCGAGAAGGTCTGGGGGGTGCCGGCCGCCGAGATCAGGGCCGACTGGGCCGCCCAGCGGATCAAGAACCTCTCTCTCCTCGGCGCCCTCCTGAACGCCCTCCGCCCGCGGGGCGCCACGAGGATCACCTCGCTCATCGAGGAGTTCCAGTACCCCCGCCTCGGCCCGGGGATGATGTGGGAGAAGGCGGCCGAGAGGGTACGGGCCCAGGGCTCGCAGCTCTGGCTCGAGGCGCCCGTGCGGCGCGTCGAGCGCGACGAGAGCGGCGTCGTCGCCGTCGAGGTGGAGCGGGAGGGTCGCCTCGTCAGGCTGCCAGCCCGCCACCTCGTCTCCTCCATGCCGCTCGCCGAGCTCGCCACCATGCTCGACCCGCCGCCACCAGAGGAGGTGCTGCAGGCCGCCAAAGGGCTGAGGTTCCGGGACTTCCTCACCGTCGCCCTCGTCGTGCCGGCCGAGAGGGCCTTTCCGGACAACTGGATCTACGTGCACGACAAGGTGAGGCTCGGGCGCATCCAGAACTTCGGCGCCTGGTCGCCTGCCCTCGTGAAGGACGGGTGGACCTGCCTCGGCCTCGAGTACTTCGTCTTCGAGGGAGACGACCTGTGGACAATGGCCGACGCCGACCTCGTCGCCCTCGGCAAGGCCGAGCTGGAGCAGATCGGGCTGATGGCGCCAGCAGAGGTCCAGGCTGGCTACGTCGTGCGGATGCCGAAGGCCTACCCGGTCTACGACGAGGGCTACGACGAGCGGGTGGCCCTCATCCGGCGCTTCCTCGAGAGCGAGGTGCCGAACGCCCACCCCGTCGGGCGAAACGGCATGCACCGCTACAACAACCAGGACCACTCGATGCTGACGGCCCTCCTCACTGTCGAGAACCTCTACGGCGAGGACTACGACACCTGGGCGGTGAACGTCGAGGCGGAGTATCACGAGGAACAGGTGGGTCGGCTGCCGCCGCGGGGTGCCGCCGGCGCCACCGGCCGGACGGCACCGGTGGTGCCGGCGCCGGCGTGAGCCGCCAGGGGGCGGGCCGCCTCGCCGAGCAGGCGGAGGAGGCTCGGCTCAGGCGGGTGGCGATCATCGCCTGGCGCGACCTCGACGACCCCGAGGCCGGCGGCTCGGAGCTGCACGCCCACGAGATCGCCCGCCGCTGGGCGGAGGGGGGCATAGAGGTGACGCTGCGCACCTCCTCGGTCGCCGGCGAGCCCGAGCGGGTCGCCCGCCAGGGCTACACGGCCGTCCGCCGCTCGGGCCGCTACCAGGTCTTCGCCACGGCCCCGGCCGACGTCGTGCGGGGGCGGCTCGGCCAGCTCGACGGGGTGGTGGAGATCTGGAACGGCATGCCGTTCTTCTCGCCCCTCTGGTCCCTCTTCGGCCCCCGGCTCCCCCTGCTCACCTTCCTCCACCACGTCCACGCCGAGATGTGGCAGATGGTGCTCCCGCCCCGACTCGCCGCCCTCGGCCACGCCGTCGAGTTCCACCTGGCGCCCCCGCTCTACCGGCGCAGCCGCCTCGTCACGCTCTCGGAGTCCTCCCGGCGCGAGATCGTGGCGATGCTGCGGCTCCGGCCCGAGAGGGTGAGCGTCGTCCCACCGGGGGTCGACTCGAGCTTCAGCCCGGGCGGGGAGCGGGCGGGGTCCCCCCTCGTGCTGGCTGTCGGCCGGCTCGTGCCGGTGAAGCGCTTCGAGCTGCTCGTCGAGGCGGTGGCGGCGTTGAGGAGCCGGGGGCTGCCGGTCGAGTGCCTCATCGCCGGCGAGGGCTCCGAGCGGGGCAAGCTCGAGGCGGTCCGCCACGAGCTCGGGGCCGACTCCTATGTCCATCTGCCCGGGCGCCTCTCGTCCGAGGAGCTGCTCGCCGCCTACCGGCGGGCCTGGGTGGTCGCTTCCACCTCGGCCCGGGAGGGCTGGGGCATGACGGTGAGCGAGGCCGCTGCCTGCGCCACGCCGGCCGTCGTGAGCAGGATCGCCGGTCACGAGGACGCCGTCGTGGGGGAAGAGACGGGGCTCTTCTTCTCCGGCCGGGAGGAGCTCGTGGCCGCCCTCGGCTCGGTCCTCGCCGACGAGGACCTCCGGTCCCGCCTCGGCAAGGGGGCATACGAGAAGGCGCTCACCCTCACCTGGGACGAGACGGCGTCTGCCACCCTCGGGCTCCTGGCCGAGGAGGCCGCGCGGGCCGGGCGATGAGCGAGGCCGCTAACCCGGCGGTGCGGGGTCGCCATCTCGCCCCCCTCGACGGGGTGCGGGCCTGCGCCATCTTCGGCGTCGTCGCATACCACCTCGGCTTCGGCTGGGCCTCTGGGGGCTATCTCGGCGTCGACCTCTTCTTCGTCCTCTCGGGCTTTCTCATAACGAGCCTCCTCCTCGAGGAGAAGGTGGCCACCGGCCGCATCGCCCTGCGGGCGTTCTGGGGCAGGCGGGCCCGGCGCCTCCTACCCGGGCTGGCCTTGATGCTGGCTACCCTCGGCGCCTTCCTCGCCCTCGCCGGCCCCGGCCCGCTGGCGGACCTCGGGCGGCTGCGGGGCGATGCCGTGGCCACCGTGCTCTATGTCGCCAACTGGCACATGGTCTTTGCCCACCAGAGCTACTTCGCCAGCTACGCCGCCCCCTCGCCCCTGCAGCACACCTGGTCGCTCGGGATAGAAGAGCAGTTCTACCTGGTCTGGCCGCTGGCAGTAGTGGCCGTCGTCTCTCTCGCCGGCGCCGCCTGGCGCGGCGTCGGCCTCCTCCTCGCCGGGGGCGGTTCGCTCCTCTCGGCTGCCTGGATGGCCTATCTGGCGGCGGCGGGAGCCTCGACCAGCCGCCTCTACTACGGCACCGACACGCGGGCTTTCGACCTGCTCATAGGCGCTGTTCTCGCCTATCTCGTCGCCAACCGGGGAACAGAGCGGGCCTTCGGGCGCCTCCTCTCGCTCCTCGGCCCCTTAGCTGCCCTCGTGCTGGCGCTCTTTTGGTGGCGGGCCGGGGGGGCGAGCGGCACCCCTTCTCGCCAGATGTTCGAGTGGGGCTTTTTCCTCTGCGCCCTCCTCGCCTCCGTCGTGCTGGCCGACGTCAGCCGGCCCTCGCCCTCACTGCTCGGCCGTCTCCTCGCGACGGCTCCTTTTGTCTTCCTCGGCCAGATCTCCTACGAGCTCTACCTCTGGCACTGGCCCGTCATCACCGAGCTCGGGCAGAGCCGGCTCCACCTCTCAGGCCTGGCGCTCGACGGGGCACAGGTGGCCATCTCTCTCTTCCTCGCCACCGCCAGCTTCTACCTGGTCGACCGGCCCCTCAGGGTGGCGCTCGGGCGCCCGCTGCCCCGCTCGCTCCGGCTGGCGAGCGCTCCGGCCGCCATGGCCCTCTCATGCCTCCTCGTCTTCGCAGGCACGGTGCCCGCCCCGGCCTCGGCGGTCCCGGTCGCTCTCGGGACGGCCCGGGAGAGCGTGCCCGGGGCCGGTGGGGCCGTCGGCCGGCCCAGCCCGCTCCGGCCGGCCCCCTCGACGAGGGCACCGCTGCGGGTGGCCCTCATCGGTGACTCGGTCATGCGGGCCCAGGCGCCGGCGGTGGCGGCCGCCCTGCAGGCGACCGGGGAGGTGACCGTGCGCGACCTCGGCTACGACGGCTGGGGCTTCACCACCGACAAGGGCTGGAGGCGGAACGTCCCCGCCCTCCTGCGGGCCGACCGGGCCCAGCTCGTCGTCTGCATGTGGAGCTTCGACGACGCCTTCGCCCACGCCCACCCGGCGACCTACCGGCGCTGGCTCCGCCAGTTCGTCCGCATCGTCGCCTCGGTGCCGAGCGTCGAGGGCATCGTCTTCGAGCAGTTCCCCGTGCTCGGCCCTCTCATCGGGGTCCCGGCCGGCGAGGAGCACCACGTGGAGGCGGTGCGCAACGCCGAGAACGACGGGTGGAACGCCATGGTGCGACGCCTGCCCGCCCTCTTCCCCGGCCAGGTGGTCTACCTGCCCGTCGGGCCCGCCCTGACGGGCGCCCGGGGCGGCTTCAGCTTCTTTTTGCCCCCAGGCGACGCCTGGTCCCTCCCACCTAGGCGCTGGCAGCGGGTGCGCTCACGCGACGGTGTCCACCTCTGCCCGGCCGGGGCGGCCCGCTACGCCGCCGCCCTCCTCTCGGACCTGCGGCGGCTCTATCACCTGCGGCCTGCCGCCCCGGGCTGGCAGAGGGGGGCGTGGACGGCGGACCGGCGCTACAACGAGCCGGCCGGCAACTGCCCGAACGATCATCCCGCCTGAGGAGGCTCGCCCCCGGCCGCACCGGCGGCGGCCTGGCGGCGCCGGGCGGCCTCGGCGACGGCGTCGCCGAGGAGGAGCGCCATGCCGACAAAGGCGACGGTGCCGGCGGTGCTCAGCTGGACGGGCCAGCCCGAGCCGGCCGGCGGGTGGTAGCTGACCTGGTGGTAGACGACGAGCCCGCCGGCGGCCGCCACACAGGCGAAGGCGGCGAGGCCGCTAAGGCGCCTCACCATCGGCCAGACAGCGCCCGCCCCCGACAGCGCCAAGACGGCGACCGCCCCCGGCAGGGCCACCGCGACCGGCAAGATGGCGTAGGAGAGGCCGCCGGCGAGGAGAGCGAGGCCAAAAAGAGAGCCGAGGCGTGCTCGCCCGGTGCCTCCCTCGGCGAGGGAGGGGGCAGGCGAGGCTGAGAGGTCGTCCTCCGGCCCCCGCGCCCGGTGGTTGCCGCCAGCTCCGATGCGACTCCGCAGCGCCCTTCTCGCCCGCTCAGGCAGGACCGCCAGCAGCACGCAGAAGAGGAGGAAGGCTGCCGAGACACCGAGGCCGGCCGAGACGAGGGTCTGGGGCGAGTAGTAGAGGCTGACCGCCAGGGTCCCCGAGCGGGCCGGGTCGACGTACCAGCCGTTGGCATAGCCGTCGAGGAGGAGGGGAGGGCCGAGCCCCCGCCCGCCGACCGTGGCGGTCCAGCCCTTGTTGTAGCTCTGGCCGAGCACGAGGAAGAAGGGGTGGCCGGCAACGACGTGGCGCACGAGCAGCCTGGCCGAGTCCGGCCCGCTCGAGCGCACGACGGTGGCCGGCGAGGCGAGCGGCCGGGGCCCGATCGTGCCGGCGACCGGCCGGCTGGTCCCGCCCGGGCCGGCTGGCTCGGCGCTGCCGCCCGGAGCCGAGTCGAGGACCAGCTGGTCGAGGTTGAACCCGGAGATCTGACCGTCGGTGGCGACGAGGCTCTGCATCCCCTTGGCCAGGTAGAGCCCGCCGGCGTCCCGGCCGCAGCCTCGCACCGAGAGACCGCCCGAGGCCTCGGCCGTCCCCACCCGCCCGGTGATCTCGAGGGAGACCGGCCTCCCGTCGATGCGGAGCAGGTTATGGCGGCAGACCGCCGGGATCATCTGGCTGGGTCGCTCCGGGGTGACGTGTATGCCGGGGACGCCCATCTCGGCGATGCCGATCGGGAGGACTATCGGGCGCTCGGAGTACCAGTTGATCGTCGTGAAGGCCCTGAACGAGACGATGGAGAAGCGGAAGGTGCTGCCCGAGATGGGGGCGAAGCGGACCGGCAGCCGGGCAACCGCCCCTGCTCTCGAGCTGACCGGGGCTGGCGGCAGGCGCACGAGGCGGCTCTGGCCGGTGTTGCTCGTGATCCTGATCGCCGTCGGGATGGAGTGGCGCTTGTCGGCGAGCACCTCGAGGTCCATGTGGTCGAAGGTGATGGGGTGGGGGAGGGAGGCCTCCACCCAGGCGTGCTGCTGGGCGTAGCGGTCGAAGCCGGGCATCCAGGCTGTGTGAGGGTTGCCGTCGAAGGCGAAGGCGGCCCGAGCGTTGAGGTCGCCCGGCAGGCGCTCGTTGGAGCCGATGACGGCCCCGCCGAAGACATGGGGGCCGCCGAGGAGGGTGTCGATGACGTTGTCGGGGATGAGGGCCGAGATGCGGGCGGTGCCGCTGAGCGAGAAGCGGCGGCCCGTCGGGAGGTAGAAGCGCCGGGCGAGGAAGGGCTCCGGGTCGCTCCCGGGCGGGAAGGGGGAGAGCCGCCGCCGGGTGAGTATGACGACGAGGCGGTGGGAGGAGGAGGCCGCCTTCTCCCGGGCGAGGAGATCCTCTGGCAGTCGGATCCACTCGAAGATGTGCACCCCTGGGATCACGACGCTCGAGAAGCCGACCCCGCTCGCTCCCGTCAGGTTGCGGCCCCTCCAGCTGGTGGCGTCGATGCGGATGCGAAGGACCCGAAAGCGCCTGGGCGGGAAGGAGACGACCTCGCCCCCGGGGCGGCGGGAGGAGCGGGCGAGGGCGACCCGCACCTTCCGGCCGCCGTCGAAGCTCAAGGTGACCGCAGTGATGAAGCGGTTCTGGGACGAGCCGAGCACCTGGGTCAGCCGGAGGTGGTCCGCCGTCGTCGCCCGCGCCAGCTTCACCTGCAGCCACTGCCCCCTCGCCGAGGCGAAGGCGGCCGTCGACCAGGCCGTCGTCGGGTTCGAGTCAAAGGCCATGTAGGGCCGGTACTCCGGCGTCTCGGCGACGGCGTTCCCATAGGAGGAGGCCGTCACATAGACCGCTCCGGTGTACTGGGCGATCGTCATGGCGCGGGCGGGTTGGCGGCCGAAGGGGTCGAGCGGCACCTGGGTCGGGTCGTAGCTGGAGGGGCCCGGCCGGACCGGCAGGGTCTCGCCGACATTGTCGTTCTCCGACTCGAAGCGCAGCAGCGCCTTTCTGTTGCTGTCGGTGAGGACGTAGACCGCCCCGGGCCGGCTTGCCACCGCCCGCGCCGCTTTGCTGCGGGCGAGCGTGGCGGCATAGAGGATCGTCGGGTTGCGGGCGAGCAGCCCGGCGGCAGCGGCAGCGACGAGGCCGGCGCCCGAGCCGTCGAGCACGAGGGGGGAGGAGGCGGGCTCGGTCCGGTAGATGGGCCGGGCATGGCTGATGGGGAAGACGGCGAGGGGGGGCGGCCAGGGCTGCCCGGCCGGGAGCGAGAGGGCCTGCTCGTCGACGAAGCGGTCGCCGGCGGGCGCGATGTTGGGCCGCCGGCGCCCGAAGGTGACCGGGTGGCCCACCCCGGGCGGGGGCGGGTTCATCGCCGCCCAGGCGGCCTTCGGGAGGGGGCTGCCGTAGCGCCAGAAGGCGAGGTCGGACTGGAAGAGGAGGTCGCCGGCGCTCAGCAGGCGGGCGATCGGGGCGAGGGTGGAGGGCTGGTAGGTGCCCTGTTGGATGGTCCGGTCGAATGCCCCGAGCAGGTCGGCGGTGGCGAGCGAGCCGTCTATCAGCTGCTGGCGCTGGATGGAAGGGCGGGTGAGGAGGCCGGGCCAGATCGGGTCGACGGTGTCCCCGTAGGTGTACTGGGCGAAGCTCTGCCCCGGTTCGATCAGCACCCTCGTGCGGTTGCCCTGGGCGTCGAGGTAGCGGGCCGCCGCGTAGTCATAGGCCGGCAGATGGCTGCGCCGCTCGAAGTTGCGGGCGACGGCGGCGCCCCCGAAGAGGGGGGCGGCGTTGGCGAGTACGAGGCCGAGCGTGAGGCCGGTGGCGAGGAGGCCGGCCGCCCGCAAACGGGACCAGAGAGCCGAGAGGCCGGCACCGAGGAGGACTGTCAGCCCGAGCACGACAAGGGGCGTCGCCCGGTCCGAGGAGCGAAGGGCGAGGCCGGCGGTCGTCTCTGTCATGAAGCTCTTGAGCCCGCGGCCGAAGAGCGAGGGGTGATCGAAAGGATGGGTGCCTACCGCCAGCACGAGGCCGATGAGAGCGATGAAGACGAAGTAGGCCCGCTCCCGCCATCGGACGAGCGCGGCGGAGAGGACTCCCAGGGCGGGCAGGAGATAGCTCGTGACGAGGAGCCCCACCCGCTCCTCGTAGTCGACGGCGGCGCCGAGCCAGGGCCCGAGGCGGTCGGCTCCGTAGAAGTACCAGTAGCCGAGGCCGCGCAGCACCTCTATTGCCGTCGAGGAGCTGGCGATGGCAGGGAGGGTCTCTGTGTAGATGAGGACGTCGATGCCGAAGGCGCCCTCGGTGCGCAGGCCCGCTGCCCACCAAAGGGCGGTGCCGAGCGTGAGGAGGCCGATGCGGGCCGTCGCTTTCAGCGCCACGCCGGCGGTGACCTCGCGGGTGGCGGCGACGGCCCAGATGATCCAGGCAACCGGGGCGAGCCCGACGAAGATGATCGAGCTGGCGTTCGTGCCGCCGGCGGCCGCAGCAAAGAGGGCGAACAGCGCCGGGTAGCGCCAGCCCCCCCTGCGGAGGGCGAGGATGGTGAACGACAGCATCCAGCCGAGGGCGGCCCAGGGCATCAAGATGGCCGAGATGCGGCCGATGTACTGCATGGTGTAGGGGCTGAGCTCGTAGGCGAGAGCGGCCACGAAGACACCCGGCTGGCCGAGCCCGACGAGACGGCCGAGATAGGCGATGCCCGCTCCGGCGACGAACAGCAGGCTCGCCATCCAGAGCCGCTGGGCCACCCAGGGAGGGAGGCGGAGCCACGCCTCGAGGACGAAGTAGAAGGGGCCCTGGGGGAACAGGTAGCCGATGTTCTGGTGGGTGACGGTGCCGCCCGCCACCGACGGGTCCCAGATGGAAAGAGCGCTTTCGAGCAGGCGGCCCGGGTCGAGGTAGAGGTATTGCTTGGTGTCGGCGGCCAGCATCCCCACCTTGGTGAGCAGCAGCGGGATGTAGGCGACAGCGGCCAGGCCGGCCAGCTCGAACGCCCGCCCGGGGAGCCGCCGTGACCTCGGAAGCGCGCGCACTGGGCCAGGTAGTGTACGCCCCGGCGTGCTGGCGATTGGGCTCACGGGTGGCATCGGATCGGGGAAGTCGACCGTCGCCGGGCTGCTGGCCGAGAAGGGCGCCGTCCTCGTCGACGCAGACGCGATCGCCCGCCGGCTGATGGAGCCGGGGGAGGAGACCCTCGCCCGGGTCGTCGCCCGCTTCGGCGAGGGGATCCTGCGGGCCGACGGCAGCCTCGACCGTCCGGCTCTGGCAGCTCTCGTCTTCTCAGATCCAGCGGCGCGGGCAGACCTCGACGCCATCGTCCACCCGGCCGTCGGGGCCGCCATGGCGGTCCGCCTGGCCGAGGAGGCGCCGAGCGACCACGTTGTCGTGCTCGACGTCCCCCTCCTCGCCGAGGGGGGCCGGGAGCGCTACCCGGTGGCCGGGGTCATCGTCGTCGACTGCCCCGTCGACCTCGCCGTCGAGCGCCTCGTCTCGCGCCGGGGAATGGAGCGAGCCGACGCCGAAGCCCGCGTGGCTGCCCAAGCGAGCAGGGCAGAGAGGCTGAAGGTGGCCGACTTCGTCATCATGAACATGGGCAGCCTGGCCGAGCTCTCCGAGATGGTGGAGAGGGCCTGGAGCTGGATCGAGGGCCTCCCGGGAGGAGAGAGGGAGCGAAGGCGTTGATATGGCCCCTGCGAGCGGGATAATGGGGGCATGGCTCTCACAGGCGACGAGCACCGGAGCCGCCCCTCGGGGGCGGACTGGTCCGCCTGGGTGGCCGATTCGGTCCTCTATGCCAACTCGAAGCGGCCGGGCCGAGACCCGAAGGAGCGCCCGCACCTCACCTCGGACCAGCTCAGGGTCTCTGACGCCGAGCGCAGCCAGGTGGCAGAGGCGCTCGCTCGGCACTACTCAGACGGTCGGCTCGACCACGATGAGCTGGAGGAGCGCCTGCAGGCCGCCATGGCGGCGAAGACAAGGGGTGACCTCGAGCCTCTCCTGGCCGACCTGCCCGATGTCGTGGCGCCCCCGCCGCCCCCGCCGCCCCGGTCCCGCCACGTGGCGGCGGCCGACCATCTCTCGAGGGTGGTCTTCGCCCTCGCTGACCTCCTCATCCTGCTCCTCGTGGGGCTGGTCCTCTTCCAGGGCCTCACCCTCCCCTGGATCTGGCTGGCGGTCGTCGTCGTGATCTTCGTCCGGCGACGGCTCCGCCACGGCGGGCAGAGGGCCCGCCGCTACCACGCCCATCTGCACAGGCACGGGACGCCCCACTGGCACGGTCCGAACGGACCCGTCATCGACCAGCCGCCGGCCGGCTACTAGCCCCTCTCCCCCCGAACAGAGCGAACACCCCCTCTGTACCATCGTCTCTTGGTGCCTCAGTTCAAGGTTGTGAGCGATTTTTCGCCCGCGGGCGACCAGCCGCGGGCTATCGCCGCGCTGAGCGAGGGGATCGCCCGGGGGGACCGCTTCCAGACGCTCCTCGGCATCACCGGCTCGGGCAAGAGCGCGACGATCGCCTGGACCATCGAGGCTGCCCAGCGGCCGACGCTGCTGCTCGCCCCGAACAAGTCGCTCGCCGCCCAGCTGGCCGGCGAGCTGCGCGCCTTCTTCCCCGAGAACCGGGTGGAGTACTTCGTCTCCTACTACGACTACTACCAGCCGGAGGCCTACCTGCCGGCCTCCGACACCTACATCGAGAAGGACTCCTCGATCAACGACGAGATCGACCGGCTGCGCCACTCGACGACCGCAGCCCTCCTCACCCGCCGGGATGTCATCGTCGTGGCCTCGGTCTCTTGCATCTACGGCCTCGGCTCCCCCGAGGAGTACCGGGACTCGATCCTCGTGCTCCACCCGGGGGAGCTGCACGACCAGCGCTCGATCCTCACCCGGCTCGTCGACCTGCGCTACGAGCGCAACGACCAGAACCTCGTGCGGGGACACTTCCGGGTGCGGGGCGACACGATCGAGGTCCACCCGGCCTACGAGGAGTACGCCGTCCGCATCGAGCTGTTCGGCGACGAGGTGGACCGTGTCACCCGCTTCGACGTGATGACAGGGGAGATCCTCGGCGAGCTCGACGAGCTCGTCGTCTTCCCGGCCACCCACTACGTGGCGGGCGACGAGCGGACGAGGCGGGCCATCGAGTCGATCGAGACCGAGCTGCGAGAGCGCCTGCAGGTGCTCGAGAGGGAGAACAAGCTCCTCGAGGCCCAGCGGCTGCGGATGCGGACCGAGCACGACCTCGAGATGCTGGCGGAGGTGGGGTCGTGCAGCGGCATCGAGAACTACAGCCGTCACCTCGACGGCCGCAGCCCGGGTGACCCCCCCTACACCCTGCTCGACTACTTCCCCGATGACTGGCTGCTCGTGATCGACGAGAGCCACGTCACCGTGCCCCAGCTGCACGGTCAGTACGAGGGGGACCGCTCCCGCAAGGAGGTCCTCGTCGAGCACGGCTTCCGGCTGCCCTCGGCCATGGACAACCGGCCCTTGCGCTACGAGGAGCTGGAGGCCCGGCTCAACCAGGTGATCTTCATGTCGGCGACACCCTCGGCCTATGAGCTGTCCATCTCAGAGCAGGTCGTCGAGCAGATCGTCCGCCCGACCGGCCTTGTCGACCCCGAGGTGGTCGTGAAGCCGACCAAGGGCCAGATCGACGACCTCATCGCCGAGATCCAGGTGACCGTGGCGAGGAGCGAGCGGGTCCTTGTCACGACGCTCACCAAGAAGATGGCCGAGGACCTGACGGACTACCTGCTCGAGTCGGGGCTGCGGGTCCGCTACCTCCACTCCAACATCGACACCATCGAGCGGATCGAGATCGTGCGCGACCTCCGCCTCGGCGAGTTCGACGTCCTCGTCGGCATCAACCTGCTGCGGGAGGGCCTCGACCTGCCCGAGGTCTCCCTCGTCGCCATCCTCGACGCCGACAAGGAGGGCTTCTTGCGCTCCACCACCTCTCTCATCCAGACGATGGGCCGGGCGGCCCGCAACGTCTCGGGCCGGGTGGTCCTCTACGCCGACGTCATCACCGACTCGATGCGCTCGGCCATGGCCGAGACCGAGCGGCGCCGCCTTCTGCAGCAGGCCTACAACGCCGAGCACAACATCGACCCCCAGACCATCCGCAAGGCTGTCACCGACCTCGTCGCGCAGTTCCGGGCGGCCTCGGGGGCGGGGGCCGAAGGGGCGCCGCTCCCCTCGAGGGTCGGCTCGGACCGCTCCCGACGGGCCGGGCGCAAGGCGGCCGAGCGCATCGCCGCCACCATCGGGGCGCCGGTCGGCCTGGGTGACGAGCTGCCGGCCGACGAGCTCTCCCGCCTCATCGAGACCCTCGAGTCCGAGATGGAGGCCGCCGCGGCCGAGCTCCGCTTCGAGTACGCCGCCCGCTTGCGCGACGAGATCCGCTCGCTCCGGCGCGAGCTGAGAGAGGTCGGCTGAATGGCCGACATGCTCACCATCAGGGGGGCACGGGAGCACAACTTGAAGAACGTCTCCCTCGAGCTCCCCCGGGACAGGCTCATCGTCTTCACGGGCCTCTCGGGCTCGGGCAAGTCCTCGCTCGCCTTCGACACCATCTACGCCGAGGGCCAGCGCCGCTATGTCGAGTCTCTCTCGTCGTATGCCCGCCAGTTCCTCGGCCAGATGGACAAGCCGGACGTCGACTTCATCGAGGGACTCTCGCCGGCAATCTCGATCGACCAGAAGTCCTCCTCCCGCAACCCCCGCTCGACGGTCGGGACGGTGACGGAGATCTACGACTACCTCCGGCTGCTCTTCGCCCGTATCGGCCAGCCCCACTGCCCGAACTGCGGCCGCCCCGTCAGCCGCCAGAGCCCCCAGCAGATCGTCGACCGGGTGCTACAGCTGGCCGAGGGCACGCGGTTCCAGGTGCTCGCCCCCGTGGTACGGGGCCGCAAGGGGGAGTACTCCTCCCTCCTCGACGACCTCGCCAAGCAGGGCTATGCCCGGGTCCGGGTCGACGGCAGCACGGTCGACCTCGCCGAGCGGGCGACCGTCGAGCTGGCCCGCTACGAGCAGCACACGATCGAGGTGGTCGTCGACCGCCTCATCAGGAAGGAGGGGATCGAGCGGCGCCTGACCGACTCGATCGAGACGGCCCTCCGCCTGGGCGAGGGCATGGCGGAGATCCTCCTCGTGGGGGCCGGCCGCCAGAAGGAGGAGGAGGAGGGCGAGGAAGAGGAGCTGCTCAGCTTCTCCCAGCACCTCGCCTGCACTCACTGCGGCCTCTCCCTCGACGAATTGGCGCCCCGCAGCTTCTCGTTCAACTCGCCCTACGGCGCCTGCCCTGCCTGCAACGGGCTCGGGACCCGTTTCGAGGTCGATCCCGAGCTGGTCGTGCCCGACCCGGACCGCTCGATCGCCGCCGGGGCGATCGCCCCCTGGACCGGGGCGCGCACCGAGTACTTCTCCCGGGTCCTCTTCGCAGTCGCCGACGCCTTCGACATCGACATCAAGAAGCCGTGGTCGAAGCTGACCAAGGCGCAGCGGAAGGTCTTCTTGGAGGGGACCGGCAAGACCAAGGTCCACATCCAGTACCGCAACCGCTACGGGACGCTGCGCAGCTACGACACCACCTTCGAGGGCGTCCTGCCCTGGCTGACCCGGCGCCACTCCGAGGCCGAGTCGGAGTTCCAGCGCGAGCAGATCGAGGGCTACATGCGGGAGGTGCCCTGCCCGAGCTGCGGCGGCGCCCGCCTCCGCCCCGAGTCGCTGGCGGTGACCGTCTCTGGCCGGAACATCGCCCAGATCGCCGCCCTTTCGATCAGGGCCGCCCACGAGCTGCTCGGAGAGCTCCGGCTCACCGCCAGGGAGGAGCTCATCGCCGTCCGGGTGCTGAAGGAGATACGGGCCCGGCTGCAGTTCCTCGTCGACGTCGGCCTCGACTACCTGAGCCTCGACCGGGCAGCTGCCACCCTGGCGGGGGGCGAGGCCCAACGGATCCGCCTTGCCAGCCAGATCGGCTCGGGTCTCGTCGGTGTCCTCTACGTCCTCGACGAGCCCTCGATCGGGCTCCACCAGCGGGACAACAAGAAGCTCATCGAGACGCTCATCCGCCTGCGCGACCTCGGCAACACCGTCCTGGTGGTCGAGCACGACGAGGAGACGATCCGGGTGGCCGACCACGTCGTCGACATCGGGCCGGGGGCGGGCGAGCACGGCGGGGAGGTCGTCTACTCGGGCAACCTGACCGGTCTTGTGAAGAACAAGAAGTCGCTCACCGGGCTCTACCTGGCCGGCAAGCGGGAGATCGCCGTGCCACCACTACGCCGCGAGCCGCGGGGCGACTGGCTGACGGTGCGAGGTGCTCGCGAGCACAACCTGCGCAACATCGACGTCGCCTTGCCGCTCGGCTGCTTCGTGGCCGTCACCGGCGTCTCGGGCTCGGGCAAGTCGACCCTCGTGAACGACATCTTGCACCGGGCCTTGATGCAGCGGATCTACAAGTCCCGCCAGGTGCCCGGCCGCCACAAGGCGATCGAGGGGGCAGAGGCCCTCGACAAGGTGATCGACATCGACCAGTCACCCATAGGTCGGACGCCCCGCTCCAACCCGGCGACCTACACGGGCGTCTTCGACCACATAAGGAGGCTCTTCAGCCAGACCCAGGAGGCCCGCCTGCGGGGCTACCTGCCCGGCCGCTTCTCCTTCAACGTCTCGGGCGGGCGCTGCGAGGCCTGCTCGGGCGACGGCACGATCAAGATCGAGATGCACTTCCTGCCCGATGTCTATGTCCCCTGTGAGGTCTGCAAGGGGGCCCGCTACAACCGCGACACCCTCGAGGTGACCTGGCGGGGCAAGAACATCGCCGAGGTGCTCGACCTTTCTTGCGAGGAGGCGCTCGAGTACTTCGCCGCCCAGCCGGTCATCGCCCGCCACCTGCAAACCCTCGTCGACGTCGGCCTCTCCTACGTCCGCCTCGGGCAGCCGGCCCCCACCCTCTCGGGCGGGGAGGCCCAGCGGGTGAAGCTCGCCTCCGAGCTCTCCAAGCGGGCGACCGGCAAGACCCTCTACATCCTCGACGAGCCGACGACGGGCCTGCACTTCGAGGACGTCCGCAAGCTGCTCGGCGTGCTGCAGCGCCTCGTCGATGCCGGCAACACGGTCTGTGTCATCGAGCACAACCTCGACGTCATCAAGTCGGCCGACTGGATAATCGACCTTGGTCCCGGCGGCGGCGACGGGGGTGGCACCGTTGTCGCCGAGGGGACGCCCGAGCAGGTGGCCAAGACCGCCGATAGTTTCACGGGCCACTTCCTCGCCGAGCTGCTCTCGGTATGAGCGCCTACCGGGTCAGCCGCCTCGACCACGTCCAGCTGGCCATGCCGGCCGGCGAAGAGGAGAGGGCCGAGGCCTTCTACTGCGGGCTGCTCGGCTTCGAGGTGCTCGAGAAGCCGCCCGTCCTCGCCGCCCGGGGCGGCCGCTGGTTCGGCTGCGACGACGGGCGGGTGCAGGTCCACCTCGGGGTCGAGGAGGACTTCCGGCCGGCCCGCAAGGCCCATCCCGCCCTCGTGGTGGAGGGGCTCGACGCCCTTGCCGCCGCCCTCGGCGCAGCCGGCCACGCCGTCCGCTGGGACGAGGACAACCCGGGCGTGCGGCGCTGCTACGTCGAGGATCCCTTCGGCAACAGGATCGAGCTCGTAGCGGGCTGAGAGCGGTCGTGCCGCCCACCTTCCCGTTCAGCCGAGAGTGTCGCCTTGCCAGCCGGCCGGGGGGCCAGCAGCCCCTGCGAGCGCTGCCTCGACTTGCTTCAGCATCGACGCGAGGTCGACGGGGGCGTTCGTGTCGACCTCGACGACGGGCCAGCCGCCTCCGACCGGCTGGCTTGCCTCCTCGCCCCAGAGCTCCTCGTCCGAGCGGAGACCGTCGAAGTGACCGGTCGCCCGCCCGGTCCGCCGGCGGTAGCGGGCGATCGCCACCTCCCTCTCGCAGCGGCAGAAGACCTCCACGACCTTTCCGGGGAGCGCCGCCAGCTCAGAGCAGGCAAGGCTGCGCCGGAAGTTGCACTCGAGCACCGCCCCGACGGGCGAGCGGGCCGCCAGGGCGAGGATGGCCGTGACCGAGGCCCGGCCGAGGAGGCTCGACTGGCTGAGGTCGACCGGCGGGAGTACCGACATGAGGGCCTCTTTCACGGTGTCCTTGGCGAGGAGCGGGAGGCCGAGGTGGGAGGCGAGCACCGGCGCCAGGGTCGACTTGCCGCTCGCAGGTGGACCGCTCAAGACGACGAAGGATGGCATTGAGCTGGCGCCAGGCGAGCGCCCTCGGTTGTGTCGCATGAAGGTGCCCTCCTCCTCACGGCCGCCGGGCCTTCTTCGGCAACGGGGGAGGCGAGACGTAGCCCGAGAGCCGGGAGCGCTTCGAGAGGACCTGGGCGAAGAGCTCGTCTGTCCCCGCCTCGACGTCGGAGAAGGCGTGCTTGTCGCCGTCGCCGTTCACCACGTCGGGGCCGGCCTGGCCGGCCGGGTCGTTCGTCACGACCGCCACGTGGACAGCCGAGGGGGCGGGGCCGGTGACGAGGCCGTAGACGGCCACGTCGCCCGGCCTGGCGACATAGCCGTCCCCGGCGGGGTGCCAGCGGTGGTGGGCCACCCCCCACAGGTAGAAGCTGGCGGCCGCACCGTTGATCTGGTCGGGGCCGTAGCCGTAGTCGACCGGTATGCCCGCCTTCTCCCAGGCCCAGGCGGCGAAGTCGGCGCACCACTCCTCGTCTCTCTCCCCGGCCGGGCAGCCGGCGGCTCCGGCGTGCCAGAAGGCGGAGAACTTATTGCAGTAGCTCTGCGGCGGGTTCGTCCGGTAGCCGATCTGGCTCTCGGCGTAAGAGACGATGCGAGCCTCGAGCGGCGTCATCGGGGGGCCGCTCGGCCGCAAGACGGCGGCGAGCGCCGTGGCG
>JAJYQK010000051.1 GCA_021794645.1 Actinomycetes bacterium
AGCTGGCGGCAGACGAGCTCCGGCTCTACGAGCTCGTCTGGCAGCGGACGGTGGCCTCCCAGATGATCGACGCCACCGGCACGACCGCCCGGGTCCGCCTCGAGACAGCCACCCGGGCGGAGAGCCCGGTCGCCCCGGCGGGGACGGCGGCCGCCTTCGCAGCGAGCGGGACGGTCATCACCTCGCCCGGCTTCCTGCAGGTGTACCGGGAGGACGAGGACGAGCCGACCGAGGGAGCAGGCGGGGGCCGCGATCCGAGAGAGGAGACCCGCCTCCCCCCGCTCCGCCGGGGCGAGGCCGTCGTCTGCGAGGGCCTCGAGGCCGAGGAGCACGCCACCAAGCCGCCGGCCCGCTACACCGAGGCGTCGCTCGTGCGGCGCCTCGAGGAGCTCGGCGTCGGTCGGCCCTCCACCTACGCCAGCATCATCCAGACCATCCAGGACCGGGGCTACGTCTGGCGCAAGGGGACCGCCCTCGTCCCCTCCTTCACGGCTTTCGCCGTCGTCGGCCTGCTCGAGCGGCACTTCCCCAACCTGGTCGACTACGGCTTCACGGCCAGCATGGAAGACGACCTCGACGAGATCGCCTCCGGCACAGAAGAGCACATCCCCTGGCTCGAGCGCTTCTACTTCGGCGAGTCCCGCCACCTCTTCCACGACGGGTCGGAAGAGCCGGGCGAGAGGAGGACCGAGCCCCGCCACGTGCTCGCCGTCGACGGCCGGAGAGGCCTCAAAGACGCCGTCCTCGCCCACCTCGAGGAGATCGACGCCCGCGAGGTGAACTCCATCCCGATCGGAGCCGACGAGAATGGGGAGGAGATCGTCGTGCGGGTGGGGCGCTACGGCCCCTACCTGCAGCGGGGGGAGGACCGGGCGCCCGTACCAGAGGAGCTGGCGCCGGACGAGCTCACCGTCGGCAAGGCCCTCGAGCTGCTCGAGCGGCCCTCGGGCGACCGGGTGCTCGGCACCGACCCCGAAAGCGGCCTGCCCGTCATCGCCCGGGCCGGGCGCTTCGGACCCTATGTCCAGCTGGGAGAGCCCTCCGCCGAGTCGAAAGACAGGCCGCGGACCGCCTCTCTCTTGTCGTCCATGTCCCTCGAGACGATCGGGCTCGAGGAGGCCCTGCGGTTGCTGCAGCTGCCCCGCTTGGTGGGGAGGGACCCGGAGGGAGAGGAGATCATCGCTGCCAACGGCCGCTACGGCCCCTATCTCAAGAAGGGGAGCGACACCCGCAGCCTCGAGAGCGAGGAGAGGCTCTTCTCGGTCACCCTCGAGGAGGCGCTCGAGCTCTTCTCCCAGCCGAAGAGCCGTCGCTTCGGCCAGGCGGCCTCTCCGCTGAAAGAGCTCGGGCCCGACCCGGTGAGCGGACAGGCCATCACACTTCGCTCGGGCCGCTTCGGGCCCTACGTGACAGATGGCACCGTGAACGCCTCGCTCAGGCGGGGAGACGACCCCGAGACGATCACCTTGGAGCGGGCGGCGGAGCTGATCCAGCTGCGTCGGGAGGCAGGTCCCACCACGCGGGGCCGCAAGGCCGCCCCGAAGAAGGCCGCCGGGAAGAAGGCTGCCGGGAAGAAGGCTGCCGGGAAGAAGGCTGCCGGGAAGAAGGCGCCGGCCAAGAAGAGGGCCGCTCCGAAGACCGAGCCCGGGTAGCCGGTGGCTGCCGGTGCCGGCCGGCTCATCGCCTTCGAGGGGGGCGAGGGGTCCGGCAAGTCGACCCAGGCCAAGGCGCTCGCCGAGACGCTCGGGGCCGAGCTCACCCGGGAGCCGGGCGGCACCCCGCTCGGAGAGCGCCTCCGGCGCCTCCTCCTCGACGAGCCGTCGGCGATCGACCCGCGGGCCGAGCTGATGATGATGCTCGCAGCGAGGGCCCAGCACCTCGCCGAGGTGATCGAGCCCGCCCTGGCGGCCGGCCGCCACGTCGTGGTCGACCGCTTCGCCGGCTCGACCCTCGCCTACCAGGGGTATGGCCGCGGGCTGCCGCTCGCCGAAGTGAAAAGCGCCTGCCTGCTCGCATCCGGTGGTCGCCAGGCCGACCTCAACGTCCTGCTCGACCTGCCTGTCTCCGCCGGCTCGCTCCGCCGGGGGCTGAAGGAAAGGGACCGCATCGAGGCGGCCGGTCCGGAGTTCCACGACCGGGTCCGCCAGGGCTTCCTCGCCGAGGCGGAGGCGGATCCCGTCCACTGGTGCGTCCTCGACGGCTCGCTCCCAGCCGACGAAGTGGCTGCAGCCGTGCGCCGTGTGGTGGCCGCCCGCCTCGGGCTTTCCCTCGCCAGGGGGGACTGAATTGCCCGCCGTGCCCCCTGTCCTGCAAAGGGTGGTCGGCCAGGAGAAGGCCATCGCCTTCCTCGCCGCCTCCCTCTCCCACCCGCTGCACGCCTACCTCTTCCTCGGGCCGGCCGGGACGGGCCGCTCGGAGGCGGCTGCCTGCTTCGCCGCCGCCCTCTTCTGCGAGAACGGCGGCTGCGGCAGCTGCGAGGTCTGCCGGGAGACCCTTGCCCGCCGTCACCCAGACCTCGTCTTCGTCGAGCGGCAGGGCGCCTCCATCCGGGTGGCGCAGGCGGCTGAGGTGGTCCGCCTGGCGGCCCGCACGCCGCGGGCGGCGCCGTACCAGGTGCTCGTCCTCGTCGACTTCCACCTCGTCGGCTCGGCGGCACCGACGCTGCTGAAGACGATCGAGGAGCCGCCCGAGACGACGATCGTCATCGTCACCGCCGAGTCCGTCCCGGCGGACTTCGTCACCATCGCCAGCCGCTGCTCGCCCGTCGAGTTCCGCTCCCTCGGCGAGGGCGACGTCATGGCCGCCCTCGTGCGCGACGGGGCGGAGCCCGCCACCGCCAGCCTCGCCGCCAAGGCGTCCGGCGGGCGGCTCGACCGGGCCCGCCTCCTCCTCGGCGACGAGAGGCTCTCCGAGCGGATGGCCCGCTGGCACGGCCTGCCCTCCTCCTTGAACGGCACGGGCGCCCGGGTGGCCGAGCTGGCGAGCGCCCTCGTGGCGGCCGCCAACGAGCCGGTCGAGCTCCTCGAGTCCCGCCAGGCCGAGGAGCTGGCTCTTCTCCTGGAAGAGGCCAAGGCGAGCGGCGAGAAAGGTCTGGGCGGCCGGGCCGAGATAGAGGCTCAGCACAAAAGGGAGCGTCGCCGCGTCCGGACCGACGACCTGCGAGCCGGCCTCTCGGCCCTGGCAGCTGTCTACCGGGCGCGCCTTGGCAGCGAGCCGGCGACGGCCCGGGCGGCCATCGCCGCTCTTGCCGCCATCGACGAGGCCTCCTCCCGGCTCCTGCTCAACGTCGACGAGACGCTGCTGCTCGAGTGGCTGCTGCTGCAGCTCGACCGCGCCGGCTGAGGGTCACCTCCCCTTAGATTCCCCGGAGAGCTCGAGTAAAGGGAGAGACAGTGCCCTCTGATGCCCTCCGACTGGTCGCGGCGCTGAGAGACGCCCACGACCGCCTCTACGCCTTTGCCACCGGCCTCGGCGCCGGCGACCTCCAGCAGATCTCCTACTGCGACGAGTGGACGATCGCCCAGGTGCTCTCCCACCTCGGCAGCGCGGCCGAGATCGGCCGGGCCACCCTGCTCGCTGCCCTCGGGGAGGGCGAGCCCCTCGACGACAAGGGGCGAGAGGCGATCTGGGACCGCTGGAACGCCAAGTCAGCCGAGGAGCAGGCGGCCGACTCGGGCGCCTCCGACGACGCCATGCTGGCTGTGCTCGAAGAGCTCCCTCCCGAGCGACTCGAGGCTATGAGGGCTCCCTTCGCCGGCCGGGAGATCTCCTCAGCGGAGCTGCTGCGGCTCTTCCTTGCCGAGCGGGTCCTCCACAGCTGGGACATCGAGGTCGTCTTCGAGCCGTCGGTCCGGCTGCGCCCCGATCATGTCGAGCTCCTCCTCGGGGCTCTCGGGATGCTCGTGCCCTGGTACGCCGACTCCTCTGCCTTCGATGGCCCGGGCGCCGTCTCGATCGACACCGTCGAGCCAGAGCGCCACTTCCTCCTTGAGAAAGGGGAGGCCGTCTCGTTGCGGGAGAGCGAGCCGATGCCAGGCGGGGCGCAGGCGAAGCTGCCGGCAGAGGCCTTCATCCGCCTCGTCTACGGCCGCCTTGACGAGGACCACACCCCGACCGGGATCGAGACGAGCGGCATCACGCTCGACCAGCTGCGCCGTCTCTTCCCGGGTCGCTAGCAGCCGGGCGGAAGCCCGGCTCGCCCTCGAGCAGGGGGACGACGGCGTCGGAGTCGATAGCAAGGGCGAGGCCGACGTCCTCGGCAAAGCCCCGGTCGGCCAGCTCGCAGGCTGAGCGGCTCCGGCGCAACAGCTCTGTCAGCTCGGGCGGCCCGAGAGAGGCGGCGCGGGCCGCCAGTGCCGCCTCCGGGTCGAGCTGCGCACCGGCCCGGGCGAGGGCGACCGCCAGCAGGCCGGCCCCCACCAGGTCCTCGCCCGCCGGCCGCAGGCCGCCGCTCCCGTAGCGCTCGCCGGCGGCCACGAGGGCGATCTCCCCCTCCGCCTGGGCGAGATGGGCGGCCACCGCCGCCCGGTTGCGCAGGCAGCCGGCGACCACAGGGAGCCCAGCGGCGGCTGCTGCTGCCGAGATGGCGGCGCCGTTCGGAGAGGCGATGACCACCGCCTCGGTGTAGGGCGCTTCGCTCATGACGCTCGGGGAGAGCGACCAGGGGGAGTCGGCCAGCCCCGCCCGCCGGGGGGCGGCCAGCGCCATGCCGAGGCGCTCGGAGAGGGACTCGGCCTGTCCGGGCGGAGCGGGCACGACCGAGATCCCCCGCGCCGCCGCGATCGAGACCGTGGTCGAGAAAGACAAGACGTCGATCACGACCACAAGAGCACAGCTCTAGCGCTCGAGGAGGTCGGCCGCGCCCTCGAGCCCCCAGGCGAGGAAGGCGCAGGTAGCCACCACCTCAGCCTGCCACCGTCTGTGAGGCGGGCGGGCCTGGCTCGTAGACTGGGGCAGCTGATGCGGGGAGATCCCCTGGCACCAGTCGGGAGAGACCATGTCTGAGAGACCTCCCAGCGACGGAGGAAGAGGCGCCGACGAAGGCGGCCAGTCCTGGCCACCTCCCTACCCGCCTCCCCCGCCCGGCCAGGCGCCGCAGTACCCGCCGCCTCCCCCGCCCGGCCAGGCGCCGCAGTACCCGCCGCCCTATCCGCCCGGCCAGGCGCCGCAGTACCCGCCGCCCTATCCGACAGGCGGCTACCAGCAACCCCCGCCGCCTCCCGGCTGGTACGGCCAGGCCGCCCCGCCGCCTCCCGGCTACGACCCCTACGCCCCCTATGCCGCACCGGCCCAGGCCGAGCTGGCCGGCTGGTGGCGGCGGGCCGGCGGCCTCATCATCGACTCGCTCATCATCTCGGTGGCGGCCATCGCCATCGGGGTGGCGGTGCGCCACTCGACGGCCCTCGCCATCGGTGTCTCGGGGGCGGTGCAGCTCGGGTACCTCATCCTCATGATCGGGCGCCGGGGCCAGACTCTCGGGATGCAAGCCGCCGGGGTGGTTCTGCACGACGCCGCCGGCAGCGGGACCGAGATCGGCTACCAGAAGGCCGCCCTCAGAGCCGTCACCGCCCTCGTCATCGCCCTGCCCTCGGCCTTCGTGCCCTTCCTCTTCGTGCTCCCCCTCCTCAACTACCTCTGGCCGCTCTGGGACCGCCAGCACCAGACCTGGCACGACAAGGTCGCCGGCACCCTCCCGATGAGGGTGCGCTAGCCGACCGGGAAGGTCGGGGCGCCGGCGGGCGTTGGGCCGGGAAAGGAGCAAGATCGATGTTCAAGCACAGAAAACAGCAGATGGTCGCCCCCGAGGACGCCCTGGCGGGGCGGGCGAGCGAGATGGTCGTGCCCGAGCGCCACTACGTCCTCGGCACCCCGCTCAAGCCCGCCTTCCGGGAGGGGCTCGAGACGGCCGTGTTCGCCCTCGGCTGCTTCTGGGGGGCCGAGCGCCACTTCTGGGAGACGCCAGGTGTGGTGGCGACGGCAGCCGGCTATGCCGGCGGCTACACGCCCAACCCGACCTACGAGGAGGTGTGCACCTCGCTGACCGGGCACGCCGAGGTCGTGCTCGTCGTCTTCGACCCCGCCGCGGTGAGCTACGAGCAGCTGCTCAAGGTCTTCTGGGAGTCACACGACCCGACCCAGTGGATGCGTCAGGGCGGTGACATCGGGAGCCAGTACCGCTCGGCGGTCTTCGCCACCTCCGACGAGCAGCTGGCTGCTGCCAAGGCCTCCCGGGACGCCTACGGGGCGGCGCTGGCGGCCGCCGGCCACGGCGAGATCGCCACGGAGATCAGCGAGCTCGGGGAGTTCTACTACGCCGAGGACTACCACCAGCAGTACCTGGCGAAGAACCCGAGCGGCTACTGCGGGCTGGGCGGCACCGGCGTCGCCTGCCCGGTCGGACTCGGCCTGAGCGAGAGCTGAAGCGGCGGGCAGCGAGCTCGAACCGGTCGGGCGCGCCTGTCCTGAGAGGCTCCTTCCAGCTCCACTCGAAGCTGGGCGAGGAGCGCCGCGACAACTGCCCCTTCTTCTCCACCCCGCCCTCTTGGGCTGGGGCGGTGGCGTCCCTTTGCCCGAGTGCGACGCCCGCGCCGGCGAGCTGGTGGCATACCGATGGCGACGGCCATCTCGCAGCCGATTGGCAGCCCTTCTTGTGCGCAAGGAGGCGAATGCTCACGGCACGGTGCGCCGCAGCGGAGCGGGCGAGTGCGAGGACGGCTGGTCTGTGCCATCGACCGGGCAGAGGGCGGCGCGGAGGACCTCCGGGCCGATGGGCAGAGCACCTGGGAGAGACCGGCCTCGCCTGAGCGGAGCCGGCAGGGACCTCCCCCCTAGGTCCCTGCCGCCCGGTGCCCGCCCGTGGTCTCGTACCTCGGGGCGACGACGGGTAGGTCGAGCACGTCGCTTGCCGCCCGGCCGCGGGTGACCGAGACCGAGAGCACGTCGGGGGCTCGGTCGCCGATGTAGGCCTGGTCGGTGGCTGCGATGACGAGCTCGATGCGGTCGCCCTTGGCATAGCGGTGGACGACACCGGGGAGTGTGATCGTGACCTGCTTCGAGCCGGCGAGACGGGCCGGCGAGACGAGCCGGTTGACGAGGGTCACCTTGCCCGTAGGCGAGACGTCATAGATCTTGGCGAAGACGACTGCCTCTGTGGCCGGGCTGACCGAGCTGGCAGCGGTGCCCGAGAGCGTCACGTGCAGCACGGGGATGCCGACCGAGTCGAGGTTGGCCGGAAGCGGGGCCGTCTCGTAGGAGGCAAAGGTGCCGGGCGGGTCGGTCGGTGGGATCGAGTCGAAGGGGGCCTCGTCCTGCACGCCCGATGTCTCTGAGTAGCTGGCCGGCTGGGCATCGGGCGGGTTGAGGAAGGTGGTCGTGCCCGAGCTGACCTCCTGGGGCGAGCGCACGAGGGCCCCGCTGCCAGAGAGGTAGAGGGGCAGCACCCGCCCGACCGGCCAGGCCCCGGCTGTCCCGTAGGCCGGCTCGGCGGAGCCCGCCTTGTTGTAGCGGACCCAGGGCCGGAAGTACTCGACGGCCGGCCCGGTCGAGATCCTCTTCCCCTTCAGGTAGCGGGCGAACCAGTCGAGGATCAGTTGGGTCTCGTACCCCTTGGCGGGCGATGTGTAGCTGAGCTCGCCCGGGGCGGGAGTCAGGTCCGAGTGGCCCCAGCTCTGCAGGACGAGCTTGACCGGGTCGCCGATCGACTTGAGGGCCCGGTAGTTGGCCACCGCCTCGGCGATGTTGAAGAGGCTGTCGTCCTCGCCCTGCATGAGGAGGGTGGCGGCGTGCACATGGCGGTAGTAGGTGAAGACCGAGTCGCTGTTGAGCAGCGAGATGGTCGCCGGGGTCGGGTAGCCGGCCGCCACCGACTGCAGGTAGGCCTTACAGACTGCCGGGTCGAACCCTGGACAGCTCGAGGGTGGGAAGGGCGTGGCCGTCGGGTTCTGGAACGGCTCGGAGAGGCCCTCGCCGAAAAAGAGGGAGGTCCACTCCCACTTGAGCACGCCCGGGGCTGCCTTCGACCAGCGCAGGGTCGGGCTCGAGTTGTTCGGGGCGAGCGAGTAGGCGAGGTCGTTCCAGGTGATCATGGGGATGATCGCCTTGATGCGGGGATCGAGGGCAGCCGCCGCGAACTGCACCTCGCCGCCGTAGGAGCCGCCGATCATGCCGACGACGGGAGAGTCCCTGCCGTCCTTTTTCACCTGGCGGAGGGTCCCGAGGTAGGAGACGAGCTGGCTGGCGGCCTCGCCGTCATAGGAGCGGGAGTCGAGCTCGATGTTGCAGCCGCTCCCGCCGAAGCCGAGGCCCGAGTAGGTGAGCACGACGTAGCCGTAGCGCACGGCCAGCTCGGCCAAGGCGACCTGGTCGGTGTAGGAGCCGCCGAAGCCGTTGGTCGTCAAGATGGCCGGGTCCCGCCTGGCGTGACGGGGGACGAAGAGCTCGCCCAGGATCGAGCAGGAGGTGGCCCGGTGCGGGCCGACATGGACCGTCCAGTGGTGGATGACGGCCCGGAAGTCCTTTCCCTTGGCGCCGGGGGCGCTCGAGGTGACCTTGGCCGGGGGCGGTGGCACGAAGCGGTGCCTCGTCGCCGCCCCGGCGGCCGGGGAGGTGGCCGTCACCGCCGGGAGGAGGAGGCCGGCGAGCCCGAGAGCTCCGCCGGCGAGAAGAGCCCGTCGCAGTCGTGGAGTTCGCATCGATGGGGAAACGGCGGACGATCGGGGAACTTGCGCGCCAGCTCCCCGACGGGGCCTGGCGCGCTGACTATGGTGCCTGCGTGCAGCAGCGTCTCATGTCGCGCCGAATCGGGCCCATCGCCCTGGCGGCCCTCTCGATAGTCGCCCTCGCCTGTGCCGTCGGGCTCTTTCTCCTCCTCTATGCCGCCTCGGTCCACGCCTTCCTGCCCGACTCCGACGGGGCGACGCCGGTGCTCGAGGCGAACGCCATGATGCACGGCCACCCGCTCCTCTCGGGCTGGGCCATCTCGCTCGACTCCTTCTGGCTGGTCGACACGGTCTGGTACATGCTCGCCATCGTCCTCGTCGGCATCCACCCGTTCTTGATGCACGCCGTCCCGGCCCTCATCGGCACCCTCGTCGTCATTCTCGGCGTCGTCATCGCCACCGATGAGCGCCGCGGGGCGGCCGCCCTGGCGGCCGGCGGTGTCGTCGTGGCCGTGCTCGGCCTCCCCTCGCACGCCTGGGCCAACTTCTTCCTGCGCGGACCCTGGCACATCGGGACGGCCCTCTGGGCTCTCATCGCCTTCTACGCCCTGCGCAAGCCCCGCTTCGGCTGGGGCTTTGCCGTCGCCGTGGTCTTCCTCACCGCCGGCATGCTCGGCGACCTGCAGATGGCGGCCATCGGGGTCGGCCCCCTGTTCATAGCGGGGCTCTTCGCCATGGCCCGCCAGCGGCAGCTGAAGGCCGGCACGGTCCAGGTGGCAGCCGCTCTCGGCTCGGCCGCCCTCTGGGAGATCGTCCGGCGCATCACCAAGGCGATCGGGGCGTTCTCGATCGCCCCGGCTAACCCCCATGCCGGCTTCCACCAGATGCTCATCAACGTCAGGCACGGCCTGCACGAGGCGACGCTCCTGCTCGGCACGGGCAGCTCGTACTACGGCCTCGGCGGCGCCCCATCGGGTCTCTCCGACGTCCACATCGTCTCGGTGGTGGTGGTCGGGTTGGCCGCCGCCGCCGCCGTCGTGGCGCTCGTGTGGGGCATCCTGGCGGGGCGCGAGACCGTCGTCGCCTCAGCTGAGGAGTCCGGCTGGCGCCTCGACGACATGCTCGTCCTCGCCGCCATGGGCGGCTTTGCCGCCTACTGCTTCCTTGCTTTCAACGCCGATCCCACCTTCGCCCGCTACCTCATCACCCCGCTCATCTTCCTTACCATCCTGGCCGGTCGCATGGTCGGCCGCATCGTCTCCCAGGGCAACCTCGGGGTCATCGGGCGGCTGGCGGCCGGCCTCGGCCTCGCCGTCGCCGGCTGCTACGGGGCGGTCGTGGCCTTCGAGCTGAACCAGCCCGCCCCCGTCCAGCCCGTCGGGGCGCTCGCCAGCTTCCTCGAGAGCCATGGCCTCACCCGCGGCCTCGGCGCCTACTGGACGGCCTCGATCGTGACCGTGCAGTCGAGCGACAAGGTCATCGTGCGCCCGGTCGTGACTCACGACGGCCGCGTCTACCGCTACACCCGCAACTCCGCCTCCTACTGGTACGGCGGCTCGTTCCAGTTCCTCGTCTATGACACCGCTCTGCCCTTCGGGGGCGTTGACTCGACGACGGCGGCGGCCACCTTCGGCCGGCCCGCGCGGACCTACACGGTGAACGGCATCTACAAGGTGCTCGTCTGGCCGAAGCCGATCCGGGTGGCCACCAAGTCCTGAGCCGCCCCGCCGGCCTGCTCAGATGTTGGCCAGGTCCTCGCTCGAGTAGGCGCGAAAGGCGATGAGGGTTCGGGTGCGGATGACGCCCCGCAGAGGGGCGATCCTCTTGGTGACGAGATCGGCCAGCTGCTCGTGGTCGGCCGCCCGCACGATCGCCACCAGGTCCTCGTCTCCGGCGACCGAGTAGGCGACGTCGACGCCCGGCACGTCGGCCACCTCCCGCCCGAGGGGCGCCACCCGGTCGGGCTCGGCGTTGAGGAGGACGATCGCGGTCACCATGGCGCCGATGTTAGGCCGGCGCCTGCTCAGCCGTTTATGGGCCCGCTCGTGGCCGAGAGGCTCTCGCCGAGGCGGCCCGCCCGGACGGCGAGGATCTCGGCCGCTATGGCGAGAGCCGTCTCCTCCGGGCTGCGGGCGCCGAGGTCGAGCCCGACGGGGCCGTGCAGGCGGCCGAGGGCCTCGGGGGCGAGGCCGGCGGCCTCGAGGCGCCGGCGCCTCTCTTCCTGGGTGTGACGCGAGCCGAGGGCGCCGACGTAGCAGCCGGCCCGCAGGCCGGCGGCGAGGGCCGGGGTGGCGATGTCGTGGTCGTGGCTGAGGACGACGAGGGCGTCGGCCCGGGCGAGCGAGCCGAGGGCGGTGGCCATCTCCTGGCCGTAGGACGAGTGGGAGGCGAAGGACCATCCGAGGAGGGCTGCCTGGGCGGCCAGCGCATCGACGAGCTCGCCCGTGCCGAGGACATGCAGGGTGGTCGCCGGCATCAAGACCTCGAGCACAGCTGGCCCGAGCGGCTCGTCGGTGAGCACCCTCACCGAGTCGCGCCCGGCTCTCAGGGCCGCCACGGCCATCTCCACGGCCGCCTCGTCGGTGGCTGCCTGACCGAGGGAGCCGACCACCGCCCGCCTGCGGCCGGCGGGCTGGTCGAGCACGGCCAGCGTGCCCGGCTCCGAGAGCCGGCTCACGAGCGCCACCGGTTCGCCGGCGACGAGCGCCGCCCAGGCCTCGGCCGGGACGGCGCCGAGGTCGCTCACGAGGACTTGCGCCCGGCCCCCGCAGGCGAGGCCGGCCGAGACAGCCTCCTCGTCGCCGAGGACGAGGTCGAAAAGGGCGCTCCCGCCGGCGGGCAAGGGCTCGTCGAGGAGAGGGCGGCCGAGAGGGCCGAGGAGCGAGCCGTGCTCCTCCCCGTCCTCTGTGACGAGGAGCGCCTCGCCGACCCGCCGCCCGCCCATGCCGGAGAAGCCGACGACGCGCCCGACCCGGCCTCGCCGCCCCTCGGAGAGGGCTCGGCGCGCCGGCCGGGCTATCGGGCGCATCAGGCCAGCTCTTCGATGGCGAACTCGGGACAGTTGGCGACAGCGAGGCGGGCCTTCTCCTCGAGCTGTGGGGGGACGTCCCCCTCCACTCGCAGGCTCGAGTAGCCGTACTCGTCCACCTCGAACAGCTCGGGCGAGATGGCGAAGCAGCGGGCGTGGCCCTGGCAGCGGTCCGGGTCGATGCGGATCCTCATCCGAACACCACCGGGAGCGAGCGCGGGCCGCGCACCTGGCCGCCCGCCCATGTCACTTCGGCCCCCTCCTCGAGGGAGAAGTCGGGAACAGCTGCCAGCCACTCCTCCAAAGCGACGCGCAGCTCCATGCGAGCGAGGTTCGAGCCGGCGCAGCGGTGGATGCCCGAGCCGAAGGCGATGTGGCGATTGTGCTCCCGGTCGAGCAGCACCTTGTCCGCCTCCTCGAAGACGGCGGGGTCCCGGTTGGCGGCCGGGAAGTTCATGAGCACCCGGTCGCCCGCCTTCATCGGGCAGCCGGCGAAGGTGACGTCGCCTTGGACGATACGGGCCATCGTCACCGGCGAGTAGGCCCGCAGCAGCTCCTCGATGGCGAGAGGCCAGAGCTCTTGCTCGGCGAGGAGCCGCTTGCGGTCACCCTCGTGTGTGGCGAGGTGCCAGAGAGACGAGCCGATGGCGCTCCAGGTCGTGTCGACGCCGGCGATGAGCACGAGAGCAGCGGTCCCGAGGACGAGGGCGTGGTCGAGCGGCTCTCCCCCCACCTCGGTCTGCAAGAGGACAGAGAGCAGGTCCTCGCCCGGCTCGCCCTTGCGCCGCTCGAGCTCGGAGAGGAAGTAGCGGATCAGGGCCTGCATGCCGGCGAAGCGGCGCTCGGGCTCGTCGGCGAACTCGAGGACGTCGCGGACCCAGCCGGTGAAGGTGTCGGACAGCTCGGCCGGCACGCCGAGGATGTGGGCGATAACCCGGACCGGGATCTGCTGGGCGTAGTCGGCAGCGGCGTCGGCCCGCCCGGCCGGCGCCAGGCCCGCCACGAGGCGGCGGCAGAGCTGGCGGGTGAGGGGCTCGTAGGTGGCCACCTTCTTGTGGGAGAACCAGGGCAGCAAGAGCCGCCTCGTCCAGGTGTGAAGAGGCGGGTCCGACGAGATGGGCGGCAGCCCGTAGGGGAGGACCGGCTCCTCGGGCTCCTCGCCCTCGAAGGGGATGACCGCCACCTCCATCGAGCTGAAGTGGGCGACGTCATGGGCGATGGCCGTGACGTCCTCGTAGCGGGTGGGGAGCCAGTTGCTCCCCCGCCGGCTGCTGTGGGCAACCGGGCAGCTCCGGCGGAGCTCGTCCCAGATCGGGAAGGGATCGCCGACATAGCGGGGGTCCAAGACGTCGAAGTCCGTCGCCCAGTCCATCTGGCCTCCTCCTCGCTGCTCCCGAGCCTAATCGGAGCAGGCTTGGCCCCTTCGGTGCGCCAGGCGGCCCGGCGGGGCCGACCCGCCGGGCGTGTCGCTCGTCTGCGCCGGCTCTCTTTTGCTAGGTCGCGCCGCCGTCAGCGGCCCGGCGCCGGCGGCATGCTGGCGGCCGGCGACGTCGATCAGTCCCGGCGGGCCTGAGGATCGCAGCTGCAGGCAGCCAGCGGGCATGGGGAGCCAGCGGGCATGGGGAGCCAGCGGCTATGACTCGGGGCTCTCCTCCCACCACTGGCACCACCACTCCTCGCCGACGAGGATGCGCAGCTTCGGGTGCCAGCAGTAGGAGATGTCCTTGTACGGCTCGAGGTAGTAGCGGCAGTTCTCGCACTTCTCCTCGCCCGAGGGCTTGCCCTTCAAAACGGCGTTCTCGGCGAGGTGCCGGAGCTCGATCGAGAGCTTCTCGTCGACCTCCTTCGGCTCTGGCTCGGGGATCACGTAATCGGACACGGCAGGGAAACTAGCGGCCGGGTTCGACTCCGGTTGCGGCTCTGGCCGACTGCTACATTCGGGGCTTCGGCGAAAGCCCTGGGGGAGCTGCTCGCCGTGCCGACGAACTACTCGAGGAGGGTAATTGGCCAGCACGACGATGGACCGGACCTCTGGCGCGACGAGTGAAGTCGAGGGCTACGAGGCCTTCAAGGTAGAGCACCGCGGGATCGAGCTGATCCCCGAGCAGGACAAGAAGATGAAGCCCGCCGGCCTCTTCTGGCTCTGGGCCGGCGCCGTCTGGAACGTCGAGTACCTCGTCTACGGCGCCCTCGTCGTCTCTTTCGGCCTCTCGTTCTGGCAGGCCGTGGCGGCGATCCTCATCGGCAACGTCTTTTTCGCCCTGCTCGGCCTGGCGAGCCTGCAGGGCCCCTCCACCGGTACGACTGCTCTCATGGTCTCCCGGGCGCCCTTCGGCCGCAACGGCAACCGGCCGGTCTCGCTCTTCAACTGGATCACCCAGGTCGGCTTCGAGATCGAGGGTCTCTACTTCATCGTCCAGCTTGCCAAGACGATGTTCCAACGCGGTGGTGTCCACAGCGGCACCGCCCTGGAGCTCGGCATCCTCGTTGTCGCCCTTTTGATCCAGATCGTCGTGCCCTTCCTCGGCCACGCCACGATCGCCAAGGTGCTGCGCTACCTGTCGTTCGTCTTCATCGTTCTTTTCGCCGTCATGGCCGCTCTCGTCATCCCGCACGCCCACCTCAGCTCCTTGCACCAGCACACGAGCTGGGCCCTCTGGACGACCGGCGTGGTGCTGATCGTCTCGGCCGGCGGCCTCGGCTGGACCGAGAACGGCAACGACTACTCCCGTTACCTGCCCCGCAGCACCTCGAGAGCGAAGACCTTCTGGGCGGCGACACTTGGGGGCGGCATCCCGGCGATCCTCCTCGAGCTGCTCGGAGCGGCCGCCTTCCTCGTGAGCGCCAAGGCCACGGCGATAACCGGCGTCCCGACCGCCTTTGCCAGCTGGTTCTTCTGGCCCTTCGCCATCCTGGCGGTGGTGCAGCTCTTCGCCATCAACACGATGGACCTCTACTCCTCGGGTGTCACCTTGCAGGCCCTCGGCATCCCGGTCTCCCGCGTCGGCTGTGTCGTCCTCGACACCATCGTGGCCGGCGGCGTGACGGCCTACATCCTCGTGAACGGCCACTTCTTCCAGGACCTGTCGGGCTTCCTCGACTACATCGTCGTCTGGCTCGGCCCGTGGTTCGGGATCATGCTCGTCGACTGGCTGCTGCGACGGGGCCGCTACGACCCGGCCGCTCTCGTCAGCGGCCGGGGCGGGCTCTACTGGCGGACGGGTGGCTGGAACATCCGTGCCCTCGTCGCCCAGGGGATCGGGATGTTCGTCGCCATGATGTGGATCGATGCCGCCTTCTACCAGCCTCCCTACACCGGCCCGATCTCGAACGCCCTCGGCGGCTCCGACGTCAGCTGGGCGGCTGGCATGGTCGTGGGTGGGCTCGTCTACTTCGTCCTCTCGGCCAAGCGGGTTGCCTGGGAGCGCGAGAGGACTCCCGTCCTCGACTAGCCGTTGCGAGAGAGCCGGCCGGTCGGCCTCGACTACCTCGCTGCTGTCACCGAGCTGGCGCAGGCCGCCCGGCTCGCCCACCCGACAGCCGGCATCTGGGAGGCTGCCGACCTGCAGTGGTGGTGGCGGGCCGACCAGCACGAGGACGACCGGCGACAGCTGTTCTTCCTCGAGGCGGACCGGCCCGTGGCGGCGGTGGTGCTCGACGCCCACCCCGGCCGGCCCATGCAGTGCGACCTCTTGCAGGTCGACCACGGTGACCGTGGCCTGACAGCCCGGCTCTTCGAGCGGGCGACCGAGATGCTCGAGGCCTTCTCCGACCAGGCTGTCGTGCTCTTCGTCGGCGGCGACGACCCCTTGCTGGCCTCGCTGGCGGCCGAGGCGGGCTTTTCCGACTCCGAGGCCGATGTCACTGCCTGGCTGCGAGCGGGCGACGAGCGCCCCGGGCCCGACCTGCCGGCCGGCTTCAGGTTGGTGACGAGGGCGGAGCGGGCCGGCGTGCACCACCTCGCCAAGCGCAACGGCGCCGCCATCGCCGAGCGGCTGGCGCAGTGCTCGCTCTACCGGCCCGAGCTCGACCTCTTCATCGAGAGCGAGGAGGGCGAGACGGCGGCCTACGGCCTCTTCTGGGCCGATCCGGTCACGAAGGTCGGCCTCGTCGAGCCGGTGCGGACCGAGGAGGCCTACCGGGGGCGGGGGCTCGCCGGCCACCTCGTCGGGCGGGGCCTCGAGCTGCTCGTGCAGGCGGGCTGTCGGCGCTGCAAGATCTCCTACGACCCGGCGAACGAGCCGGCCGCCCGGGCCTACCTGGCCAGGGGCTTCGTGCCGACCACGACGAGCCGCATCCTCCTCCGGCCAGCTGGCTGATCAGCCGACAGCCGCCTCCTCGCCGACGAGCAGCGGCTCGAGCGGCTCGGAGGGGCGGAGCTTTGACCCCCACCGCTGCTCCACCTTGCCGAGGCGCCAGAAGGCGACGGCCGCCGCCCAGGTCACGAGGAAGAGGCCGACTATCACGAAGCCGGCTGTGTTGATGTTGAAGCCGGACATGTCGCGCCAGAACTGGCCGTGCAGGTGGAGCTCGGTCGGCAGCAGGCCGAGCACCTCGACGGTCCCGATGAAAAAGCAGATGGTGACCGAGAGCCCGGTGATGGCGAGGTTGTAATAGACCTTCCGCACCGGGTTCAAGAAGGCCCAGCCATAGGCGACGTTCATGAAGCAGCCGTCGATCGTGTCCAGGATGGCCATGCCGGCCGTGAAGAGGATCGGCAGGCACATGATGGCGTACCAGGGCAGCCCGCTCGAGGCGAGGAGGGCGGTGGTGGCAAGGAGGGCGACCTCGGTGGCGGTGTCGAAGCCGAGCCCGAAGAGGACCCCGACGGGGTACATCTGCCACTCCTTGGTGATGGCCTTCATCCACTTGCCGAAGAAGCGGTAGAAAAAGCCGCGGCTCTGGAGCTGGCGCTCGAGCTCCTCCTCGTCGTACTCGCCGTGGCGCATCGAGCGGAACACCTTCACGATCCCGAGCAGGATCACGACGTTCATGACCGCTATCAGGTACAAGAACCCGGCCGAGACGCTCGTGCCGAAGACACCGCCGAACTGCTCGAGGGCTGACTTGCCATGGGAGACCGCTCCGTAGACGGTCTTCTCGGCAACCACTATCCCGACGCCGATCGCCACCACTATCGAGGAGTGCCCGAGGGAGAAGAAGTAGCCGACGCTGAGCGGCCTCTTGCCGTCGCCCAGCAGCTTGCGGGTGGTGTTGTCGATGGCCGAGATGTGATCGGCATCGAAGGCGTGGCGCAGGCCGAGGGTGTAGGCGAGCACCGCCACGCCGATCCCGAGCCCCTTGTAGTGGGCAGGGACGACGAAGGCGAAGAAGATGCCGAAGCCGAGAACATGGAGGAGGAGGATGCTGGCGAACATGAGCTTGGTCCGCAGCCACTCCGCAGGCGTGAGCGAGCCACGGAACTCCCGCCAACCCTCTAGCGCCAGCCGGGCCTTCGAAGCCATGAGCGAGTCCTCTCGTCTGCTTCGCCCCAGCTTACTGCGTCCAGCTCGCAGTTGACTCCTGGGCGCGTCTGGCCCCAGGCCGCAGCTCCGAGGGAGGCGTACGCTACTCATAGGTAGCCAAAGAGGAGGTGGGCCTGGTGGCGCGTCGGGCTGGTGGACCCTTTCCCGGGCAGCTCCGCGCCCGGCACTCCGCCCCGCCAGCGGCGCCGCCGGCCCTGGGGCGGCGCCGCTACCTGCTCGCCTGGGGCAGCGAGGAGGACTTCGGCGAGGTGGCCCGCGCCCTCGAGGCGGCCGGCGGCGAGACCGCCGCCGCCGGCTCGCCCTCAGAGCGACTCTTGCTCTACGAGGCCCGGGCTGGCCGCCTCTGGCCCATCGGCTCGCTCCGCCTCGGCTGGTTGGAGGAAGGCGGCAGCCGCCTCCCGGAGCTGTCTTGCCTCAGCCTGCCCGGGGACCCTTGGCACGCGGCGGGGGCGGTCACGGAGCGCAACGTCCTCCTGCTCCACGCCGGCATCAGGCGGGCCCGGGCTGCTGGCGCAAGCGAGGGCGTCCTCCTCCTCGGCCCGGCGCTCTTGTCACGGCTGATGCGGGCAGCCCCACTTTTCTGTCTCGAGGCCGGGGCGGCCGCCCCGGCCGGGCTCTGCCGGGCGCGGCTGACGCTTTCGCCCCGGGCGGAGGCGAAGGGCTTCGAGGTGGTGCTGAGCGAGGGGCGAGGCCTCGAGCGGCTCGCCCTCTTCCCACCCGAGGGCTAGCCACCCTC
The DNA here is from genome assembly GCA_021794645.1 of Actinomycetes bacterium. Lineage (GTDB taxonomy): Bacteria > Actinomycetota > Acidimicrobiia > Acidimicrobiales > Bog-793 > JAJZLV01. The sequence continues at coordinate 17,908 of JAJYQK010000051.1, forward strand.
CCACCACTCGAGGTGGCGGCGCACCTCTCCCTCCCCCCACAGCTGCAGGCCGCTGCCGGGAGGGAGGTCTTCCCCGGCCCGGGCGGCGAAGAGCACCAGCCCGTCGCCGACGGCGCTCTCACCGGGCAGTCTCAGGTGCAAGACGGCCACGCCGTCGGTCACCTCCGCCACGATGCGCTCGCCGCCCGCCTCGTCGAGCACCGCCAGCCGTTTGGTGCGGATCTCCCGGTGCAACCGGCCCAGCGCCTCCTCCAGCAGGGCCACCCTCGCCGCCAGCTCGGCCGGCCCAGATTGGCGCCCCGCCTCTTGCTCGTCCATCGGCCCGACCTTCCTCTCGTCACAGGAGGGCCCGAGGGCCGAGTCGCGCCGGCACCGGCCGGCGACAGCTGTCCAGGCTAGAGAGAGGGTGTGTCGCCCCCCGGCGCCAGGCCGCCGGGGGGAAAGGGCTCGATGTCGTAGCGCGGGTTCCACAAGACGAGCTCGTTGTCGTGCACGGCGACGCGCCCGGCCGCCCGGCACCAGACCCCTTCTTTGAGCCCGGCGATCTTGCGCCGGCCGATGAACAAGAGCGTCAGCGAGCCCGAGCCGTCGCGCAGCAGGCAGCGATAGGCATGGCTCGAGCCGAGGGCGATGGTCTCTGTGCGGGCGACCTCGCCTCTGGCGGCGATGAGCCGGCGCGGTCGCGCCTGGGAGAGCTGGGTCAGCTCGTGCGGCTCCAGCTCGGTGAGAGGCAACCGCTGGCGCAGCTCCGGTGGCGAGGTCAAGAGGCCCGCCCCGAGGAGGACTCCAGCCGGGCGAGGGAGCGGTTGAGCGAGAAGACGTTCACATAGGAGCTGCCGAGGAAGCCCCAGTAGGGCCCGGTGATGTGGGTGGCCACCAGATGGCGGAGAGCGGCTGGCGCCAGGTGGTCCGCCCGGGCGACGGCGGCCACCTGGACGTAGGCGGAGTGAGGGCTTATGTCCGGGTCGATGCCGCTCCCCGAGCCTGTCACGAGCTCGTTCGTCGCCTTGATCCCCTCCTTGGCGAGGAGGCGGGCCTCTGCCCGGGCGAAGTGGAGGAGGAGCTTCGACTTGGGGCCGAAGTTCTGCGAGCCGGTCGCCATCGGGTTGTCCCCATCGGGCCGGCCCTGGAACCACTTCGGCCCGACCCAGTGCTGGCCGACGAGGCTCGAGCCGGAGTAGCCGGTCCCGGAGGAGACGAGGTCCCCGTTCGCCTGGTGGGAGAAGAAGGCCGCTCCGACCCCGGTGATGAGGAACGGGTAGGCGAGGCCGAGCAGCACGAAGAAGATCACGGAGACGACGACGGCCCGTCGCAGATGGATGATCATCAGTACCACCTCACTGCGGTAAGGAAGAGGTCGATCAGCTTGATGAAGACGAAGGGGACGATGAGGCCGCCGACGCCGTAGATGAGGACGTTGCGCCGGAGGATCTGGGCGGCGCTCATCGCCCGGAAGCGAACCCCCCGCAGCGCCAGCGGGATGAGGGCGATGATCACGAGAGCGTTGAAGATGACCGCCGAGAGCACAGCGCTCGTCGGCGAGTGCAGGTGCATGATGTTGAGCGCTTTCAGCTGCGGGTAGGTGGCGACGAAGAGCGCCGGGATGATGGCGAAGTACTTGGCCACATCGTTGGCGATCGAGAAGGTCGTGAGCGCTCCTCTCGTGATGAGGAGCTGCTTGCCGATCTCGACTATGTCGAGCAGCTTGGTCGGGTTCGAGTCGAGGTCGACCATGTTGCCCGCCTCCTTGGCGGCGGTCGTGCCCGAGTTCATGGCCACGCCGACGTCGGCTTGGGCGAGGGCGGGGGCGTCGTTCGTGCCGTCGCCGGTCATGGCGACGAGCTTTCCTCCCTCTTGCTCCTGCTTGATGAGAGCGAGCTTGGCCTCGGGGGTCGCCTCGGCGAGGAAGTCGTCGACGCCCGCCTCCGAGGCGATGGCGGCGGCGGTGAGGGGGTTGTCGCCGGTGATCATGACTGTGCGGATGCCGAGAGCCCGCATCTGGTCGAAGCGCTCCCGGATGCCTTCTTTCACGACGTCCTTCAGCTCGATCACCCCGAGGATGCGCGCTCCATCGGCGACGGCGAGCGGCGTCGAGCCAGAGCGCGAGACGGACTCGACGATCGAGTCGAGATCGGAGGGGATCGTCCCGCCCTGCTCGGTGACCCAGCGCTTCACCGCCTCGGCGGCCCCCTTGCGGATCTTGCGGCCGTCGAGGTCGAGGCCCGACATGCGCGTCACGGCCGTGAAGGGGACAAAGACGTGGTCGGAGCCGAGCTCGCGCTCTCTTATGTTGAAGCGCTCCTTGGCGAGCACGACGATCGAGCGCCCCTCGGGCGTCTCGTCGGCGAGGGAGGCGAGCTGGGAGGCGCCGGCCAGCTCATCCTCGGCCGTGTCGCCGACGGGGATGAAGCGGTCCGCCATGCGGTTGCCGAGCGTGATGGTGCCGGTCTTGTCGAGGAGGAGCGTCTGGGTGTCGCCGGCCGCCTCGACAGCCCGGCCGCTCATGGCGAGGACGTTCCGCTGCACGAGGCGATCCATGCCGGCGATGCCGATGGCCGAGAGGAGGGCGCCGATCGTGGTGGGAATGAGGCAGACGAGGAGGGCGACGAGGACCACGATCGAGACGCTCAGCCCGGCGTAGCGGCCGAAGGGCTGCAGGGCCACCACGACCGGCAGGAAGATGATCGTGAGAGCAGCCAGCAAGATCGTTAGCGCCACCTCGTTCGGCGTCTTCTGGCGGCTGGCGCCTTCGACGAGCTGGATCATGCGGTCCATGAAGGTCTGGCCCCGCTCGGCGGTGATGCGGACGACGATGCGGTCCGAGAGGACCTTGGTCCCGCCCGTGACGGCCGAGCGGTCGCCGCCGGACTCGCGGATGACCGGCGCCGACTCCCCGGTGATGGCCGACTCGTCCACAGAGGCGATGCCTTCGACGATCTCGCCGTCAGAGGGGATCAGGTCTCCCGCCTCGCAGACGACGAGGTCGCCCTTGGCGAGGGCAGCGGCCGAGACCCGCTCCTCGCTCTGGTCGGAGGCGAGCCTTCTCGCCTCGGTCTCCGAGCGCATCTTGCGCAGTGTGTCGGCCTGGGCCCGCCCCCGCCCCTCGGCGACGGCTTCGGCGAAGTTGGCGAAGACGACGGTGAGGAAGAGCCAGCCCGTCACGCTCCAGTCGAAAAGCCCCGGGTGAACGATCGACTCGGCGAGGGTGACGAGAGTCCCGACGAGCACGACGAACATGACAGGGTTGCGCACCTGCACGCGAGGGTCGAGCTTCTTGAAGGCCTGGCCGACGGCGGGGCCGATGATCTCGGGGTCGAACAGCCCGCGGGACTGGGCCACGCCCCGCCGGCCCGCCACCTCGGCGGCCGGCGACTCGCTCGTGGCGACCTGCTCCATCAAAAGAACCTCCCGTGGATCAGCTGCTCGACGATCGGCCCGAGCGAGACAGCGGGGAAGAACGTGAGCGCCCCGATGATGATGATCACGCCGATGACGAGCCCGGTGAAAAGGGGCGTGTCGGTGCGGAAGGTGCCGGCCGAGGCGGGCACCACCTGCTTGGCGGCGAGGACGCCGGCGAGGGCGAGGACCGGGATGATGATGACGAAGCGGCCGGCCAGCATGGCGATGGCGCCGAGGATGTTGTAGAAGGCAGTGTTGCCGTTCAGCCCGGCAAAGGCGGAGCCGTTGTTGTTCGCCTGGGAGGTGAAGGCGTAGAGGATCTCGCTGAAGCCGTGCGGCCCGGCGTTGAGCGGCCCGGCGCGCCCGGCCGGGAGGGCGGTGGCGATGGCGGTGAGGACGAGCACCGTTATCGGCATCACGAGAGCGGCCAGCGCTGCCAGCTTCACCTCGCGGGCCTGGATCTTCTTGCCCAGGTACTCAGGCGTCCGCCCGACCATCAGCCCGCCGAGGAAGACGGCGATGATGGCGAAGACGAGGATGGTGTAGAGGCCGCTGCCGACCCCGCCCGGGGTGACCTCGCCGAGCATCATGCCGGTGAGCAGCATCATCCCGCCGATGGGGGTGTAGGAGTCGTTGGCCGAGTCGACGCTGCCGGTCGAGGTCTGGGTGGAGACGATGTTGTAGAGGGTCGACTGGGAGTAGCCGAAGCGGGCCTCCTTGCCCTCCATGTTCCCGCTCGCCCGCTGGGAGACGCCGGCGGCAGCCACGGCGGAGTTGCCCTGCGACTCGGCATAGGTGGCGACGCCGAGCCAGACGCCGAAGAGGATCGTCATAGCGGCGAGCAGGGCCATCCCCTGGCGGCGGTTCCCGACCATCTTGCCGAAGGTGTAGGTGAGCGAGACGGGGATGATGAGGATGAGGAAGACAGAGAGGAAGTTGGTGAGGCCGGTCGGGTTCTCAAAGGGCGTGGCGCCGTTGGCGTTGTAGCTGCCGCCGCCGTTCGTCCCGAGCTGCTTTATCGCCTCCTGGGAGGCGAAGGGCCCCCGGGGGATCACCTGGTGGACGCCGTTCAGGGCGTCATGGACCGAGACCGGCCCGGCCATGGTCTGGATGGCGCCCTCGGCGAGGAAGACGACGGCAAAGACGAGGGCGATCGGAAGCAAGATGTAGTAGACGCCCCGGACGAGGTCGACCCAGAAGTTCCCGATGGTCGAGCTCTCCCGGCGGACGAGGCCGCGGATGAGGCAGATCGCCACGGCGATACCGACCGAGGCGCTGACGAAGTTCTGCACCGCCAGCCCCCCCATCTGGGAGAGGTAGGACATCGTCGACTCGCCCGAGTAGTTCTGCCAGTTCGTGTTCGTGACGAACGACACGGCGGTGTTCCACGAGAGGGCGGGCGCGACGGCCCCATGGTGGGCGGGATTGCCCGGGAGGATCCCTTGCAGACGGAGCATCCCGTAGAGCAGGAGGATCGCCACGCCCGAGTAGACGATGAGGGCGCCGGCATAGCGCTGCCAGCTCTGCTCCCGCTCGGGGTCGACGCCGAGGAGCCGGTAGGTCGGCCGCTCGAGGAAGCCGAGGAAGCTGACCCGCCCGTCGTAGACAGCCGCCATGTAGGAGCCGAGGTAACGCCAGGCGAGCGCCAGGCCGGCGACGAGGAGGAGGAGGGTGAGAAAGAAGTCCATCAGAACCACTCGGCTTTGAACATGGCGACCCCGAGATAGGCGAAGAGCGCCACCGAGAGGGCGAGCAGGATCACGTCGGTCCAGCTCACAGGTGCTCCAGCGCCTTCACGAGGCCGAGCATCAAGACGATGACGAGGATCGTCCCGACCACAGCGAACAGATCAGCCATGGGCTCGAGCCTTCCGGCGGCCAGCGTGGCCGTGCCGTCAAAATCCGGCCAGAGGCGTCAATTCCGCGTCAACGGCCGCCGGTGCTAGTCCTCGCTGGGGCGGTTGGAGAGAGCTTTCGGCTCCCGCCGGGCGATGACGTGGACGTCGACGTCGCAGTCGGAGGCGAGCCTGATCACCCGCGAGACGATCGAGCCCCTCGTCAGCTCCTCGAGGCGGCTCCGCCGGCTCTGGCCGAGGACGATCTGGGTGATCTGGTGGGCAAAGCAGTACTCCATGAGGGCCCGGGCGATGTCGTCGCCGGCGATCTCCTCCCAGGTGGCGCCGAGGGCGCTCGCCAGCTGGCGCAGCTCGGCCAGCCCGGCTTCGTCCCGCCGCGAGGCCTCCGATGAGGCGACATGAACGACGTGCAGCTCGCCTTTCACCCGGGCTGCCAGACGGGCGGCCCGCCGCATGACCGTGCCCGTCCCCTCGGTGGCGTCGACGGCCACCATGATCCTCTCGGCGACGTCCCAGATCTCCCGCTGGCCCCTGGCTGCGAGGCGCTCGAGCAGGTGCTCGTCGATCTCGTCCGCCACGAAGCGGAGGGTGAGCTCCCGCAGGGCGGTGAGGTTCTCGGTGCGGAAGAAGTTGTTGAGGGCGTCGGGCACCTTGTCGGGCGGGTAGATGTTCCCGTGCGCCATCCGGCGCCGCAGCTGCTCGGGGGAGGAGTCGATCAGCTCGAGCTGGTCGGCCCGGCGCACCACCCAGTCGGGCACCCGCTCGCGCACCCTGGCGCCGGTCATCTGCTCGACTGCGTCGGCGATGGACTCGAGGTGCTGCACGTTCACCGTGGAGATGACAGAGATACCGGCTTCGAGGATGTCGAGCACGTCCTGCCAGCGCTTCTCGTTGGCCCCTTCCTCGGGCACGTTGGTGTGGGCGAGCTCGTCCACGAGAGCGACGTCGGGGTGCCGGGCGATGACGGCGGCGGTGTCCATCTCCTCGAAGACGCTGCCGTGGTAGGCGACCTTCTTTCGTGGCACGATCTCGAGGTTTCCGATGGCGGCCTCTGTGAAGGGGCGCTCGTGCGGCTCGACGAAGCCCACGACCACCTGCGAGCCCCGGTCGGCTCGGCGCTTGCCCTCGTCGAGCATCGCCACCGTCTTGCCCACCCCGGCCGAGGCGCCTACGTAGATGCGGAACTTGCCGGCCGGTTCGACGGCATCGGTCAGCTGGCTCGCGTCTTGGGGCATCGGCGTATCCTGCGCTCGAGGTGAACCCCAACATGATGCCTCGCCGACACAGCTTGTCCGGCTCGATAGCCGCCGTGGCGACCATGGCCGTCCTCGTCGGGGTGATGCTGCCTCTCCGCTCCCATCTCGAGATCGCCGTCGTCGCCCTCGTGCTCGTCGTCCCGGTCGTGGTCGGAGTCGTCGTCGGCGGCGCCTCGAGCGGCGTGCTCGCCGTCGCCCTCGGTTTCCTCGCCTACGACCTCCTCTTCATCCCCCCCTACGGCACCTTGGCGGTCGGCCGGGCGGAGAACTGGGCGCCGCTCGGCGTCTATGCCGTCGTGATGCTGCTCACCTCGCGGGTGGTGGACCGCCTCTGGCGGGCTGAGGCCTCGAGCCGCGAGAGCGAGACCGACACCGCCCGCCTCTTCGGCCTCTCCGAGCTGCTCGTCGCCGACAGGCCCCTCGAGGAGCTGGTCGCAATCGTGGTGCGCGACGTGCGCGACGCCTTCGGGCTGTCAGCGGTGACCCTCTTGATGCCCGAGGGAGGAGCGGGGGACCCAGGCGGCACGGTGCAGGTGGTCGCCCAGTCGGGCCGGACCCTCGGGCCCGACGAGCTCGAGCTCCTCCTTCCCACCGCCGGCTCACCCTCCCGCCTGCGGACGACGAGCCGCCGCCAGCCGACTGGCGAGGGCGAGAGCCTCGAGAGCGTGGTGCTCACCGTTGGCGACCGCCCCGTCGGCCTGCTCGCCATCGCCGGGCCCCCGCTCGGGCGGCGCCGCCGCGAGCTGCTGGCGGCCTTCGCCAACCACATCGCCCTCGCCATCGAGCGGACCACCCTTCGCGAGCAGGCGGTCCGCGTCGGGATCCTCGAGGAGGTGGACCGCCAGCGGCGCACGCTGCTCGGGGCGGTCTCCCACGACCTGCGCACGCCCCTTGCCACCATCAAGGCCTCGGCCACGACTCTCCTCGATCCCTCTCTCGACCTCGGCCGCGAGGAGCGGGCCGAGCTGGTGGCGCTCGTCGAGTCGCAGTCCGACCGGCTGGAGCGGGTGGTGGCCAACCTGCTCGACCTGAGCCGGATCCAGGCCGGTGCCCTCGTGGCCGAGCTGGAGCTGCTCACGGTGGGAGAGCTGCTCGCCGGCGCGCTGGAGGCGCTCGGGCCGGCGGCCGGCTCGGTGGCCCTTGCCCTCGGCTCTCTGGCCGGGCGCGCCCTGTCCATCGACCGGGTGCTGGCGATCGAGGCGCTCGTCAACGTCCTCGAGAACGCCGTCAGGTACTCGCCCCCCGAGGCCGAGGTGACCGTCTCGGCCGAACTCGCTCGGGAGGGGCGGGTGCGCATCGTGGTGGCAGACGAGGGGCCTGGCATCCGCCCCGAGGACCGCGCCCGGGTCTTCGACCTGTTCCAGCAGGGCGGCGGCTCGGCGCTGCGCCGCTCGGGGGGGACCGGCCTCGGTCTGTCCATCGCCCGCTCCTTCCTCGAGGCCCAGGGTGGCTCCATCTCGGTCGACGAGACGGCGGCCGTCGGCACCCGCATCGTGGTCGAGCTGCCCGCCGCGGCCCCCGAGAGGCTGGGAGAGCCGGCGGGGGAGCGATCGTGAGCACCGGCTCTGTCCTCGTGGTCGACGACGACCCGGCCCTTCGAAGGGTCATGAAGATCGCCCTCGAGGCCCTCGGCTACGAGGTGGGGCTGGCAGCGACGGGCGCCGCCGGCCTCTCGGAGGCCGCTCTCGGCTCGCCCCTTGCCATCGTGCTCGACCTCGGGCTGCCCGACATGGACGGCGTGGAGGTGTGCAAGCGGCTGCGGGAGTGGAGCGAGGTGCCGGTGATCGTCCTCTCGGCCGATGCCACCGAGGACCGCAAGATCGAGGCGCTCGACTCGGGCGCCGACGACTACGTCACCAAGCCCTTCTCGATGGGGGAGCTGCAGGCCCGGCTCCGGGTCGCCCTCCGCCGCTCGGAGCGGGCCAGCTCAGGTGAGCAGCTGGAGGCCGCCGGGGTGATCGAGGTCGGCCCGCTCCGCCTCGACCAGCTCCACCACGAGGCCTGGCTCGAGGGCCGCCCTCTCGAGCTGACGGGGCGGGAGTTCGCCTTCCTCGCCTACCTCGCCCGCAACGAGGGCCGGGTCTGCACCCAGCACATGATCCTCTCTGCCATCTGGGGACCCGGCTATGTCCGCGAGACCCAGTACCTGCGGGAGTACGCCTACCGGCTCCGGCGAAAGCTGGGAGATGACGAGGGCACCATGCTGCGCACCCGGCCCGGCATCGGCTACCAGCTGGTGGCAGATGAGCCGGAGGCGGGCAGCTAGCGGCTCTCGGACAAAGGCAGCGCCCGACTCGGCGGCTGTTGCGAGGCTGCTCGAAAGAGGCGCTCGCACGAGCCGGCCTCTTTCTCGCCACGCTTTGGCCCAACTGGGAGCTGTGGCTGGCGGTACTGCCAGCCTCTGGGCGAGCCTGGCGCTGACGGCGCGGGGTGGCACGGTGAGATTCTTGAGCCGGCCCGGGTGGTGGGAGCGCCCATGGCGAGAGGGGGCGATCGAAGCGCCCGCCCGTCGCCGCGAAGTCCGCCGGGGCCGAAATGAGCGCCTGTCTGCCGGCGAGCCCTGCGGCCGGGATAGCCGCCCTCGGTCGGGCACCGTCGGCCTAGCTGCCGGCCGAGGGCGACCGAAAGCTCAGTCGACGCCGGTGCCGGCTCCGGCGGCGAACTCCTCGAAGGCGGCGAAGGCACGCGGGCCATAGACGGTGGCGGGCCCGCCGTTCATGAGGAGGGCCACCGAGAGCGTCTCTGCCACCTCCTCCCGGCTCGCGCCGTGCCGTGCCGCGGCCTTGGCGTGCGAGGCGATGCAACCGTCGCACTCCCGCGTGACGGCGATGGCAAGGGCGATGAGCTCCTTCAGCCGGCGGGAGATGACGCCATCGGCCATGGCGGCGCCGTGCATGGCGGCAAAGCCGGACCAGGCCTCGGGTGCGGCCGAGCGGAGCCCCCGTACCGGTTCGCGCAGACCGTTCAAGATCTCCTGTGCCTCACCCACGCCCGGAACCTCCTAGCTCGAAGCTGCCGACTACGGTCTAGCGGGCCGGCCCTGGGGCGCTGGCTGGCCCTCCCGGGCCTTGCGCCCCTTCTTCTCCCGGAGCCCTCCTCTCGGTGCCGATCGTCGACTCGTCGGGCCCCTCGCCGCCCCGGCGCAGATACTCGGCCTGGCTCATGGGCCGCCCCCGCACCCGAGTGAGGACCTCCTGCTCGGGTCGGCGCTGGTTCTCTACGGCCTGCAGGGCGATCGAGACCTGGTCGGCCTTGGTGAGCGGCGGTTGCACCATGCCGCGGGGCCAGAGGCGTCTTGCGATGACGGCGTTCATCTCGGCTGCGTAGACCGTGAGCTGGGCGCCGATGTAGATCCAGGCGATGAGGCCGAGGACCGTGGCGAAGGTGCCGTAGACGGCGTTGTCATCCCGCAGGTAGTGACCGACGACGTAGCCGCCGAAGGCCTGCACGACCGTCCAGAGGACGCCGGCCAGAAGGACGCCCGGGACGAGGGCGCGGCTCTCGATCTGGCGGGGCGTCAGCACGCGGAAGGCGGCCATGTAGATGCCGATGTTGACGAGCGCCGCCACGGCCTCGGAGGCGACGCCGAGCCAGAAATTGTGGCGCCCGAAGGTGCCGAAGCTGGAGAGGAAGGTCGTCACGATGAGGCCGACCCCCATGACGACAAGGAAGAGGAGGCTGCGGGCCATGCGGGTCCAGTAGTTGGGGCGGATGGCGCCGGGGATGTTCCAGACCTGCTCCATCGTCTGCAACCCCGCACCGGCCAGCCCAGTCGAGCCGTAGAGGATGCCGAGGAGGCCGATCACGAGGCCGAAGGCGGAGTTGCGCCGCATGACGTGGATGTTCTTGCTGAGCTCGGTGCCGACGATGGGGAACTGGTGGAAGGTGGACCTGAGCACGGCGCTGCGGGCGCTCGGATCGCCGGCGAGCACGAGGGCCATGACCGTGACGAGGAGGAGCATCAGGGGAAAGACCGTCGTGAACATGGCGTAGGTCAGCTGGACAGAAAGGGCGCCGGCGTTGTCGTCGCCGTACTTCTTCACGACCCCTATGACGAACGACAGCCAGCGAGAGCCCTGCTGCAGCGCGTCGACGCGCCGGACGGCTCTTTCGAGGGGGTTCATGACATGGGCCTTTCTCCCGCTAGGGGATTCCCTCACCGGCCTGGCGTGACACTCCAGGCGTGCTCGAGGTGGCCGGCTTTGGAGGCTGAAAGGAGACAAGCCTCGAGGTCTGCTGCCGTTGACGAGACTTGTCAGGAGCGCTTCGGCTTCAGCAGGCTCCAGGGCCGCCGACGGCGCTCGAGATGAGGCCGCTCGAGATGAAGGTCAACCGCACGATCGTGCGTCACCGAGAGCACAGTCGAGCGCTCTCTCATCGAGAGCCGGCTCGAGGGCGCCACCGCCTGGCGGTGACTCGCCCGCTTCTCGGCGCCAGCGGCTCGGTATGGTCGCCCGGTGCGAGGAACGCTGCGGCCCGACCCCACCGGCTCGGGCCGGCCGGGCCGGTCCAGGCTGGCTCGGCGGGGACCCCTCGTTGCCCTGCTCTTTGCCACGGCCTCTTTCCGCATGACCCAGAACATGGCGATGACGACCCTGTCGCTCCTCGGCCGGGAGGCTCTCCACCTCGGCGCCGGTGCCATCGGGGCGCTCGGAGCGATAGGGGGGAGCGCCCTCGCCCTGGTCACCCTCTTCATCTCCCGCCGGGTCCCGCACCACCGGGCCGCCACCTCGGCCGCCTGGGGCATGGGTGCTCTGGCAGTCGCCCTCTTGGTGCTGGCGAGCGCGCCCTCGTTCCCTGTCCTCGTCGCCGGCGTGCTGCTGCTCGGCGTCGGTGGCGGCATGGCCATGCCCGGCCTCTTGAACGCCGTCGCGTCGCAGGCCGGCCACCAGCGCGAGCGCGTCATCGCGCTCTACACCGTCACCTTGAGCATCAGCCTCGCCGCCGGGCCGCTGCTGGAGACCTTGGTGCTGGCGCTCGCCCACCAGGCCGTCCGAGTGCCTTATGTCGTCTTCGTCGTCTTTCCCCTCGCCGGCGCCGGGCTGGCGCTGTGGGTCGGCCGCGAGCGGGCCTCTCGCCCCATCGAAGAGGGGCCAGCCGAGGAGCCGAGCGGCTCCGCCGTGGTGGCGCAGCTGCCGACTGGTGAGCTCGCTGCCGTCGAGCCAGCCAAGGAGCCCGGCCCTGAGGGACGGGGCGCCGGGCGGGCTCGGGGTCGGTCAGGACTGCTGGCAACCCGAAGCGGCCAGATCGCCCTTGTGACCGAGCTGCTCTACGGAGTCCCCTTTGCCGGCATCACGGTCTTCGGCGCCCTCGTCGCCCGGGTCGGCTTCGGCTTCAGCCCTGCCAAGGCGCAGCTCGGCTTCACCGTCTTTTTCGTCGCCTCGTTCATCGCCCGTGGCGCCGTCGCCTGGCGAGCCCCCATCGTCCGCAAGCGGTCACTGCTTACGCTCGCCGCCCTGCTCACCGGCGGCGGCCTGCTGCTCCTCGGCCTCGGGCCGGGCTCCTGGGCGCTCTTCCTGGCGATGGGGCTCCTCGGGATCCCCCACGGCCTCACCTTTCCCCTCGCCCTCGCCCTCGTCGCCGAGGCCACGCCGCTCGAGGACCTCCCCCGGGCGAACGCCAGCCTGCTCGGAAGCGGGAACATGCTCTCGGTGATCGTCCCGCTGGTCCTCGGAGGCGTCATCCCGGAGATCGGCTACCGGTACATGACGCTGGTCATGCTCGGGCCGGTGCTGGTCTTCACGGCCGTCTATCTCGTCCTGGCGGCCCGGCGGCCGGCCCGTGCCGCCCAGGTGAGCCCGTAAG
>JAJYQK010000097.1 GCA_021794645.1 Actinomycetes bacterium
GGGCGGGGTGGCGGCCGGCTCGGCCTCGAGGCCGGCCAGCACCAGCTCGACACCTCTCTCGAGCTGGGGGTCCCGGCCCTCTGCCCAGTCCTGCGGGGCGATCGGGACCTCGATGTCGGGATCGACCCCGTGGTTCTCGACGTCCCAGCCGAAGCCGTAGAACCAGAAGGCGTAACGAGGCTGGGTCACCGTCGTGCCGTCGACGAGCTGGTAGCGGCCGTCGATGCCGATGACTCCGCCCCAGGTCCGCTTCCCGACGACCGGCCCGAGCTGGCGCTGGCGGAAGCCCGCCGTGACGATGTCGCCGTCGGAGCCGGCGTTCTCGTTCGTCAGGAGCACCCGTGGTCCGCGGGGGGAGTGCTGCGGATAGGTCTGGGTGCCGAGGTGACGGCCGGTCTCCCAGGCCCGGACGGTGCGGGCGAGCTTCTCGAGCACCAGCTCGGAGGTGTGGCCACCGCCGTTGTCGCGCACGTCGATCAAGAGGCCCTCCCGCTCGACCTCCACCCGCAGGTCGCGGTGGAGCTCGGCCCAGCCGTTCCCCATCATGTCGGGGATGTGCACGTAGCCGACCCGCCCCCCGGAGGCCTCGTGGGTGGCGGTCCGGCGATCTGCCACCCAGGCCTGGTAGCGAAGGGGCCGCTCGTCGGCGAGCGGCTCGACCACGACCTGGCGCTCGCCGCCGCCGTTGCGCACCGTCAGCTGCACCGGCTTTCCGGCCGCCCCGACGAGGAGCTCGCCCGGGCCGCCGGCCGGCTCGACGGGCCGGCCGTCGACCGCCACGATGGCGTCTCCTTCCACGAGGCCGACGCCGGGGGCCGACAGGGGCGAGCGGGCGCTCATCACCGAGGACTCGCCGGGGAGGATGCGGGCGATCCGCCAGCTGCCGTCCTCCTCCCGGCGCAGGTCGGCGCCGAGAAGGCCGAGGCGGCGCTCGCCCTCGACCGGCCGGGCGGGCGGCATCTCGTAGGCATGGGAGGTCCCGAGCTCCCCTTGCACCTCCCAGAGGAGCTCGGAGAGGTCGTCGCGGGTGGCGATCCGATCGAGGAGCGGGCGGTAGCGCTCGACGATCTCTCCCCAGGCGACGCCGGCCATGTCGGCCACCCAGTAGTGGTCGCGCATGAGCCGGGCCGCCTCGTCGTACATCTGCCGCCACTCGAGCGGCGGGTCGAGCTCGACCCGGATCCGCTCGAGGTCGACCTCGGTCACCTCGTTCGGGTCCGGCTCGGAACCCGGGCCGGCGGGCTCGACCTTGTGGGTGGCCGGCAGCACCCGGAGGGCCTTCTCGTCCCGGACGACCATGGAGAGGCCGTCCCCGCTTACAGAAAAGGAGTCGAGGGCCGAGACCAGCTCGGTCTGTTTCGCCTTCTCGAGGTCGTAGTGGACGAGGCTTGGTCGCTTCGGCTCGGCCGAGAGCTCGGCCCGCTCCTCGCCGAGGACCCCGACGAGCGGGTGGGAGAGGAAGGAGAAGCCGTCCTTTGTCGCCTGCAGGTCCGAGTAGCGCCCGGCCGCCACCGGGAAGGGGGTGATCCTGCCGGCCAGCCCCTCCTCCTCGAGCGGGACGGGAGGGCTCTCGGCGTCCTTGCCGGCACCGTCGCCACCCGCTTCTTGCCCGCCGGCCGGCGGCGTGCGGGGGCGTCCGCCCACCTCGGGGGAGAAGGGGGAGGGGGTGGTCGCCCCGAGCGGGACGAGATAGGGCCTCGCGCCGGCCCCGAAGGCCATGTCGAACACGTGGACGTCGTACATGGGGTCGAAGGTGCGCACCGACAAGAAGGCGAGGTACTTCCCGTCCAGGCTGAAGACCGGGTCGTAGTCGTGGAAGCGGAGCGGTGTCACCTCGACGAGGCGGCCGTCTTCCACCGAGGCGAGCACGATGTGGCGCAGGGGAGCGGGGCCGGGCTCTGACCAGACGAGGTAGCGGGAGTCGGGTGAGAAGCTGAGCCCGCTGGCGTCGCCTCGCTCGCAGGCTGCCAGCGTCTTGAGCCCGCCGCCGGCCAGCTCGACGAGGACGACCCGGCCGTCATGGGTGGCGACCGCCGCCCATCTCCCGTCGGGAGAGCCGGCGAGCTCGAGGACGCGGCCGAGCTCACCGACGCCGTAGCGACGGGCCTCGCCCCCCTGGTCGAGAGGGATCAGCTCGAGGCCGTCCTCGCCTTCGGCGTCGGTGATGGCGAGGACGGCCTGGGTCCCCTCCGGCCCGGCCACCTCGGGCAGGCGGGCCCGCACCCCCGCCCCACCCGTGAGGAGACGGGCCGGCCCCTTGCGGTGGGTGAGGTGGTGGATCTCACCTCGCACCTCGACGGCGCTCGCCCGGCCGGTGCGGTCAGCGGCGTACTCGCCGAGGCTGGCGGCCGGCTGCAGGCGGCGAGCGGCCCGGCCGCTGCGGGGAGCACCGAGGCTGATGTCGATGCGGCTGGGCTGCGAGTCAGCGGTGAGCCCGTCCAGGCGGTAGAGGTCACCGGCGCACTGGTAGACGACCGTCGTGCCGTCGCTCGAGGCCGCCCGGGCGTAGAAGTCGGCGTGGTCGCTGTGCCGCTCGAGGTCCGAGCCGTCGGGGAGGACCGAGTAGATGTTGGCGACCCCTTCGTGGTCCGAGACGAAACAGAGCCTCTCGCCGACGAAGAAAGGGTCCTCGAGCTGGCCGTTCAGCTGGCGGAGGAAGGGCTCGAAGCTTCCCCTGCCCTCCCGGTCGATCCAGAGGGCGCCGGCGGTCCCACCCCTGTAGCGCTTCCAGGCGGCCCCGCGGTGGGAGGACTGGTTGACGCCGAGGACGACAGCGCCGGTCGCGGCCCGGGCGATGGCCGTCACCGGCCCGTAGGGGAGGCGCTCGGGCTCGCCGCCCTCGAGCGAGATCGCATAGGCCCAGGTCCGCGAGCCGAAGGGCTGGCCGACGGCCGAGATCGCCAGCACCCGGCCGTCCTCGCTCCAGCCGATGGTCCTCGTCGTCGGGTCGCCGAGGTAGGTGAGGCGGCGGAGCTCGCTCCCGTCGGTCCGGACGACGAAGACCTCCGCCACGCCGTCTCGCTGGCTCGTGTAGGCGATCTCGGTGCCCGCTGGCGAGATGCGGGGGAGACGGGAGGGGGCTCGGTCGCTCGTGAGGCGCCGGGCGGTGCCGCCGGCGAGCGGGGCGAGGAAGAGGTCGTCATCGGCGACGAAGCAGATGGAGTCGCCACTGACGGCGGGGAACCTCAAGTAGGGGCGGTCTTCGGTCACGGCCCGACCGTAACTGACCGGGCCGGGGCCCGCTCGGCCGGAGCCCCGCCGGTCGGGGCGGCCTCTCTCGCCTGCGAGCCGCTGCGAGGCGAGGACAACCAGGACTGCGAGCCCGTCGTCCCGCCCGGCGAGGAGGAGGCGCCCGAGCAGGGCTCGGTCGTCGGGCCGGCTCGCCCGCAGCCCGCTGACCCGGTTTGCCCCCCTCAACTGCCCTGCTAGAGTAAGAGTCCCGTCCGGGTGACCGGATGGGATCTGACGTTCGGGAGCGCCCTGCGGCCCAGCCGTCGGGGGACCTTCCGACAATCTAGGAGTGCGCTCCGTTCGGTTCGCCGAACGGAGCGTCGTCACGATACGGGGCGGTTTTCCGCCAGGTCGCAGCAGCGCCCGCCGGTTCGGTCGGGTCGCGCTGTGCCTTGTGCGGCGCCAAGGGAACGCAGAGAACAGGACGGCAACTGATGGCCACCAAGGCGATCGTCGGCGAGAAGGTCGGCATGACCCAGGTATGGGACGAGGCGCAGCGCGTCGTGCCCGTGACCGTGGTCAAGGTTTCGCCGGTCCGCGTCGTCAGGGTGAAGACCCCTGAGGCAGAGGGCTACTCGGCCCTCCAGGTCACGTACGGCGTACGGCGCTCCTCTCTTCTCAACAAGCCGGAGGCGGGTCACTTCGAGAAGGCCGGCGTCGAGCCGGGTCGGCGCCTCGTCGAGCTGCGCCTCGAGGACGCCAGCGCCTACGAGGTCGGCCAGGAGCTCGACGCCTCCATCCTCGAGGCGGGCGAGAAGGTCGACGTGACGGCCATCTCGAAGGGCAAGGGCTTCGCCGGCGGCATGAAGAGGCACAACTTCAAGGGGCAGGGGGCTGCCCACGGCAACCACAAGAAGCACCGGGCGCCCGGCTCGATCGGCGGCTGCGCCACGCCGGCCCGGGTCTTCAAGGGCACCCGCATGGCGGGCCGAACCGGTGCCAGCCGGGTGACGACGCTCAACTTGGAGGTGGTGGCGGCCGACCCCGAGCGCGAGCTCGTGCTCGTGAAGGGCGCCGTGCCCGGCCCCCGGGGCGGCCTCGTGCTGATCCGCAACGCCGTGAAGGTGGGCAAGTGATGG
Source organism: Actinomycetes bacterium (assembly GCA_021794645.1). Taxonomy (GTDB): domain Bacteria; phylum Actinomycetota; class Acidimicrobiia; order Acidimicrobiales; family Bog-793; genus JAJZLV01. The sequence goes on from JAJYQK010000097.1 coordinate 4,311, forward strand.
CAACCGAGCTGAAAGAGCGAGCCGAGCTCCGCACCGTCACCCTCGAGCGCCGCCGCGACTCGGGGGAGGTGCTGGCCACCGTCGAGGTCTCGAGCGAGATCTTCGGGCGCACGCCGAACATCCCCCTCATGCACCAGGTGGTGACCGCCCAGCTGGCGGCCCGCCGGGCAGGGACCCAGTCGACCAAGACGCGGGCCGAGGTGGCCGGTGGCGCCGCCAAGCCCTATCGCCAGAAGGGCACCGGCCGGGCCCGCCAGGGCTCCATCCGGGCCTCGCAGTTCGCCGGCGGCGGCGTGGCGCTCGGCCCGAAGCCCCGCAGCTACGCCCAGCGCACTCCCCGCAAGATGACCCGCCTCGCCCTCTACTCGGCCCTCTCGGACCGGGCGGCCGAGGGGAGGATCTGCCTCGTCGACTCCTGGTCCTTCTCGGTCCCGAGGACCAAGGAGGCCAAGAGGGCCCTGACGGACCTCGGCCTTACGGGCAACGTGCTCGTCGTCCTCGGCCCCGAAGACGAGGTCGCCGGGCGCTCCTTTGCCAACCTGCCCGAGGTCGAGCTGATCGACGCCAGCCAGCTCACCGCTTACGACGTGCTCGTGAGCGACTGGATTGTCTTCACAGACGCCACCTTGCCGGGCGAGGTCCGCCAGGTGGCTGACGCCGAGAAGGCCCCCGCCAAGAAGGCGCCAGCCAAGAAGGCCCCAGCTAAGGCCGCGGGGGGCGGGCAGGAGACTGCCGAGACCGAGCCGGCCGGCGATGTCGCGGGCGATGGGGCCGCTTCGGCCGAGGAAGAGACGAGCGAGGAGGACTCCAAGTGAGCGAGCGCCAGGTGCTCATGCGTCCGGTCATCTCGGAGAAGTCCTACGCCCTCATGGACGAGGGCACCTACGTCTTCGTGGTCGACAAGCACGCCAACAAGATCCAGATCCGCGCCGCTGTCGAGGAGGCCTTCGGGGTCCGGGTGGCGAGCGTCAACACGATGAACCGCAAGGGGAAGAGGAAGCGCCAGCGCCGCCTGGCGACCTACGGGACTCGCCCCGACACCAAGAGGGCGATCGTCCGCCTGGCCGGCGACGATCGCATCGAGCTGCTCGAGGGCTAGGAGGCGGCAAGTGGCACTGCGCAAGAGGAAGCCGACGAGCCCGGGACGGCGCTTCCAGTCGTCCGCGGACTTCTCCGAGATCACAAAGACCAAGCCCGAGCGGTCTCTCACCGTCTCCAAGCCGAAGAGCGGCGGGCGCAACAGCTACGGGCGCAAGACGGCCCGCCACCGCGGCGGCGGCCACAAGCAGCAGTACCGGGTCATCGACTTCAAGCGGAACAAAGACGGCGTCCCGGCCAAGGTGGCCGCCATCGAGTACGACCCGAACCGCAACGCCCGCATCGCCCTTTTGCACTACCTCGACGGCGAGAAGCGCTACATCCTCGCCCCGGCCAACGTGAAGGTCGGCGACCTCCTGCAGTCGGGCCCGGGCGCTGACATCCGGCCCGGCAACGCCCTGCCCATGCGCTACATCCCGGTCGGCTCGGTCGTCCACAACGTCGAGCTCCGCCCGGGTGGCGGCGGCAAGATGGCCCGCGGCGCCGGCATGTCGGTCCAGCTCGTCGCCAAGGAGGGCCAGTTCGCCACCTTGCGGCTGCCCTCGACCGAGATGCGCCGGGTCTCGATCGACTGCCGGGCGACCCTGGGCGAGGTCGGCAACGCCGAGGCCGAGCTGATCTCGATCGGCAAGGCCGGCCGCAACCGCTGGAAGGGCGTCCGCCCCCAGACCCGGGGCGTCGCCATGAACCCCGTCGACCACCCGCTCGGCGGTGGCGAGGGCAAGACCTCCGGTGGCCGCCACCCGGTCTCGCCCTGGGGCAAGCCAGAAGGCCGGACCCGCCGGAGCCACCGGCCGTCCGACCAGCTCATCGTCCGTCGTCGCCGCACGCGCGGCGCCCGCCGCTGAAAATCGGAGCGCACTAGATGCCGCGCAGCTTGAAAAAGGGTCCCTTCGTGGACGACCACCTCTTGAAGAAGGTGGACGACCTCAACTCCCGCAACGAGAAGAGGGTCATAAAGACCTGGTCCCGCCGCTCGACGATCATCCCCGACATGGTCGGCCACACGATCGCCGTGCACGACGGGCGAAAGCATGTCCCCGTCTACATCACCGAGTCGATGGTCGGCCACAAGCTCGGCGAGTTCGCCCCGACGCGGACCTTCCGCTTCCACGCCGGCCAAGAGCGGGCAGGGAGGCGCTGATGCCTGCTGTGAAGACGAACGAACGGCCCGGCACCCGGGCGGTGCTGCGCCACTCCCACGTCTCGGCCTACAAGGCCCGCGAGGTGCTCGACCTCATCCGCGGGGTCGACTTCCTGCGGGCGGCCGAGATCCTCGAGAGCTCCGAGCGCGGTCCGGCCGAGCCGATCGGCAAGCTGCTCCGCTCTGCCGCCGCCAACGCCCAGAACAACGAGGGCCTCGACCCAGAAGAGCTCTACGTCTCGGCCTGCTTCGCCGACGAGGGCACGACCATCAAGCGGTGGCGGCCGCGGGCCCGAGGCCGGGCGACGCGGATCCGCAAGCGCACCTGCCACATCACCGTCATCCTGAGCCGCATGGCCGACGAGGAGATCGCCCGCCGCCGGGCCCGCCAGGCGGCCGAGCAGGCCGAGCGCCGCGCCCGCCGGGTGGCGGGCACC
>JAJYQK010000089.1 GCA_021794645.1 Actinomycetes bacterium
CCGGCAGAGGCCGGAGATCTCAAGGACATGGCGGGCGTCTGCAAAGCCGTGCGCCTTGGCGAGCTTGCGAGCAGCCTCTTCGACATCAGGCAGGTCGACCTCGATGGCGACGCCACAGGAGCGACAGACGAGGTGATGGTGATGCGAGCCGAGCTCACAGCGGCGGTAGAGGACCTCGCCGCTCTCGCCCCGGACGCTGTCGACCTCGCCCTCTTCGGCGAGGGCCCTCAACTGGTTGTAGACCGTCGTGAGCCCGACCCGCTCTCCTCCCGCCCGCAGGCGGGAGTGGAGCTCCTGGGCGCTCGTGAACTCGCCCAGGCCCTCGAGCAGCCGAGTGAGCGCCTGGCGCTGCCGAGTGGGGCGCCGGCGACGCTGCGACGGCGGGGCGGGGGCGGTGCTGCCCATCAGATCCTCCTCGATGCGACCGAGGCTAGAGCCTCTCTTGCCCGAGCCTAGCGAATCGGTTTCCGTTATCATTTCAATATGACGGAGAGGCGTTTCGGGGCGATGGGCGCTCTCTCCCTCTTGAGCCTCCTCGCCGTCCTGCTCGGCGCCTGCCACGCCCCCCCCATAGCCGCGCCGTCGGGCCGCCTCAACGTCATCGCCGCCGAGAACACCTGGGGGAGCCTCGCCAGCCAGCTGGGCGGGCGGGAGGCGGCTGTCACCTCGATCATCACCGACCCGAACGCCGATCCGCACGAGTACGAGACGAGCGCCGCCGATGCCCGCGCCTTTGCCGCCGCCCGGCTCGTCATCGCGAACGGCGATGGCTACGACAGCTGGGCCTTCAAGCTGCTGCAGGTATCGCCCGGGACGAGAAGGCACCTGCTCGACGTCGCCCGGCTCCTCCACAAGCGACCCGGGTCCAACCCCCACTTCTGGTACGACCCCGGCTACGTCATACGGGTGATCACCGCAATCACGAACCAGTACATCTCGCTCCGCCCCTCGGCTCGGCGCTACTTCGAGAAGAGGCGGCAGCTGCTCTTGAGCCGGCTGCGGCCCTACTGGGCCGAGCTGGCGGACATCCGGGCCCGGTTCGCAGGCCGGCGGGTGGCGGCGACCGAGAGCATCTTCGTCTACCTCGCCCGCTACCTCCGACTCGACCTCGTCTCGCCCCCGGCCTTCATGCTCGCAATGTCGGAGGGGACCGATCCCCCCGCCCAGTCGGTCGCCACCTTCGCCGACCAGATAAAGAGGCGGGCCTTCTCCGTGCTCGTCTACAACCGCCAGACGGTCAACCCGCTCACAGAAGAGCTCCGTAGCCAGGCGGTGGCGACCCACATCCCTGTGGTGGCCGTGAGCGAGGTGATCAACCCGCCTTCTGTCAGCTTCGAGAGATGGATGACCGGGCAGCTCGCCCATCTTCGAGCGGCGCTCTCGAGAGGGGCGAGGCGATGACGGCCAGCGCCGTCGTACGGGCCGACGAGCTGGCCGCCAGCTACGGCCCGGCCGAGGTCTGGTCGGGGGCCAACTTCGAGATCGGCCCCGGCGAGCTGGTCGTGGTCCTCGGTCCGAACGGCGCCGGCAAGTCGACCCTGCTGCGGCTCCTCCTCGGACTGGTCTCGCCTGCCGCCGGCCGGCTGGAGGTCCTCGGTTCGACTCCCCGCCGGGGCAACCCCCACATCGGCTATGTCCCCCAGGCCCGCCCCGTCGAGGCAGAGACCGCCTTTCGGGGTCTCGACCTCGTCCGGCTCGGTCTCGACGGCCACCGCTTCGGCCTGCCTGTCGGCCGGCGGGCAGCAAGAGAGGCGCGGGCTCGCGTCGCTGAGGCCGTGGCGGCCGTCGGGGCCGAGCGCTACGCCGGCCGGCGCATCGGCCAGCTCTCGGGGGGAGAGCGCCAGCGGCTCTGGCTCGCCCAGGCGCTCGTCGGCAAGCCTGATCTGCTGCTCCTCGACGAGCCGCTCGCCAGCCTCGATCTGCGCGCTCAGGCAGCCATGGCCGAGCTCGTGGGCGAGCTGGCGAGAGAGCTCTCGCTGAGCGTCGTGCTCGTGGCGCACGACCTCAACCCGCTCCGCCACGTCGTCGACCGGGTCTGCTACGTGGCAGCAGGAAAGGTGATGATCGGCGAGCCGGAGAAGGTCGTCACGACAGAGGTGCTCTCAGAGCTCTACCAGGCGCCCGTCGAGGTGCTCGTCGACAGCCGGGGGCGTCGCTTCGTGGTCGGGATCGACGAGGAGCTGGCCCATCCCCACAGCCACGGCGAGAGCGAGCGCCGGTGACGGCCGCCCTCTACTCGCTCAGCTGGAACCTCGTGAGGGACTTCCAGCAGATGTGGGAGTTCTCGTTCATGCGCAACGCCCTCGAGGCGGGCACCGTGGTGTCGGTCGTGGCCGGCATCGTCGGCTACTTCGTCGTGCTGCGCCGCAGCTCCTTTGCCGCCCACGCCTTGAGCCATGTCGGCTTCGCCGGCGGCGCCGGCGCCGCCCTCCTCGTCGTGAGCCCGCTCTGGGGGCTGCTCGGCTTCTGCGTGGGGGCAGCCGTCGTGATGGGGGCGATGGGCCAGCGCCTGCGGGACAGAGACGTCGTCATCGGCATCGTGCTCATGTTCTCGCTCGGGCTCGGCTACCTGTTCATCAACCTCTACACAGGCAATTCGGCCGACGTCTACTCCATCCTCTTCGGCCAGATCTTCGGCATCGCTGCCAACGACGTGCTCGTGACGCTGGCGGTCGGGCTCGCCTCGCTGCTGGCGCTGGCGGCTCTCTACCGCCCACTCCTCTTCGCCTCCGTCGACCCGGAGGTGGCCGAAGCGAGGCGGGTGCCTGTCTCGTTCGTCTCGGTGGCCTTCATGGTGATCGTCGGCGTGGCGGTGGCGGTCTCGGTGCAGGTGGTCGGTGTGCTCCTCATCTTCGCCCTCCTCGTGGCGCCCGCCGCGGCGGCCGAGCGCCTCTCGGCCCGCCCGGCCGGCGCCATCGCTCTCTCGGTGGCGATAGCTCTCGTCTGCACCTGGACCGGGCTCCTGCTCGGCTTCTACTACACCCCTCCGGTCAGCTTCTTCATCACATCGCTCGCCACCTTCTTCTACCTGGCCTCCCGGGGCGCCGGCAGGCTCCTCGTCGGCCTGCGCCGGTGAGCTGCTAGCCGGCTCCGAGAGCAGCCTGCAGGAAGCCGATCACCTGGCCTTCCATGTAGGCACGGTCCTCCTCGCGCCGCGGCAGGTGGCGTTCCTCGGGGAATAAGAGCAGCCGGTAGGACCGCTTCTCCTCGACGAGCCTGCTGACGAGCCGGGCGGTGTGGCGGAAGTGGACGTTCTCGTCGATGAGGCCGTGCACCAAGAGGAGCTGGCCCTCGATCGCGCCCGCCCGGGCGAGAACGCTCGAGGAGCGATAGGCCTCTTGCTCGCTCTCGGGCCGGCCCATGTAGCGCTCGGTGTAGAAGGTGTCGTAGCCGTCCCAGTCGGTCACAGGGGCGCCGGCGACGCCCGCCCTGAAGACCTCCGGGGCAAGAGCGAGGCAGCGAAGCGTCATGTAGCCGCCGTAGCTCCAGCCGTAGACACCGACTCGCTCCTTGTCGGCCAGTCCCGCTTCGACGGCCCAGCGCACCCCTGCCACCTGGTCGGCGACCTCGATCTCGCCCATGGCGTGCCAGATCGGTGCCTCGAAGCCGAGGCCCCGGCGCCGGCTGCCGCGGTTGTCGACCGTGAGGACGTGCATGCCGGCCGCCCGCAGGGCCTGGGCCCGCAGCCAGGCGGTCGGCCCCCAGTCGTCTGCGGTCAGCTGCACGTGCGGGCCGCCGTAGAGGTAGACGACGAGGGGGCGGGGACCGTCCCCCTCCGCCCGGAAGAACAGACCGTCGAGGGTGGTCCCGTCTCCTGTCTCCACCTGGATCATCTCGGGCGGCGCCAGGGCGAGCGAGCTGATGCGGGGGTCGCGGGGCGAGTGGAGGACGGCGAGCACGGAGCTGTCCGAGAGTGCGCGCAGCCGCACAGCGGGCGGAGAGCCGAGCGAGCCGTGGCGGTCGACGTAGACACCCGCTCGCGGCTCGACGGTGACGAGATGCGTGCCCGCCTCCTCGGTGAGACGCCTCACCTCTCCCCCGGCGAGCGGGACCGAGTAGAGGTGACGCTGGCGGGCGCCGTCCTTCGTACCGGTGAAGTAGACCACCCCGGCCTGCTCATCGAGCGCGGCCACGGCGTCGACCTGCCACTCCCCCTCGGTGAGCCGACGCGAGAGCGAGCCATCTCGACCACGCACCTCGAGGTGGCGAAAGCCGCTCTGCTCGCTCGACCAGAGCCACTCCCCACCCGGTAGCGGCCGGAAGTCGTCGTGCAGGTCGATCCAGGGCGAGAGACGCTCTTGGTGGAGGAGCTCGCCCTGGCCGCTCGCCGGGTCGAAGGCGTGCAGCTCGAGGTGCTGCTGGTCCCTGCTCATCACCTGGGCGACGACACGCTCTCCCATCCAGCCCACCCGGACGAGGTAGCGGTCCCCCACCTCCAGGGCGAGCGGACGGCTTCTCCCCTCCCCCACCGACACGACGAGGAGGCGGACCCGGACGTTCTCCTTGCCGGCAAAGGGGTAGCGATGGCACTCCTCGGCCGCCTCGCCCGTGGCCTCGCTCCCCTGGTGGACTATCCGGTAGAGCGGGATGTGGCGCTCGTCTGTCTCTATGTAGGCGATCTGGCTGCTGTCGGGCGACCACCAGAAGGCGTCGTCCCGTCCCATCTCCTCCTGGGCGACGTAGTCCGACAGCCCGTTGCTGAACCCCTCTGCCGCCGTGTCGGTCAGCTGCCGGCTCCAGCTGCCGTCGGCCGCCGCCAGATGGAGATCGCCCCCCCGGACGAAAGCGACCATGGTCCCGTCCGGCGACAGCTGGGGCGCCATCGCCTCGCCCTCCTCCCGCCCCGCCGCCAGGAAGGTCCTGGCCGAGGCCGCCCCCTCTGCCAGGCCGGTGACGACGTGGAGGCCGTCGGGCAGGGGGACGAGCAGGGCATCGGCCTTCTCGGCCCAGCGGGCCGAGGTGATGCCGAGGCCGGTCTCGCGGGCTCGCTCCCGCCGGAGCTGCTCTTCCAAAGAGAGGCCTCCCTCCTCGAGGCGGGGGGCTGCCAGCACCACCTCGGCAGGGCTCTCGTCGAGGCCGGGACGGAGGAGGAAGAGGCTCCTCTCGAGGCCGCCGTCCTTGCTGTAGAGGAACGTGAGCGAGCGGCCACCGTCGCCGAAGGCGAACTGGACGGGGAGGTCGAGTCCGACGGGCGGGAGCTTGGCTATCTCCTCGAGGGTGATCTCTGCCATCAGGCTCGACCGGCGAGGAAGTCGCGGGTGCGAGCGATCTCTTCTCTCGAGCCGAAGGGGGCCCCGGTGAAGTCTGTGACGCCGGCCTCCTCCAGGCCGTCGAGGAGCTCTCCTACCTTCGACTCCGGCCCGACGAGCGCTGCGCCGCCTGGGCCCTCGACGCCCTCGCGGTCGAGCATCGCCCGATAGGAGGGCAACGTCGCGTAGAGGGACCAGAGCTCGTCGGCCCGCTGCCGGGCCGCCTCCTCCTCCTCGGTGACACAGACGGGCAGGGCGGCCATCACCCGGGGGGCGGGGCGCCCCGCCGCCGCGGCCGCCTCTTTGATGGTGGGCACGATGTGGGCTGCGAGGGTCCGCGGCCCCGTCAGCCAGGTGGCCGTCCCGTCTGCCCGGCTGCCAGCCAACTGCAGCATGGAGGAGCCGAGGGCGGCGACTATGACAGGCGGCCGCTCTGCTTTGATCTCGAGAGGCCCGCCGTTGCAGGAGAAGTGCTCGCCCACCGTCTCTGCTCGCTCGCCGGCGAGGAGGGGGAGGAGTATCCCGAGGTACTCGCTCATCGCTCGCAGGGGGTGGACGAAGGCGGTGCCGTAGACGTTCTCCACCACCACCTGGTGCGAGAGGCCGATGCCGAGCACGAGCCGTCCCCCCGTGGCCGCCTGCACGCTCAGGGCCTGCTGGGCCAGGGCAAAGGGGTGGCGGGTGTAGATCGGGACGACGGCGGTCGCCAGCTCCACCCCGCCCACCTCCTCGCCGACTGCCTGCAGCAGCGAGAGGGCGTCATAAGAGAAGATGTGCGAGCTCGAGATCGTCTTGAAGCCGGCGGCCGCCAGCCCCCTTGCCTCATCGATCACCGAGCTCATCGGTCGCGAAGTGTTGAGTCCGGCTCCCTGTCTCATCATGGGGCCGACACTAGGCGGCGTTGTCCTAGTAGACCCAGACCTTGCTGCCGAGCGGGATGAAGTTGTTGGCCCAGATCCAGTTGATCGCCTCGATGCTCACCCGGACACAGCCGTGGGAGACCGGGTAGGGCGGCACGTAGGAGTCGCCGTGGATGGCGTCCCCGTCGGTGAAGAACTTCGGTCGCCAGAGCGTGCCGAGGGGGGCGACGTCGACGCCGTCGATCTGGCCGTAGACGTGGTAGATGCCCTTGGGGGTGATGGCGACCGAGGTGACACCCTGGCTCGTGTAGGTGTAGCCGCCGCCCGTCGAGGTGTTGAGCACCCAGGCGAGGTGGCCGTGGCGGATGATGAGGACGAGGTCTTGCTCGAGGTCGACCTCGACGAGGTTGCCGGCGGCGGGACGGGCCCGCACCTGTTCCCCGCGGGCGAGCGCCTGGCGGGTGGCCGGGTCGAGGGTGCCCGTTCGGGCGATGCCGGCCACCTTCTCGAGGGCGTAGAGAGCCTGGCGGGTGGCGTCCCCGAAGTAGCCGTCAGCCGGTCCGGTCCAGTAGCCGAGCGCGGTGAGGCGCCGCTGCAGGGCGGTCACGGCACTACCCCGGTCGCCGTAGCTGAGGAGAGGCAGGGGCTTGGCGCTCGACCAGAGGAGGCGACCCCGGCCCCGGCTGTAGAGCTCGAGGGTGCCGGAGTTGGCGAGGACGAGGTCGCCATTTCGCTGCATGACGAGACGGGCGCCCGGGTGACCACCGGTCCGCGTCGAGAAGAGGACGTGGGTAGTGAACTGCTCACT
>JAJYQK010000188.1 GCA_021794645.1 Actinomycetes bacterium
GAGACGTCATGAGCTACTCCCGCTGGGGGCGATCGTAAGCGTCTGGCTCTTTGTGTAGAAAGCCGCCGCTGCCTTCCCCTGTTCTTTCATCCCGTAGCCGGAGGCGCCCGTGCCCCCGAAGGGCGCGTAGAAGTCGACTCCAGAAGTCGGGGCGTTCACTCGGACGAGACCGGTCTGCAAGCGGGACAAAGAGTCCATAGCTGCATCGAGGTTGGAGGTGTAGACAGAGGAGACGAGGCCGAAGCGCACCCCGTTGGCCACCTCGATTGCCTCGTCGAGGTCGCGTGCCGTGAGGACGGCGGCCACCGGCGCGAAGACCTCCTCTTGGCAGAGGTGAGCAGAGGGCTCGAGACCTGCGACGAGTGTGGGCTCGACGAAGTAGCCATCCCCGGCGAAAGGCTGTCCGCCGGCGATCACTCGCCCGCCCTCCTGGCGGCCCAACTCCACGGCCCCGAGCGCTCGCTCGCGGGCCGCCTCGGTTATGACCGGCCCTACTGTTGTCAAAGATTCGCCTGGGTCTGACACCCGCAGGCCCCGTACCGCCTCTACTAGTGCCTCGAGAAAGCGACTGGCCCCCTCGACGACTATGACCCGCGAAGTGGCAGTGCACTTCTGGCCGGCGTAGCCCATGGCCGAGGCGGCGATGAGGCTCGCGGCGCTTGCGAGGTCGGCATCAGGTAGAACGATCGAGGCGTTCTGGCCACCCATCTCGGCCTGTACCGGGATCTGCCGCTCGGCACCCTGCCGAACTATCGAGGCTCCGACAGAGCTGGAGCCAGTGAATGACACGAGATCGGCCGTCTCGACGAGGGCGGCGCCGGTGACAGCGCCGCCGGGCACCAGCTGGACGAGACCGGGCGGCAGACAGCGCTGCAGGAGGTCGCCGAGAAGCTGGGCGATGGCGGTCGCGGCTGGAGCGGGCTTAAGCACAACGGCGTTGCCGTAGGCAAGAGCTGGCGCCATCTTCCAAAGGGGGATAGCGACCGGGAAGTTCCAAGGCGTGATGAGGCCGGCAACCCCTTGAGCATGGCGGCGGCTCCAAAGCAGGCTCTTGCCGTCGGGCGAGGGAAGGGCGTCGCCCTCAGGGTCGAGGACGGCTCCGGCGTAGTACTGAAGAATGGCAATGCCTCGCTGCACCTCGCTCGCCATCTCGAGGCGAGGTTTGCCGACCTCGGCGATACCGAGCTCGGTGAGATCGCGAGCCGCGGCCTCGACCTCGCTGGCAGCTCGGGCCAGTGTCCGGGCCCGCTCGGGGGCCGGCAGGGCAGCCCAGGAGCGCTGGGCCAGTCGGGCGGCCTCGACGGTCGCCGCCACAGTCTCGGGAGAGGTCTCGGAGAAGGTGGCGATCACCTCGGATGGGCGCTGGGGGGAGACGCTTTGCATTTGTGTCACTTGTGGATCCCATCCTCACCGACCACGAGGATGGCCGGGCGGGGTTCAGAGAAGCCCTCTATCTCCTCGGTTGGCCAGTCGATGGGCGAGGTGAGGCACTCGAGGCCACGAGCGGTCACGAGGAAGGTGTCTTCCACTTTGGCGCCTCCGGACAGGCTCGGGTTCCAGGCAAGCGCATGGCCGGGCGCCACAACCAGCGACCAGAAGGGGCTCTCCTCGAAGCCGGGAGCCAGCTCGAACTCCCGGGTCCCGTAGCCGATTGGGCCTCCCTGCCAGTGCTCTCGCCACGCCCCGGCGTGGCCAGCTAAGGCGTACGCTTCGACGAGTGTCGAGGTCGCCTCGCCGTAGGTTGCCCCGGGCTTGCAGGCGGCGAGGACGGCGCCCTCTATCTGGCGAACGGCCCGGAATTTGTCGGCGAGTTCGGGCGAAGGCTCCTTCGCGGAGACGAATCGGGTGGCGGCGATGTTGAGCCCGCCCCGGCGAGAGACAACGACGGCCATCAGCCGCTCCTGAACTGGCCGAGCCATGGCGAGCGGGTGGCGGAGCTCGGCGACGCGCTCGTCACCCGCCACAAGCGCCACCACCGCCTCGGCTCCGGTGAGCTCGAGCTGGCGAACCATCTCGGCTTGCACTTCCCGGTCCGTGGTGCCCGGCCTCCAGGTCCTAAGAGCAGCCTCGAGGGCCAGAGCCGTGTCCCGGCCGAGGGCACGAAGCGCCTCCTGGCCAAACTCGGTGAGGGCCATTCGGGCTGCGAGGAGATCAGTGGATAAATCGACGCTGAAAGCGGGGTGGCCGTCGGAGCCGAGGCGCGCCGGTGCCGCGTCGAGCTGCTCGATGCAGGAGGCGACAAAGCCCTCTGGTTCGTACCAGGGGACGGCCACAACCGAGAAGCCGCAGGCCTCCGGATCAGAGTCGGTGAGAATGCGAGGACACTCGACTTCGGTCGTAACGAGCACCTGGGCTACCGGCGAGACGGCTACGAAGACCATGTCGAGGGGAAGGGCCCGGTCGATGGGCGTGTTCATCCCACCCGTCGCCCAGGCAACGGCCGCCGGGCTACTCAGCACTATTCCGTCGAGGCCCCGATCGTCGATCAGCTGACGAAGGCGGCTCACGACATGGCGAACATGGTCTGGACGCGAGGCGTTCTTCACGATGTTGCTCCCATCTTTCAGTCAATCTGTCTGGCCGAGGAGCGGGCCCGAGCCGGCTCGACCATCATGCGAGCGGGGCCTCCTTGCCCGGCTCGCTCACTACGCCGGCATCCCACAGACGAGGGTTGGGGACAGCCTTCCAGGCGCCCCCCTCGTAGAAGGAAGTCTCCGAGACGATCCCGGGTAGCGTCATGTCGAGGGCGGCATAGATGTCGAACGGCGGTGCCGTGTTCTCGTTGACGGCGTCGATGAAGTCGCGCACCGGGAAGCTATCGGCTCCCCAGTGACCGGCCCCTTCTGCCACTTGGCGGTAGCGCTCGGGCAAAAACTCGTCGGCATACGTCTCGAGGGGTTGCCACTGTTCGGCCGGGCTCTTTCCAGCCAGGTATACACGCGGCTGTTGTCCCTCGGCCCTTGGGGCCTCGTATGCCCCCGCCGTCCCCTGCAGCGAGTAGTAGTCCATGAGGTGCGGCCGGTTCGAGAGCAGGTCGAGGCGGATGCTCAAAAGCGCCTGGCGGGAGGTCCGTGCCAGGAGAAGGATCGTGTCGTCGATCTCGTGCTCAGGATCGGTGTGTCGCCCGCTTCCGACGCAGCTGACAGCGACGATGCGGTCGTCGAACCACTGCAGTAGCGGTCCGACGCTGTGGGTCGGGTAGCTGTGCCCGGTCCGGCCCACCTGCCAGAAGTAGCGCCAGGTGGGATTGCCTGATGAGTCGGTATGCCAGCCCTTCATTTCGTGCAGGTACTCACCCTCGCCGAAGTAGAGCTCGCCGAACAACCCCGCTTTGGCCATTGCCCCCACGATGAGGTTGGGCCGGGAGTAGCAGTAGTTCTCGGCCAGCATGTAGACGGCGTCACTCGCTCGGACCGCCGCCACGAGCTGTCGGGCCTGCTCGAGGCTGACAGCCGCCGGCACCTCGCTCAGTACGTGGACACCTCGGTCGAGGGCGGCGACAGCCTGCGGCACGTGATGGTGCTGGGGCGATGCGACGATGATGGCATCGACTTGTTCGAGTAGCTGATCGTAGTGCTCAAGAGCAGGAACTCCCGTCTCAGTGGTGAACTCCTCGCGCGCTCGCTGATCGGGATCGTAGACGGCTGCTATCTCGGCTCGGTCTTCATAGGCGTGCATGCCGGCGAGAAAGCTCGTCCCGCGAGGTGCCCCGGCCACTCCGATTTTTAACTTTGCCAACGGCTCTGCTCCTTTCGATGTCATCAGCACACTCTTTGTCATCCGCCCGCATGGGCGAGTCGGATGCCACCGTCGACCACGAGCGTGGCACCGGTCACATATGAAGCCTGCTCGCTCAATAGGAACTCGACGCAGCTCGAGATCTCCTCTGGCTGGCAGAGCCGGCCAATCGGAATCACCTGCTCCATTGCGCGTCGGCGCTCTGGCGCCTCCTGGAAGATCTGGGCCGAGACGCCGGCCTCGACGACTCCCGGAGCGACGACATTCACCCTGATGCCGCGGGGAGCCAGCTCGAGCGCCATGCTTTTGGCGAGCATGTCGATGCCCGCCTTGGAGACGCAGTAGGACATCAGGTCACGAGCCGGAGCAACGCCGATCCACGACCCGATGAACACGATCGAACCGCCGCTGCCATCCATCGCCCTAGCCGCCGCCTGGGCAGCGTGGAAGGCGCCAGTCAGGTTTATCCCGATTACCCGTGACCAAGAGGCCGCGTCAAGATCGATGGCAGCAGATCGTTCCACCACTCCGGCGCCGGCCACCATGGCGTGCAGCGAGCCGTGGCGCTCGAGCACCCCTCTGACAAACCTGTCCACACTCGCCCTGTCCGTGACGTCGCAGTGCTCCATCCTCTGGCCCTCAGTGATGTCGCAGCCAACGACAACGGCGCCAGCGTTCTCGAGGCGGCAGATGATCGAGCGGCCGAGGTCGCCGGCGCCTCCGGTGACGGCGACCACCTTTCCGTCGAGTGGCCGCGAGGCCGATCGACTGGTGGCTTTGGTCATCTCTTCTCCTTGTCGTGGTCGGCGCCGCAGAAGTGCACAATGCTGCCGGCGATCACTCGTGCGGCTCGCTCCAGTTCGGCACCAGACACGTGCTCGTCGTCGGAGTGGGCGGTTCGCTGGTTGACCCCGTGGTAGACGGCCGGCACGCCGAAAGCCGCGAAGTCTGCGGCGTTGCCGACGGCTTGGGCGGGTGCCAGCGGTAGCTCGCCCCCCACGACGTCACGGTAGCTTGCCTGCACCGCCGCGATCACTGGTTCGGAGGGATCAAGGGCGTAGGCCGGACCGACCTCTTTCAGATCGACATCGAGGCTGAGGCCAGTGCGCTCCGCCACGTTGTTGCACAGTTCTTCGAACTCAGCCATCACGTCACTCTTCGTCAGGGGAGCCCGGTAGCGGCGCGTGCCAACGATCACGGCGTGTGTCGGCACCCGGTTGTAGAAGTCGCCCGAGCGCACCTCTCCCACAAAAAGGGTTTCGCGTTCCTCGAAGTGCGCGGGTTCGGCGGTCAGTTCCTCTGCACGGGCCGTGAGGGCGTTGAGGAGGAGCCGGACGCCCTCTATGGGTTGCGCGTCCCGACGGGTCCACTCGACCTCGTGCATCGAGGGGCCGTCTCTTCGGACCGAGATCGTGTAGATCGACATACCTCGTGACCTCGTCGCCAAGTTGGCGTGGCCTAGCTCGGCGATGATCGCTGCCTCGCCGACAACCTTGCGGGCGAGAAGCGAGCGGAGGGTGCGTTGGTCGCCGAGCGGGGCCTCGTGCAGACCGTGGGCGGTGACTAGGACGTCGCCTCGGGGCCGCACGCCGGCGACCCCGAGGGCTCTTATTGCCTCGCAGATGGCAGCCAGGCCGCCTTTCATGTCAGCCGCCCCCCGACCCCTCACGAGGTCGCGCTCAAAATCAACCGAGGGAGGCTCGTGGGGCACTGGCACCGTGTCGGTGTGGCCATCAAGCTGCAGCGTCGGACCACCCCCGGTCCCTCGGAGGCGTCCGATGACGCTCGGGCTATCGGCGAACTCCACGTCGAGAAAGCTCTCGAGGCCAAGCTCGGAGAGGGTGTCTCGAAAGAGAGCTGCGAAAGCCGCTTCGCCTCCTGTCGGGCTGGGCACCGAGATAAAGCGATAGGTCTCGTTGAGTAGCCGCCGGCGAGAGACAGCCTCTGCTGCGAGGCAGGCGAGCTCTTCAAGCGACTCAGTCACTGGCACGACGAGCCGGGTCCTGGCGCGGACCGAGCACGAGCGGGAAGATCTTCGACCAGCGGGGCTGGTCTTCCTCGTGGCGGTAGACAGGCACGAAGCCGAGTTTTAAATATGTCCTTATCGCCGGGAGGCGGAAGTCGTCTGTCTCGAGGACGACGGCTTCGAGTCCTTCCTCGCGAAAGTGCCTCAGCACAGCCAGGGTGACAATGCGTCCAAGACCACGCCCCGCCTTGGCGCCGTAGGCGCCGACGTAGTGGAGGTAGCCGGCATCCGGATAGAGCTCCGGCAGGTGGCGGGCCGATGCGACGGCCACCACGTTGTTGTCCTCTCGCACCACGTAGCTGGCGTCGACGCCATCTTCTGGCCCCAGCTCGCGACGTACCCGGTCGGCGTCCCAGAGCTCCTGGAAGGCCTCGGTGAGCACGGTCGCGATCTCGGGCGCGTCAGCGGGTGACGCCAGCTCGCTTGGATCGTCGGCTGGGAAGCTCAGCGCAAGGCTGGGCAGGCGCATGAAGAGCTGAGGAAGTTCAGCCACTACGTCTCCTCGTTCGGGAAGGGACCTCTCCGGTCGGCAAGTCCAAAGGGAGCCGGGCCGATTGAATGCTCAACGGTTCACTCCCATCGTCAGGCCAGCCACCAGATAACGCTGGAACAGCATGTAGACGAGCATGGGTGGTAGAGCGCTCAGTACCGAACCTGCTACGAGCACGTAGGTGTTGAGTATGTGGTTGCCCTGCAGGGCCGCCAGGCCGACCGCGATCGTCTGCGACTGGATCGGCAGGAACAACAGGGCGATGAGAAGATCGTTCCAGACGGCAAGGAACTCGAGCACACCGATCGTTACGATGGCTGGTAGGGCGAGCGGCAGCATTATGGAGAGAAAGATCCGCAGGTGGCCGGCCCCGTCAACTAGCCCCGACTCCACGAGGGCGTCTGGCAGGCTCTTGAAGTAGCTCGCCATCAAGAAGACCGACAGAGGGATGCCGAGACCGACGAAAACGAGAACTGTACCGAGGACCGACCCCACGAGTCCGACCTTTGCGAGGTTGGCATACTCGGGGATGATCATCGACTCGACCGGGATCATCATGCAGGCGATCGTCACCCCGAAGATGACCCGAGCTCCCCGGAACGAGAGTTTGGCGTACGCGTATCCGGCAGGGACCGAGACGGCGAGCACGCCGGCGACGGAGGCCCCCGTAACCAGAGCCGACACTCCGAGCTGGTGCCAGACGGGCATCTGGTGGAAAACCGCCCGCCAGTACCGGAGCGTAAACGTTCCGGTCCCCTGGAAACGGAAAGAGGCAATGATCACGTCGACGAGGGGGTAGATGAGCGCGACGCCGATCACAAGAAGTGTGATCGAGGCTGCGAGGTGACGTCGCCGACGGCCAGCAATGAGCTGCTCGGTTCCGGTCAGCGCATCGGGAGAGAGGATGTCTGGAAGCCTCGCGCTCACCATAGGTCAGCCGCCTTTCTCCGACCGATCATGTTGATGACGAACGTGACTACCAGCATGATGAGGAGAAGGAAGATTCCGAGGGCGGCCGCTTGCCCGAAGTTCCCGAGCGTGAACGCCGACTGGTAGATCTGGAACTCGAGAGTGGTGGTGGAAAACCCCGGTCCACCGGCCGTCATGACGTAAATGAGGCCAAACATCCCGCTAAAGCCAGAAATCATCGTAACCAAGAAGGCAAGCCGGACGAAGCGGCCGAGGAGTGGCATAACGATATGGCGAAGTATCGTGAAAAAGCCGGCTCCGTCTACTCGGGCAGCCTCGATGACTTCGGGCGGAATGGAGGCGAGACCAGTCATGAATATGACGGTATTTATGCCAAATAATGCCCAGTTGAAGGTGGCGAGAAGGGCTGGGAGCGCCGTGTGGGTGCTTCCGAGCCAGTCAAGGGCGATGGCATGCAGGCCGACGGCGCCTAAAAGAGAGTCAATACCCTGCCCGGGGGTGAGAAAGTCGCTGAAGATGATGCCTATGACAACCCACGAAAGGGCGACCGGTAGAAAAACGATGAAGCGAAAGGGTCGCCAACCCGGCACCTTGAGCGAGGTGAGGAAAGCGGCGACGAGAGCGAACGCCAAACCGACCGGAATCGACAGCACAACCGCCAAGTTGTTCTGAAAGATCTGGCGGATGGCTGTCGTATGGAACAGCAGCTGGCTGTAAGAGCTGAGGCCGACGAAGCGGGCGGTCTCGCCGTTCCAGGATGTGAAGCTGTAGTAGGTGGCCTCGGCGATCGGGAAGACGAGCAGGCAGGCGACGAGGATGGTCGCGGGGAGAGCAAGGAGCATCCCCGTCCGCCGGCGCGCTCGGTCGAGCTCCCTACGGCGCTCGGCGAACTCTTTCTCGTGGGCACGGACTCTCGCCGGCCCCCCCTTGGTGGGGGGCCGGGAGAGCTCTACGACAGAGGAGCTATCCGCCAAGGTGGTAGTTCACCGCCCGAGCGCTTGACGGGAGATTCGACTCGGCGCTCGCTATCTCGCTTGCTGCCTGGCTCGGGCTCACTTGTCCGATAAGCACCTGGTCGAGCAGGCGGGCGGCCACGCTCTCGACTGGCGCTTGCATCAGGTTGTCGAACATCGGGTAGACGTGGTAGCTGGACGAGTTGGCCATCGAGAGCAGGGTTTCTTGCAGCGGATTCGTGGCCTTGTATCCGGGCAGCACAGGCGCTTGGCCAGACCTAGAGATGATGTTCTGCCCCTGCGGGCTCAAGATGAACTTGAGGAATTTGATGGCCATCGTCTTGTGGGTGGCCGTCACCGGGACGCCGTAGCCCTCGCCAGTTTCCTCGATGATGGCTGACATGGGCGAGCTGGAGTAAGGAGGCAGCATGGCGCCTACCTTCGAGCCCATCGACTGGTAGAACGTGCCGGCATCCCAGCTGCCCTTAAAGATCATCGCCGCCTTGCCGCTTGTGAACTGATTGGCTGCCACCTTGTTCGTTAGAGCGTTCGCGTTGATGCACCCGTGGGTATCGAGAGAGTGCCAACGGGCCAGCTGATTCACTATGGCATGCGAAGAGTAGGGAATGTGCCCATTCAAAAGACTGTTCCAGGACGACAGGGGATAGACGCCCGCGAGAAGGTAGCTCCATTCATAGACCGGGTTGAACTCGCCCGAGCCGCTCTGGGCGCCATAGACGATCGGAATTGCCCCTACCGACTTGAGCTTGGTGCAGTCCGAGGTCAGCTCTGACCAGGTACGAGGCGGTGCCCCGATGTGGGCCTTGGAGAAAAGGCTCTTGTTGTAAAAGCCATTGTAAAACTGGTTCTCGAAGGGAACGGCATACGTGCCGCTCGAGAGGCTGCCGTTCTTCGCGAAGTAACTCTCGCCGGAGACCTTTGCGAGCAAGGCTGTCTTTATATAGCCATCCAAGTTGACAAGATGGCTCTCGAATCGGGTCAGGTACTGGGCCGGCCAGAGATTGACAATGTCCGGACCCTTGCCCGAAATGAGGGCTGCTTGCAGGGCGGCGAAGTAGTCGCCACTCGGCTGGGCCACCAGATCGAGCTTCACCCCTGGGTGAAGCTTCGAAAAGGCACTGGCGAGCATCTTGGTGGTAGTGGCGGCAAACGAGCCGTTGTGCCACAGCACGAGCGTCTGGTTCGATGACTTGGCCGAGGCGGCCGATGAGCCGCCGCAGGCCGCCAAGGCGAGCGAGCCGCCGGCCGCGAGAACAAGGAGGCTGCGTATCCGTCGCGGGCGACGCCGCATTTGAAGCGAACCTCCCTCGTTTGCGTCGGGATGGCGGAGAATGCTTCTGAGAGCCGACTGGCGGCTTCTCGGACTTCCCCCTGCTGTTGAACGCTGAGAATGCATTTCCCCTCCTAAATTTTAGGACCGGCCAACTATGGGTTCAACGACAACTCGGTGTGCGGACGTCGGAGCCTCAAGGAAATCGAGGTCGCAACCCCTTGGTGCCTGTGTGACGTGCTCTCGGTAGAGCGCCACCCACCCCCTCATGTCGGCCACCGGGGCAGGGGCCCACTCGGCCCGACGGCGGTCGAGCTCTTCCTCGGAAACGAGGAGCTTGAGGCAGCCGTTGTTGACGTCGACTCGTATCGCGTCTCCGTCTCGCACGAGAGCGAGTGGTCCACCGACCGCCGCCTCTGGTGCGACATGGAGCACGACCGTGCCGTACGACGTACCGCTCATACGGGCATCGGTGACGCGGACCATGTCTCGCACGCCCTTTCGCGCCAGACCGGCTGGGATCGGTATCATCCCCCACTCGGGCATGCCTGGGCCGCCGACTGGCCCGCAGCCGCGCAGTACGAGGACACTTGTCTCCTCTAGATGGGGGTTCGGCTGATCGATCCGTTGGCGCATATCCTCGTAGCCGTCGAAGACGACTGCTCGGCCCTCGTGGGAGAAGAGCTCTCGCGAGGCCGTTGAGGTGCGCATGATCGCCCCGTCGGGGGCGAGGTTGCCCTTCAGCACTGCGAAGGCGCCATTTCGCCTCAGCGGATTTTCTGAACTGGCGATGGCCGGCCCGCGTGGAGGAGCCGCCCTGAGCGAATCGCCGAGGGTGCCCGAGACGCTCCGCGCCTCCAGCTCGAGCAGGGGCGCTATCTCGCCGAGCAGGGCGGGTAGACCGCCCGATTCGTGCAGATCGGGGATGAGGCCGGCGCCGGTCGGCTCGATGTCGGCGAGGACTGGGACGTCTCGTCCAACAAGGGCGAAGTCGTCGAGGTCGATCGCGATACCGGCCCGACCGGCAATGGCTGTGAGGTGGATGACCGCGTTCGAGGAGCCACCAAGGGCGTTTAGCACCCGGATGGCGTTCGAGAACGATGCCCTTGTCAGCAGCTTGCTCGGGCGGAGTCCCTCGCGCACCATCTCGACCACGCGAGCGCCTGAAAGGGTGGCGGCTTCGAGGCGATCGGAGCTGCCGGCCGGAGCAGTGCTTGTGCCGGCTGGGCTCAGGCCGAGCGCCTCGATCAATATGGCCATGGTGGCCGCTGTCCCCATCGTGTTGCAGGCTCCTAGGCCGCATGTGAGGCTCTGCTCGAGCTCTCCCCACGCCTGGTCGTCGACGAGTCCGGCTCTTCTGTCCTCCCACATCCGCCAGAGGTCGGTCCCGGTGCCGATTCGCCTTCCTTTGAAGTGCGCAGGTTCGCGGGTGCCGCCTGTGAGTACGATGCTCGGTAGGTCGGCGCTAACCGCGGCCATGGCAGAGGCCGGAACCGTCTTGTCGCAGTTGGCGAGGAGCACGGCGCCGTCGATGGGGTAGGAGCGCAGGGTCTCCTCTAGCTCCATCGCGAGCAGGTTGCGGTAGAGCATGGCGCTCGGTTTCATGAGGTCCTCGCCCAGCGAGAAGGTCGAAAACACGACGGGCACCCCTCCCGCCTTCCGCACCCCCTGCCGCACGGCCTCGGCAAGCTCGGCGAGCGGCAGATTGCAGGGGTTGAGCTCGCTGGCGCTGTGGGCTATGCCGATCACAGGTCGATTCGCTGCGGTGTCGACCTCAGCGCCGGCAGATCGCATTGCCACGCGGTGCAGCAGTGCCACCTCGTCATCGCCCTCAAACCAGCGGGCGCTGCGCAGGCCTTCAGGCGGCACCGGTTGTCCATCCCGAGCGGCTGGTCGGCACGCCTAGACCGGCGGCTCCTGGCTTTGACTGAACCAGTTCGGGCGCCAACCGTTGTACCCATTCGAGAGCTACGGCTGCCCGGTGGACCTTTTCGCGAGCGATGGTTGAGGCCTCCTCGACCAGATGCTCGCCTGAGGGGTACAGAGGTCTCGAGTTTCTGAGACCGAACTTCACGTAAAGGGGGGCGCCAACCTTGATGAGCTCGGACATTTCGTGCCCGCGCACGACTCCTGCCATGGCATCGGGCGACTCCACGTAGAGGTCGAGCGGAATCGAAGAGGCGGCCCGGAACTCGGCTAGCTCGCCAAGCGATGTGTCTGAGGGGATGTTGGCGGTCGAGGCGCCGAGGCCGACGATCACCCGCAGGGAGGCAGGGTTCGACGGCGCCTGCATTACCGAAACCTTCCAGACGACTTCGTCGGGCAGCTCGCCGGCGACCTGCATGTCGCGCAGGACGCTCAGCAGCCCGATATCGGCGATGAGAAAGCTCCTGATGCCGAGCTCGACGGCCCGGGCGACATCTTCGAGTGCGTAGCGGAGCTGGCGGACAGAGCGCTGCTGACCCGCGAGGGAGGCACCGTCAAGAGCCCGCGAGTGGTTCCCGATGTCGTACTCCTGGCGGGGTCCGATGAAGAGCGAGACCTCGATGCCTTGCTCCTCGCCGATCTCAGCCATCTCCCGGAGCTCCGCAGAGCTGAGCAGCATGGCGCCGCTGCCTTGGGAGACCCGATTGACGGTGATGCCTAAACGCTGGGAGGCCTCAACAACAGAGCTGAGCACTCGCGGACCCTCGACGCTCGGGATCTCGACGCGGAACTCTGCCCCGTCGGGAAAGCGACTCTCGCTCGCTGTCGGGATCACCTCAGGTGAATAGCCCGCGGCTGTCAAGAAGTCGTCACCGAACATGATCGTCCGTTCTGTAGTGCCGAATACAATTTGGGATATATGAACACTAGAACCGCGCCTCAGCGCAGTCAAGGACCGCATTATGACTACGGCATGTTCATGTTCGTACTGATGGCGTTGAGGGAGGAGCTCACTTTCCAGGCCAGAATTCGATATAGTCGAATACAGTGCAACAGGGGCGAATCATGGACGGCCGGGCAAGGCCTCCCGGAGTGCAGAGTGTCGACCGAGCCCTGCACCTCGTCGACAAGGCGGCGGAGGCTGCTCCGGACGGGCTCAGCCTCAACCAGGCGGCCCAGACTCTGGGGGTTGCCAAGAGCACGGCTTTCAATCTCTTGAAGACGCTTGTCTCGCACGGCTTCTTGCGGGAGGAACGCCCCGGGCCCCGCTACTTCTTGGGCATGAGCCTCATGCGCCTCGGGGATCTCGTGGGCCAGCAGCTGCCCGTCGGAGAGATAGCCCGTCCGCTTCTCCGGGAGCTCACCGACGCCACAGGCCTCACATCGCGTGTGGCCGTAGTGGACGACGGCTGCCCGGTCTTTTTGGAGCGAGTCGACGGCCCGGGGATGGTTCGCTTCCACACACCTCTCGGTTGCAGGGAGGCGCCGCACGCGAGCGCGGCAGGTAAAGCAATCCTCGCCACTTACGATGAGAGCAGGGTGCGTGAGATCTGCCAAGCCGAAGGCCTCGTTGCGCACACTCGATCGACGATTACAGACATCGAGGCATTGCTTGTCGACCTTGAGCAGACGAGAGCCCGCGGCTTTGCGATCGACGACGAGGAAGAGGCCGAGGGCGTCTTTTGCATTGGGGCCTCCTTTCTGGATCACCAGAACCGCTGTCTCGGTGCCATAAGCGTCACAGGCATAAGGGCCGAGGTGCCGGCATGGAGGGTGCTTCACATCGGCGAGCTGGTACGCGAGCACGCCAACCGGCTGACAACAGAGATGGGCGGAAAGGGCGCGGAGTGGCCTTCCGGTTCGCTCGGCACCGACCGGAAGAGTGGTGGCCCCGATTGAATAACCAGCCGAGAAGGGCCCTCGTCGTAACCGGCCCGGGCTCTGTCTTGCTCGAGGAGCGTCCGCCGGCTGGGTCGAAGCCGGGCGAGGTGGTCGTGACTCCTCTGATCGTCGGGCTTTGCGGCACCGACTTAGAGATCATCGACGGCAATATCGATCCGGCCTACGTGAGCTACCCGCTGGCACTCGGTCACGAGTGGTGCGGTTTGTTGTCGGGCGACGACCATCAGCTCATCGTGGCTGAGGGCGTTGTTCCTTGCGGACACTGCGGGAGGTGCCGCGAGGGGCGCACCAACCTCTGCGAGACCTACGAAGAGGTCGGCTTCACCCGGGACGGTGCCGCGGCAGACGAGGTGGTCGTGCCTCGGGATGTGGTCCACCTCCTTGGTGAGCACGTCGACCGGTCAGCAGCTGCCCTCGTCGAGCCGATGGCTGTCGTCTACCAGGGCCTGGCTCGCGCGCGCCCGCAGCCGGGTTGGCGGGTGCTCGTGATCGGCGACGGCACGATCGGACTCCTCTCCGCGCTCCTAGCTCGCCTGTTCTCACCCGCTCGGGTCGATCTTGTCGGGGCGCGCCCAGCACAGGAGGAGCTCGCATTGAGCGCAGGAGTGGACTCCTTTGGCCTTACGACGAGCCGAGCGCCGGCTGGCTACGACCTCGTCATCGAGGCGGCCGGTAGCTCCCAGGCTGCCGTTATGGCGGTTGAAGCGGCCCGCCGCGGCGGCACCGTTGTACTGCTCGGACTGCCGCCGCACGGCGAGACGGCGATCGTCGCAATCGACAAGGTCGTCAACGGCGACCTCGCGGTCCACGCCAGTTTCAGCTACAGCTCGAGCGCCTTCGCGGCGGCGGCAACTCTGCTCGATGCTGGAGCCGTAGATCCCTCGTTCCTTGTCACGCACCGCTTCCCACTGGAGGAGTGGTCGGCGGCCATCGAGACGCTGCGTCGTCCGAGTGGAGTACGAGGAAAAGTCGTGCTTGAGATCTGAGCAGCTCTCGCGAGCCGGCACGGAGGCGAGCGCCCCCCGACTCTGGAGCTAACTCGCGCCCATTAGGGGCGGACGAGAGCTGCCAGCATCGCCTGCAGCTTGAGCTGGGTCTCGCCCAGCTCGGCCGCCGGGTCGGAGTCGGCCACGATGCCGACGCCGGCAAAGAGGCGGGCCGTCGGGCCCTCGACGGTGCCCGCCCGTATCCCGAGGTGGAACTCGCCGTCACCGTCGGAGCGGACCCAGCCGACCGGACCGCCGTAGCGCCCCCGCTCGACCTCTTCTTCCTTCTCGATGTACTCGAGGGCCGTCTCACGGGGCGTGCCGCAGACGGCCGGTGTCGGGTGGACGAGGGCGAGCGCCTCGAGGGCGCTCGGCAGGCCGCCGCCGGGGCGGGGGGCGAGCGAGCCGGTGATCTCGGTGCCGAGGTGCGAGACGTTGCGGAGAGAGACGATGGCCGGGCCGGGCGGCACCGACAGCTCCCGGGTGAGCGGCGAGAGCGCCCCGGCGATGGCCTCCACGACGGCCCGGTGCTCCGACCTCTCCTTCTCCGAGGCGAGCAGCTGGGCGGCCGCCCGGGCATCGGACTCGGGGTCGCCGCTGCGAGCGGCCGTCCCGGCGAGGGGGTGCGAGCGCACGGCCTCCTGCTCTCGGGCGACGAGGAGCTCGGGGGAGGCGCCGATGAAGCCCTCGACGGCGAAGGTGAGACAGGAGGGATGGAGGGCCCGCAGCCTCTCGAGGAGGTCCTCCTGGCAGAAGTCGCGGTTGGCCTCGATGCGCACCTCGCGGGCGAGCACCACCTTTTCCAGGCGGCCGCTTCGCACCTCGGCGATTGCCTTTGCCACCCGGGTGAGGAAGTCATCGTGGGAGCGGGCCGAGCAAAGGGAGAATTGGTCGGGCACCGGCCCGTGGCCCCGCCCCCTCGAGCGGGCCTCGCCCAAGAGGGACTCGAGCAGAGCGGCGGGGTCGGGGCCGGTCACGACTGCGACAGTGCCCGAGTCGCGCCGCAGCGCCGCCACCTCCGGCAGGCGCAGGTGGGCAGGGGCGTCGGGGCGGAAGGGGAGCGCTCCGAGGGCGATGGGGAGGGCGCCAGGCGCCCCGAGCTCCTGCAGGCGGCCGCCGACAGCCGCCACGGCGTCGTCGTCGGCGAGCCCGTTTCGAAGCGCGATCTCCTCTGCGGTGCCGAAGGCGAGCAGGGCCGAGCCGTCCTGCTCGAGCAGGTCGCCCCGGGCGAGGGCGAGAGAGCGGAGGGACGTGAACTCCTCTGCCGAGAGCTCGAAGGAGGCGAGCCGCCTGCGGCTCATCTCCTCGTCCCGGTTAGGACCTGGACGACGCCGGCCGAGAGCAGGTGGTGCCGGGTCGAGGTGATGCCCGCCCGCTCGAGCAGCTCGAGCAGCTCTCTGGGGGCGGGTAGGTAGGCGACCGACCTCGGCAGGTAGCCGTAGGCCTGCGGGTCGGAGCTGAAGACGCCGAGGCGGGGTACGACGGTGTTGAACCAGAGGCCGTGGAGCTGGCGGACGACGGGCAGGCGAGGTTCGGCCACGTCCAAGAGGGCGACCCGGCCGCCCGGCCGCAGGATGCGGCCGAGCTCGGCGAAGGTCGCTTCGAGGTCGGAGAAGTTGCGGAGGGCAAAGCCGCTCACCACCCCGTCGAAGGTGCCGTCGGCGAAGGGGAGGCGGGCGGCGTCTGCCTGGCAGAGGGGGGCCGAGCCGGCCTGGGCGGCGGCGAGCATGCCGGCCGAGTAGTCGAGACCGATCGGGCTCATCGGCCGCCCGGCCAGCAGGCGGGCGAAGTCGCCCGTTCCGCAGGCGAGGTCGAGGACCCGCCCGCCGGGGCGGAGGCGGGCCAGACCGAGGGCCCGTCGGCGCCAGTAGCTGTCGAGTCCGAAGGTCATCGCCTTGTTCATGACGTCATAGCGAGGGGCGATGGCGTCGAACATCTGACGGACGACCTGCCGCTTCTCCTCGCCTTGGGGAAGCTCATCCCAGCTCGGGGGAGGCGACGGCGCGGTCCGCATGGGTCCGGAGCCTACCGAGCGCCTCCGAGCACCTCATCAAGGGCGGCGAGGAAGGCATCGTCCTCCTCTCTCGTCCCGACCGTCACCCGCAGGCAGCCCTCGAGGCGGGGGAAGGAGGAGACGTCGCGCACCAGCACCGAGCGGGCGAGCAGCCCCTCCCAGACCTCCTTCGCCCCGAGGTGGCGGGGGCGGAAGAGGATGAAGTTCGCAGCCGAGGGCCAGCTCTCGACGGCCCGGCTGGAGAGGGCGGCGGCCAGTCGCTGGCGCTCGGCGACGAGGCGCGCCGCCCGCGCCTCCATCTCCCCGCTGCGCCCGAGAGCCGCCAGCCCAGCCGCCTGGGTGAAAGTGCCGAGGTGG
Organism: Actinomycetes bacterium; assembly: GCA_021794645.1. Lineage (GTDB taxonomy): Bacteria > Actinomycetota > Acidimicrobiia > Acidimicrobiales > Bog-793 > JAJZLV01. The sequence continues at coordinate 16,614 of JAJYQK010000188.1, forward strand.
TAGGGAAGGCTCGTCCTCTCGCAGGCCGCCACGACGGCGGGGTCGGCCAACAGGTAGCCGAGGCGGAGCCCGGCGAGAGCCCAGACCTTCGAGAAGGTCCGGACGACGACGACGTTCTCGTGGGCGGCGAAGAGCGAGGTGGCGCTCGAGGGGGAGAGGTGGCCGTAAGCCTCGTCGACGACGAGGAGGCCGGGGGCTGCCGCCTCGGCCAGGCCCGCCAGTACCTCCTCGTCCTCACTGTTGCCCGTCGGGTTGTTCGGTGAGCAGCAGAAGACGAGGCCAGGGCGGTGCTCGGCGAGGAGGCGTCTCGCCGGCTCGAGCTCGATCTCGAAGCCGCCCCCGCGCTCGCCGGTGGCGACGGCCGTGTGGGAGAGCTCGGCGATGTGGCGGTGGAGGGCGTAGGTGGGCTCGAAGACAACTGCGGTGCGGCCCGGGCCGCCGTAGGCCAGCAGCAGGCACAAAAGGACCTCGTTCGACCCGTTGCCGCAAGCGACATGGTCGGCCGGAAGGCCGTGGCTGGCACCGATCGCCTCCCGCAGGGCCCGCGCCTCCCGGTCCGGGTAGCGGTTGGCCTTTAGAGCGCGGGCGATCTCGGCCAGCTCGGCCATGAAGCCGTCCGAGGGCGCCTCTGGGCTCTCGTTGGTGTTGAGCCGGACGGCGACCTCAACCTGGGGAGAGTGGTAGCCGGGCCGCTCGACGATGCTCTCTCGCCCTGCGGCCTCAGCCATGGTGTCCCCGCTCGAGGACCGAGCGGGCATGGGCATCGAGGCCCTCGGCCCTGGCGATGGCTGCGACGGCGGGAGCCGCTGTCGCCAGGCCGCTCTCGGTGGCCTCGATGACGTGGACCCGCCGGAGGAAGTCCTCCACCCCGAGCGCGCTCGAGAAGCGTGCCGACCTGAAGGTGGGAAGGACGTGGCTCGGCCCGGCGTAGTAGTCACCGAGGGAGGCCGGCGAATGGGGACCGACGAAGACGGCCCCGGCATGGCGGACCAGCTCGACGAGGCCGCTCGCTCCCGCACAGCAGAGCTCGAGGTGCTCGGGGGCGATGGCGTTTGCCACCTCCATCGCCTGCTCGGGCCCCTCGACGAGGACGGCGTAGCCGCCCTCGTCGAGGGTGGACTCGATCTCGGCCCGTCGCGGGGAGGAGGAGACGATCTCAGCCACGAGGGCGCTGATGCGGGAGAGAGCCTCCTCGGACCAGGTGACCAGCCAGGCGAGACCGTCCGGGCCGTGCTCGGCCTGCACCACGAGGTCGAGTGCGGCTGCCATCGCCGGCACGGTCTCGTCGGCGACCACGACCACCTCGCTCGGACCGGCGAAGGCGGCGGGCACGCCGACGAGGCCGCGCACCTCCTGCTTGGCGAGCGAGACGATGCGGCTGCCCGCTCCGACTATGACGTCGACGGCGGGGACCGACTCGGTCCCGTAGGCGAGGGCGCCTATGGCCTGAGCCCCGCCCACCCGGTAGATCTCGTCCACCTCGGCCAGCACGGCGGCTGCCAGCACCTCGTCGGGGAGGCGGCCGTCCCGCCCGGGCGGCACGCAGATGGCGACCGCCCCCACCCCGGCCACCTTCGGCGGGATGGCGGTCATGAGGACGCTCGAGGGGTACTTGGCCCGGCCCCCCGGCACATAGACGCCGGCCCGCTCGACGGGGATCTGGCGCACGCTCACGGTCACGCCGTCAGCCGAGAAGGGCGCTTCGGGCGCGGGCCGGTGCTCGTGGAAGCGGCGGATCCGCCCGGCAGCCTGCTCGAGGGCCGAGGCGAGCTCGCCCGGGAGGCGGGCGAGGGCGGCGGACGCCTCCTCTCGGCCGACGGCGAGGGAGTCGATATCGGCTCCGTCGAAGCGGGCCGTCAGGCGGCGCAGGGCCTCGTCTCCATGGGAGCGGACGTCGGCGAGGATCTTGCGCACCTCGGTGACCGGCCCTTCTCCGGCGAGGTCGGGCCGGGGGAGACGGCCGGCCAGGTCGCCCGCGACGCCGCGAAGGTCGAGGACGTTCAGCATCGGAGAAGCGTACAAGATGTCCAGATGGCCACCGACTTCTCCGAGCTCACCTCGATCGCCTCCACGCTGGCCCAGCTGGGACGGCGGCTCGGCTCCCTCGGGGAGGCCGCCCAGGCCGCCCGGCAAGAGGACCTGTCGGTCGAGCTCTTCGCGGTGGAGCGAGCTGTGGTCTCGGCCGAGCGCCGTCTCACCCGCCTCGTCGAGCGTCGCCGCTGAGCATTACCGGCCCGAACGCGGCGACGGCGCCCCGTGGGGCGCCGTCGGGAACGGGTCGGGCGGCGGATCCCGATCTCCGCTCTTTGGAACCAGGTGGCGGGAACCGGTTCCGACAGTGACACTAGCGCAGGGGGCGCCTTTTGTCACCCGTGGCCAGGGCCGCCGTCCCCGCCGAGGGGCACAAGGGGGCGAGCAGGCACTGCTCGCAGAGCGGCCGGCGGGCCTTGCAGACGCGACGGCCGTGCAGGATGAGTCGCAGGCTGATCGCCCCCCACTGGCTCTCGGGCAGGAGGGCGCAGAGATCGGTCTCGATCTTCACCGGGTCGGTGGCCGCCGTCAGCCCGAGCCGGCGCGAGAGCCGACTGACATGGGTGTCGACGGGCAGCCCGGGGAGACCGAGGGCGACCGAGCGGACGACGTTCGCCGTCTTGCGGCCGACGCCGGGAAGGGCGGTCAGCTCCTCCATCTGGCGGGGGAAGGCGCCGGGGTGCTTCTCGGCCATCGCCCTCGCCATCCCGATCAGGTGCGAGGTCTTCGAGCGGAAGAAGCCGGTCGACTTGATGAGCTCCTCGACCTCGGCCGGATCGGCGTCCGCCATCGCCTCGGCATCGGGGTAGCGGGCAAAGAGGGCGGGGGTGACCATGTTGACCCGCTCGTCGGTGCACTGGGCCGAGAGGATTGTGGCGACCAGCAGCTGGAAGGGGCCCTCGTGCTCGAGAGCGCAGAGGTGCTGGGCCGTGCCGGGGTACTCCTCGGCGAGGAGGCGGGCGATCTCGACCGCCCGGGTGGTTTTGGCGGCCCGTGACTCCCTTGGCACGCCGGGGAGACTAGCCAAGGCCTTGTAGCCTCCAGCTGTGCACGAGGTCGAGGTGAAAAGGCGGATGGGCGAGGAGGACATCGCCGCCCTCTCGGCCCTGATCGAAGCTGCCTCGGCCGAGGCGGGCCACCGCGCCCTCGGCGAGCACAAGTGGCTCGACCTCGTGCAGGGGGGCCGGGAGGGTTTCGCCGGCTTCGTCGCCACCGACACCAGCCACCGCCACCGCCTCATCGGCTACTCCCAGGTCTCGCGGGGGCCCGGCTCCTGGGCCGTCGAGTACGTCGTCCACCCTTCGTTCAAAAAGGAGCCGGGGCTGCGGAGCGACCTCGTCTCGGCTGCCCTGGCCGAGATCGCTGCTCAGGGCGGCGGCCATGTCCACCTCTGGGTGCCGAAGCCGGAGGAGGCCGACGACCTGATGGCGGCTGCGGTCGGCCTCCGCCGCGGCCGCGACCTGTTCCAGATGCGGCGGCGGCTGCCGGTGGAGGGGGCACGCTCCACCGTTGCGACGAGGGCCTTTCGCCCCGGCGAGGACGAAAAGGCCTGGCTCGAGGTCAACAACCGGGCCTTCAAGGGCCATCCCGAGCAGGGCTCTTGGACCCTGCAGGACCTGAAGGAGCGGGAGGCTCAGCCCTGGTTCGACCCGGCCGGCTTCCTCCTTGCCGAGCAAGAGGGCGTGCTGGCGGCCTTCTGCTGGACCAAGGTGCAAGACGACGAGCACGAGCCAGGAGAGATCGGGGAGATCTACGTCATCGCCGTGAGCCCCGACTTCCAAGGGCGCGGACTCGGGCGGGAGCTGGTGCTGGCAGGCCTCGAGCACCTGGCCGCCGCCGGGCTGGAGAAGGCCATGCTCTACGTCGACCGGGACAACACCGAGGCGCGCCGGCTCTATGAGAAGCTCGGCTTCGTCGACGACCACGTCGACCGGGCCTACGTGGGAGACGTCGCCCCGGCGCCGGCGGCCCGGTGAGCCGCTTCGACCTCGACCGGGAGGAGCTGGCCGGCCTGCTCGACAAGGAGCCCGCCTACCGGGTCGACCAGCTCGCCCACGCCCTCTACCGGGAGCTGAAGGAGCCGGGCGAGGTGACGACGCTGCCGGCGTCCCTGCGCCAGCGGCTGGCCGGCGCGAAGGAGCTCGAGCTTGCCCTTCGTCTCGTCGCCACCTCGGAGGCAGACGACGCCAAGACGGTGAAGTGGCTCTTCGAGGCGGGCGACGGGGCGAGGGTGGAGACGGTGCTCATGGCCTATCCCCGGCGCGCCACGGTCTGTGTCTCGAGCCAGGCCGGCTGTGCCATGGGCTGCACGTTCTGTGCCACCGGCCAGCTCGGCTTCGCCCGCCACCTGAGCCGAGGCGAGATCGTCGAGCAGGTGGCCCGGGCTGTCGCCGAGGCGGCCGCCCGTGGCTTTCCCCGCCTCTCCAACGTCGTGTTCATGGGCATGGGTGAGCCACTGGCCAACTACGGGCCCGTCCTCGGGGCGGTGAGGCGGCTGAACGGCGATCTCGGCATCGGAGCTCGCGCCATGACGATCTCGACTGTGGGCATCGTCCCGGGCATCCGCCGGCTGGCCGGCGAGGGGATGCAGGTGAACCTGGCGGTCTCCCTCCATGCCGGCAACGACGCCCTGCGCGACCGGCTCGTCCCCATCAACCGGCGCTACCGACTCGCAGAGCTCGTTGCCGCCTGCCGCGAGTACCGGCAGGCGACCGGGCGGCGCATCTCTTTCGAGTGGGCGCTCATCTCGGAGGTGAACGACCGGCCCTCCGACGCCGACGAGCTGGCCGAGCTGGCGGCGGAGGTGGGAGCCCATGTCAACTTGATCCCGCTCAACCCGACACCGGGCTACGGGGTGCCGGGCAGCCCGCCCGAGGCCGTCTCTCGCTTTGTCCGGCACCTCGAGGCGGCAGGCACCAATGTCACCGTGCGCGACACGAGGGGGAGGGAGTCCGCCGCCGCCTGTGGCCAGCTGGCCGCCGGCCTAGTCCCCGGTCGGTTGAGGCGCGGCTTGGCGGTCGCCTCCGCCTAGCGCCGATTTCTGGCGGCGCCGGAAAGCGAATTAGCGTTCCGCCATGACCACCCACTTCGACGGCATCGCCGACATGAAGGAGAAGGTAGGCGATCACCTCGGCTACAGCGACTGGCACACGGTCACCCAGCAACAGGTCGATCTCTTCGCAGATGCCACCGGGGACCACCAGTGGATCCATGTCGACCCCGAGCGGGCGAAGAAGGAGAGTCCCTTCGGCGGCCCGATCGCCCACGGCTACCTCACCTTGTCGCTGGCCCCCGTCCTCCTCGCACAGGTCTACAGCGTGAGCGGCCTCTCGATGGGGCTCAACTACGGCCTCAACAAGCTGCGCTTCCCCTCGCCGGTCCCAGTCGGGAGCCGCATCCGCCTCGGAGCCACCCTGCAGTCCGTCGAGGAGATAGCGGGCGGGGCCCAGGTGGTGATGGCGCTCAGCGTCGAGGTGGAGCACCAGGAGAAGCCGGCCTGTGTCGCCGAAGCCGTCTACCGCTTCTATGCCTGAGCCGCTGGGAGCGCCGGCGCCCCCAGGGCGGGCAGCCAGGCGGGAGCGGGCGACGAGGGAGACCACGGTCACCGTCGCCCTCGACCTCGACCGGCCGGGCACCCCCTCGGTCGAGACGGGCCTGCCCTTTTTCGACCACATGCTCGAGCAGCTCGGCAAGCATGCCGGGCTCTCGCTGTCGCTGGCGGCCGAGGGCGATCTCGAGGTTGACGCCCACCACACCGTCGAGGACGTCGGCATCGCCCTCGGCGAGTGCCTGGCCGAGGCGCTCGGAGAGCGGCGGGGGATCAGGCGCTTTTCCTCCCTGGCGCTTCCACTCGACGAGTCGCTCGTCGAGGTGGCCCTCGACATCTCGGGGCGGCCCTATCTCCATTACGCCATCTACTTCCCGCCCGGGCACTTGCCGCTCGGTCAGCCCGCCTTCGATCCCCAGCTGGCCGAGGAGTTCTGGCGCGCCTTTGCCACCGGCGCCCGCCTCACCTTGCACCTCGGCGCCCGCTACGGGCGCAACGCCCACCACCTGCTCGAGGCCTCGTTCAAGGCCGTCGCCCGCGCCCTCTCGGAGGCCTGCAGGGTGGAAGGAGAGGACGTCCCGTCGACAAAGGGCGTGCTGTGAGGGCTCCATGAGGCGAGAGGAGAGGTCGGCTTGATCGCCGTGCTGGACTACGGCATCGGCAACCTCGCCTCGGCCCACAAGGCGCTCCTCGCCGTCGGTGCCCCCGCCCGCCTCGTCGCCCGACCCGAGCAGGCCGAAGGGGCGAGCGGCTACGTGCTGCCGGGCGTGGGAGCCTTCGCCGCCTGCGCCGCCGCCCTCGAAGCGAGCGGTCTCAGCGAGGTGTGCCGGACCGCCGTCGCCGAGCAGCGGCCCTTGCTCGGCATCTGTGTCGGCATGCAGCTCCTCTTCGAGGGCTCCGAGGAGAGCCCCGGGGCGAGAGGGCTCGGCTTGCTGGCCGGAAGCGTCCGCCGCCTCCCGGCCGGCCGGCGTCGGCCCCAGATGCAGTGGAACCTCGCCGTCCCGACCGGGAGGAGCGCCCTTTTGCCGAGCCCGGAGTGGTTCTACTTCGTCCACGGCTACTACGCCGCCCCCGAGCGGGAAGAAGACGTCCTCGCCTACAGCGAGTACGGGGTCAGCTTCGCCTCGGCCGTCGGCCGGGGCGCCCTCTCGGCCACCCAGTTCCATCCGGAGAAGTCCGGGCGGGCCGGTCTCGAGCTCCTCGCCCGCTTTGCTCGCTCCTGTGAGGCCTGAGTGGAGATCTGGCCGGCCATCGACATCAGAGAGGGCCGCTGTGTCCGGCTGCTGCGAGGCGACTTCGCCGCCGAGACCTCCTTCGGCGACCCGGTCGAGGTTGCCCTCTCCCTGGCGGCGGCGGGCGCCGCCCGGCTCCACGTGGTCGACCTCGACGGCGCCCGGACGGGGGTGCCGGCGAACTCGGCAAAGGTGCTCGAGATAGCGGCGGCGACGGGCCTGCCCCTCCAGTGCGGGGGCGGCATCCGCCACGAGGAGCAGGCCGCCGCCCTCCTCGAGGCCGGGGTGGAGCGGGTGGTGCTCGGGACGGCCGCCCTCTTCGAGCCGTCCCTCCTCGCCCGCCTCGCCCGTCGCTTCGAGGGGAGGGTGGTCGTCGGTCTCGACTACCGCGGCGCCGGACAGGAGCTGGCCGTGCGAGGCTGGAGGGAGCAAAGCGGCCTCGGTCTCGAAGAGGCGCTCGCTGCGCTCGAGCCCCTGCCCCTCGCCGGCTTGGTCGTGACCGACATCTCGCGGGACGGGACAGCCGCAGGCCCGGCGCTCGCGACCTACCGCCGGCTCCTCTCGCAAACCACCCTGCCCCTTCTCGCTTCGGGCGGCATCGGGACGACGGACCATCTGAGCGAGCTGGCGCTGCTCGAGGAGGGGGGCCGCCGGCTGGCCGGGGCGATCGTCGGGCGGGCGCTGCTCGAGGGCCGCTTCTCCCTCCGTCAGGCCGAAAAGGCCGCCGGCAGGAGGGCCGGTTGATGGAGGCGGTGCGGATCATCCCCTGCCTCGACCTCGACCGGGGGAGGGTGGTGAAAGGGGTCAGGTACAAAGAGCTCCGTGACGCCGGCGACCCGGTCGCCCTCGCCCGCCGCTACGGCGAGGAGGGTGCCGACGAGCTCGTCATCCTCGACATCACCGCCTCGGCGGAGGGTAGGGCGACAACCCTCGACGTGGTGGCCCGGGCGGCGGCCGAGGTCTTCATCCCCCTCACGGTCGGCGGCGGGGTATCGAGCGTCGAGAGCGCCCGTCGGCTGCTGCGGGCCGGCGCCGACAAGGTGGCCGTCAACTCGGCGGCCGTGGCTCGTCCCGCCCTCATCTCCGAGCTGGCGGCCGAGTTCGGCTCCCAGTGCGTCGTGCTCGCCGTCGATGCCAGGCGACGGAAGGAGGACTACGAGGTCGTCACCCACGGCGGTCGCCGCCGGACCGGGCTCGACCTCATGGCCTGGGTGAGCGAGGGCGCCAGCCGGGGGGCGGGCGAGCTCCTCGTCACCTCGATGGACAGAGACGGCACCGAGGCCGGCTACGACCTCGAGCTCTACGCCTCCATCGCCCAGCTCGTCGAGCTGCCGCTCGTCGCCTCGGGCGGCGTCGGCAACCTCGACCAGCTGGCTGCCGGTTACCTGGAGGGGAGGGCCGACGGCCTCCTTGCCGCCTCCATCTTCCACTTCGGCCGCTACAGCCTGGCCGAGGCCCGCCGCCACCTGGCGGCGGCGGGGGTGCCGCTCCGGGCCCTTCCGGCGGCCAGCCAGGCCTAGCGGCCAGGTGGGGTACGTTTCTCCGATGAGCAACGCGGCGTCACTCTCGGATCCTGGTAGGAAGCAGCCGGTGACGATGCTCAACGACAGGGTCCTCGTGGGCGTCCCGAAGTCGGAGGGAGAGCGCCGCTCCCGCTCGGGCATCCTCATCCCGGCGACGGCGCAGGTGGCTCGGCGCCTCTCGTGGGCGGAGGTCGCCGCGGTCGGGCCGCACGTCCGCACCATCCGGGCGGGCGACACGGTCCTTTTCAACCCGGAGGAGAGCTTCGAGGTCGAGGTGCAAGGAGACGAGTACCTCATCTTGCGCGAGCGCGACATCCACGCCGTCGCCTCCGAGCGGATCGACGGCGGGACCGGGCTCTATCTGTGAGCGAGCCGGCCGGCTACGGCGTCGCCCTCGGCCGGCGCATCGAGGCGAGCGCCGCCCAGCTGGCCGAGGTGCGCTACAACGCCGACGGCCTGGTGCCCGCCGTCGTGCAGGACGCCGCCAGCGGCGAGGTCCTCATGCTGGCCTGGATGGACGAGGAGGCCCTCCGGCGGACCCTCGAGACCGGCCGCAGCTGGTTCTGGAGCAGGAGCCGGCAGGAGTACTGGTGCAAGGGGGAGAGCTCGGGCGACCGCCAGTTCGTCGGCGAGGTCCGCTACGACTGCGACGGTGACACCCTTCTCCTCCTCGTGGAGCAGCACGGCCGGGGGGCCTGTCACACAGGCGCCCGCTCCTGCTTCCACCGCCACTTCGGGGAGGTCTGAGCTTGGGGACCTCCTCGCCGGGGCGAGAGGAGTTCTTGTCCCTAGCCGCCAGCCACCGGATCGTCCCCGTCTGGCGTGAGCTGCTGGCCGACACCCTGACGCCGGTGGCGGCCTTCTCCAACCTTGTCGGAGACGACGACGGCTTCCTCCTCGAGAGCGTGGAGCACGGCGAGCGCTGGAGCCGCTTCTCCTTTGTCGGGCGATCCCCGCTCGCCACTCTCGCCGCCCGAGGCCGGGAGGTCGAGATCGACGGCGAGCTGCCGCTCGCCCTGCCGACCGACCGGGGCATCCTCGCCGCACTCGAGGCCCTCGTCGCCGCCGTCGAGGCGCCGGCGGCCGATGCCCTGCCCCCGCTCCACTCCGGCCTTGTCGGCTACCTCGGCTACGACGTCGTGCGAGAGATCGAGAGGCTCGGGCCGCCCCCGGCCGCCTCGGCCGGCTTCCCTGACGCCGTCATGGCCGTCATAGGCGAGCTGGCGGCCTTCGACCACTGGCGCCAGCGGGTGAGCCTCGTGGCGAACGTCTTCGTCCCGGCCGGCGCCGGCAGAAAGGAGGCGCTCGCCCGCTACGAGGAGGCGCTCGACCGACTCGACCGGCTCGAGTCCGATCTCGCCCGCCCGCCCGGCCTGCCCCTTGCCGCCCCGCCGACGGCCGGTGAGCGCCTCGGGCCCGGGGAGGTCACCCGGGTCGTCTCTGCGGCCGATTACGAGGCGGCGGTGGAGGTTGCCAAGGAGTACATCCGGGCGGGTGATGCCTTCCAGGTGGTCTTGTCCCAGCGCTTCGACTTCGAGCTCGGGTGCGAGCCCTTCGACGTCTACCGGGTGCTGCGCCAGGTCAACCCGAGCCCGTACATGTTCTTCCTCCGCCAGGGGGGTGTCTCTGTGGTGGGGGCCTCCCCCGAGCCGATGGTGCAGCTGCTCGAGGGCCGGGTCGTGATCCGTCCCATCGCCGGCACCCGGCCGCGGGGCGAGAGCGAGAGCGAGGACCGCCTGCTCGAGGCAGAGCTCGTCGAGCACCCAAAGGAGGTGGCCGAGCACGTGATGCTCGTCGACCTCGCCCGCAACGACATCGGGCGGGTCGTTGCCTTCAAGACAGAGCAGGTCGACGAGCTGATGACCGTCGAGCGCTACAGCCACGTCATGCACCTCACCTCCCAGGTCTCGGGCCAGCTGGTGGCGGGCAAGGGGCCGATCGACCTGCTGCGGGCCACCCTGCCGGCCGGCACTGTCTCGGGCGCCCCGAAGGTGCGGGCGATGGAGATCATCGACGAGCTCGAGCCCACCAAGCGGGGGCCCTACGCAGGGACGGTCGGCTACGTCGACTTCTCGGGCAACCTCGACACGGCCATCGCCATCAGGACGATGGTCGCCGGGCCGGACGGTCGGGCCTCGGTGCAGGCCGGAGCAGGGATAGTGGCAGAGAGCGATCCGGCCGCCGAGGACGCCGAGTGCGCCGCCAAGGCGGCCGCCGTGCTGGCAGCGGTGGCGGGGGGGCGGAAGCTGGCGGCCGCCCGCGCTGTTGCCAAGAGAGATGTCTGAGCAGACTGTCCACTTGAGGCGCGACGGCGTCGTCGTGCGCGGGCCGGACGCCGCCGAGTGGCTGCAGGGGCAGCTCACCCAGGACCTGGCCGGTCTCGAGGTGGGCGAAAGTCGCTACAGCCTCGTTCTCTCGCCCCAGGGAAAGCTCGCCTCGTTCTGCCGGGCGACGAGGTCCGGCGAGGAGGAGTACCTGCTCGACACCGAGGCCGGCTTCGGCCCCGATCTGGAGGACCGGCTCCGCCGCTTCAAGCTGCGGGTGAAGGTCGACCTGGAGGCGGTCGAGCTCAGCTGCGAGGCAGGCCCAGGCGGCGGCCTCTCCTCGCTCGGTCCGCCGAGGGTGGTCGAGGAGCCACCACCAGTGCCGGACGAGGCGAGCCTCACCCGCCTCGAGGAGGCTCGCATCCGCTCCGGCCTTCCTCGTCTCGGACGCGAGCTGACAGAGCGCACCATCGCCCAGGAGGCCGGCGAGGCCTTCGTGCAGGCGACTGTCTCTTTCACGAAGGGCTGCTACACGGGTCAAGAGCTCGTGGCCCGGCTCGACGCCCGCGGCTCGAACGTGGCCCGGCGTCTGCGCCTGATCGAGGGGAGCGAGCCGGCCAGCCCGCCCGAGCCGGGTGCGGCCATCTACCGTGGCGAGGCGGAGGTGGGAGAGGTGACGAGCGCCGCCCCGAGCGGGGCCAGCTTCGTCGCGCTCGGCTACCTGAAGCGGGCGGTGCTCGGCGAGGAGCCCTTCGACGTGCTCGTCGGCGGCCCCGCCGGTGAGAGGGCGCGGGCGAGGGTGAGCCTCCTTCCGGCCGAGGCGTGATGGCGATCCTGCTCGCCCTCCTGGCGGCGCTCTGCAACGCGCTCGCCACCATCTTCGAGCGCCTCGGCGTCGAGACAGCCCCGCCCGGCCGCCTCTCGGTGCGCAGCCTCGTCACCTATGTGGTCCGCCGGCCCATCTGGCTGCTCGGGCTCGTCTCGATGATGGGCGCCTTCATCTTCCAGGCAGCCGCCCTCTCCCGGGGGGGCCTCAGCCTCGTGCAGCCGATCCTCGTGACCGAGCTCCTCTTCCTCGTCATCATCCTTCGGGTCTGGTTCGGGCGGCCGCTCGGTTGGCGGGAGGCGACCGGCTCGGTCTCGACGGTGGCCGGGCTCGGCCTCTTCCTCGCCATCTCCAACCAGGGCGGGGGGTCAAAGGTGCCCTCGCTGACCGAGTGGATCCTCATCACCGGCGCTTGCGCCGGCGCCATCGTCGGCTCCCTCGGCCTTGCCCGCACCGGCTCGCGGGCCTGGCGCTCGGCCTGGTACGGCGCCGCCGGGGGCGTCTCGTTCGCTCTGGCGGCCTCCTTCACCAAGTCGGCTACCACGCTCTTGAACAGGGGAGGGCTCGTCTACATGCTGAGCCACTTCGAGCCCTACGGCATCGCCATCATGGGCACGATCGGGCTCATCCTCGCCCAGCAGGCCTACCACGCCGGTCCCATCACGGCCTCGCAGGCCTCCCTTTTGATCGTCGATCCGATCGCCTCGATCGTGATCGGCGTCGGCCTCTTCGGGGACAACCTCCGAGGGGGCGTCGGCACCCTCGCCCTCGATGCGCTCGGCCTGGCGGTGATGTCGGCCGGCCTCTTCGTCCTCTGCCACTCGCCGCTCATCGTCAACACGACCTCAGAGGACCGGCTCTCGCGCCAGCGCCCGAACGAGCACCTCGTCTCGGGGGCCGCCGGCGGCTCACAGTAGGCTCGAGGTCCATGGCGGGCCGGCTCGAGGGCACATACCTCGATCGCATCATCTCCTGGCACCGTGCCCGGGCGGCGGCCGACCGGCGTCCGCTGGCCGCCCTCGAGGAGGAGGCGGCCCGGCAGGCGAGGGCCGGCCGCAGCTTTGCCAGTGCCCTCGCCAAAGCACCCGGCGCCTCGGTGATCGCCGAGGTGAAGAGGCGCTCTCCCGCCAAGGGCGACCTCGCCATCGACCTCGAGCCGGCCCTTCTGGCCGGCGCCTATGAGAGGGGCGGGGCGAGCTGCCTCTCTGTCCTCACCGAGGAGGAGCACTTCGCCGGCAGCCGGGAGGACCTCGTCTCGGCCCGGCAGGCCTGCGGGCTGCCCGTGCTGCGCAAGGACTTCACCGTCTCTTTGGCAGACATCTACGACGCCCGGGCGATGGGCGCAGACGCCGTCCTCCTCATCGCAGCTGCCCTCGAGGAGGAAGAGCTCGCATCCTTCTTGCAAGCGGCCGCCCGGCTCGGACTGGACAGCCTGGTCGAGGTGCACGAGGAGGGCGAGCTCGAGACAGCGCTCGCCCTCGGCGCTCGTCTCGTCGGCGTCAACCAGCGGGATCTGCGCACCTTCGAGGTGGACAGGGGGAGAGCCCTGCGGCTGCGTCGAGCCATCCCGCCCGGGGTCCTCTCGGTGGCCGAGTCGGGGCTGTCGCGCCCCGAGGAGGTGGCGGCCATGGCGGCAGCCGGCTTCGACGCCGTCCTTGTCGGCGAGTCCTTTGTGACCGCCAGCGACCCGGCGGCCGCGGTGGCCCGCTTCGTCGAAGCGGGGAGAGCAGCGGTGGCGCCATGTGGGTGAAGATCTGCGGGATAACAAGCGAGCAGGACGCCC
>JAJYQK010000177.1 GCA_021794645.1 Actinomycetes bacterium
GAGGCGGGCCCGGGCGGGCCCCCGCACGACGAGGGCGCCGGTCCCCTTCGGGCCGCCCACCTTGTGGGCCGAGTAGGAGACGAGATCGGCCGGGGCCGTCTCGGCCGCCACCGGCCGCCACCGCAGCGCCTGCACGGCGTCGCAGTGGACGAGGGCCGAGGGACAGAGGCGGCGGGCGGCGGCAGCCAGGGCGGCGAGCGGCTGGATGACGCCGGTCTCGTTGTTGACGAGCATGAGCGAGACGACGGCCACGTCGCCGGCCTCGACCGCCAGCACGGCCTCGGCGGCCTCGAGGTCGAGGACGCCCTCTGGCAGAACGGGAAGGGCGATTCCCCCGAGGAAGCGGCTCGGCTGCAGGACGGCCGGGTGCTCGACGGCGCTGCAGCAGGCGACGGCCCGGCTCGCCCCCTGCCCGAGGGCACCGAGCGCAGAGCCGGTCACGGCCAGGTTGTCGGCCTCGGTCCCCCCGGAGGTGAAGACGATCTCGGCGGGGGCGCAACCGAGGACGCCGGCCAGCTCCTCCCGGGCCTCGTCGACCGCCCGCCGGGCGGCCCGGGCCGCCTGGTGGAGGCCGGAGGGGTTGCCGAAGGAGGCGCTCAGGTAAGGCTCCATCGCCTGGCGCACCTCGGGGCGAAGCGGCGTCGTGGCGGCGTTGTCGAGGTAGATCATCCGCCCGAGGTGTTGTGCTCCACCTTCTTGGCGAGCGGGGCGGGAAGCGAGCAGTCGTCCTTGGCCGGCGGGGGCGGGAAGGACGGCGCCGTCGCCGAGATGGAGGAGTAGCCGGGCACGTTGGCCGTCCTCTCGAGAGTCGCCAGGCTGAGCCGGCTCGCCCGCCAGCCGAGCTCGAGCTCGAAGAACTCGGTCGTCACCGCCTCCACGATCGGCAGGTAGGGGTTGCCGGGGTCGAAGCGGGCGTAGGGCTCGAGGTGGGAGGCGTGCGTGAGGGTCTGGAAGAGGTGGACCGGGTCGGCCGAGAGCTGGTTGAACAGCTGGGCGGCCGCTCCGGGCCAGTTGCAGGTGTCGCTGCGGGACTGGATCTGCAGGACCGGCGGCGAGGAGGAGGTGGCGTACTCGCTCTCGGGCGGCAGCGAGGCCTCGGGGTCGTAGGTGGGCCCGAAGGAGAGCGGGGCGCCCGAGAGGATGGCGACGGCGGCCACCCGGGCGGGCATGGCGTCGCGGGCCGCCGCGAAGGCTGTGCCGAAGACGAGACCGCCCACGACGTCGCCGCCGTCGCTCTGGCCGGCGAGGCCGACCGTGCTTCCCCGGGCCATGCCGGGCACGAGGGGACCGAGCCCAGCGGCCACCGCCTGGTAGAAGTGCTGCAGGACAAAGGCGATGTCGCCCGGCTCGTTGGCCATGTCGAGCTCGTCGATGTTGCCGACCGCCGACTGGGGGCCGCCGACCTCCGAGACGGTCGAGGTCTTCTGGTCCGGGAAGTAGGGCGCCACGACGATGAAGCCGGCCTTCACCCAGGCGTCGAGCAGGGGGGCGTAGTAGGGGGGGCTGACGTCGAAGCCATGGGCGAAGGCGATGACCGGGAAGGGCGCCCCGGCCGAGGCCGGCACGGCGCCGGCGGTCTCCCGCCCCGCCGCCCCGGCGGTCGTCGGGTAGAGGACCTCGGTCTCGAGCACCCGGCCGGGGATGGGGGCGGCGGGGTCGGGACCGTTCACGGTCTGGCGGGTCGTGTCCACCCAGGTGAAGACGGTCCGGCCGACGTGGTAGCTGGCGGGGGCCGTGGGGATCCTCACGGTGGTGGGAGCGATCGTCGTGGTGGTCGGGTCCGCCCTGCTGGTGGGCGGGATGAAGCGGCGGCGGCCGAGGGAGGCGGGGGTGCAGGCGGCGGCGAGCAGGGCGAGAGCACAGAGGAGGGCCAGGCTGCGAAGCGCTCCGGGCGCGCCTTTGCGCCTGGCGCGGGTGGTCATCTCTCCGCCCCCCGCCAGGACACGCTCAGATGGTGGCTGCGTGCTGGCACGACAGCCAAATCTACCTTTCCGAGCAGGCCTTCCCCAGACGGGCTCACGGCTGCCAGATCATGAGGATGACGGCGGCAACAAAGCAGACGGAGGCGACGGCGGCGGCTCGCTCCATCTTCTTGCAGGCCGAGCGGAACTCCTCGAGGTCGCCCTCTCCGCCGGCGAGCGCCTGCTGGGCCCGGTGCTCGGCCGGCCAGCCGAGGCCGAGCAGGTGGCCGGCGGCGACGAGCCAGACAAAGAGCCCCGCCCAGGGCCAGGGGTGCGCGATGGCGCTCCTGTCCCCCCCGAGGAGGAGGGCGAGGCCGAAGACCGGCACGACCAGGACGAGTCGGCTCGGCCAGTCTCGTCCCGGCTTGAAGAACCGCAAGAGGCGCTCGTCTGACCGGGGCGAGGCCGCCTTCTGGCCATCGGCGGCCGACCAGCCGCCGATGGCGACGGCGCCAAAACCGATGAGCGCCGCTGCAAGGTGGCAGACGAGCAGGGCGTCATACAAGGGGGCCGCCATCTAGGTGGCACCTGTCTCGCCGCGCCGGGGAGTACCCTGGAGCAGCGTGGCCAGTGATGCCAGCTGCGAACTTACGGGTACTACAACGCGGTGAACCAGCTCCGCCTCGACCCGCTCTCCGGGCGTTGGGTAGCTGTCTCTACCGAACGGTCCCAGCGCCAGGGGGGCACCTTCCTCCCCCGCCAGCCCACGCCCGACGCTGACGATCCTCATCTCTGCCCATTCTGCCCTGGCAACGAGGGCGACACCCTGCCGGCCCTCGAGGTCTACGGCCCGGGCGGGACGGAGGGGAACTGGCTGGTGAGGGTGGTGCCCAACCGCTACCCGGCCTTCCAGGGCGATGCCGCCTTCGTGGTCGAGCACCGGGGGCCGGTCTTCACCGAGGCGCCCGCCAGCGGCATCCACGAGGTGCTCGTCCTCTCACCCGACCACGACCGCTCCTTCGCCTCACTGCCCGACGAGCAGTGCGCCCTCGTCATGGCCGCCATCCGCAACCGGGTGGAGGAGCACCAGTCCACCCCGGGGCTGCGCTACTCCCAGATGATCGTCAACCACGGCCGCCAGGCGGGCGCCTCGATCGCCCACCCCCACGGCCAGCTGCTCGGCATCCCCTTCGTCCCCCGCGAGCTGGCCGAGGAGCAGGCGGGCTTCGCCCGCTTCGCCGGCGGCTGCCTGCTCTGCGCGGCGGCGGCCTCCGAGGAGCGCGTCGGCTACCGCATCGTCGAGACGACAGAAGAGACGGTCGCCTTTTCCCCCTTCTGGAGCGGGACGCCCTATGAGATCCTCATCGTCCCCCGGGAGCACGGCTCGCACCTGCACCGGGCCCCGAGCTCGCGCCTCGTGGCCGTCGGCCAGGCGGTCCGCTCCTCGCTCCAGTACCTGAGCGAGCACCTGGGCGACATCGCCTACAACGTCGTCTTCCACTCGGCTCCCTACCGGGCGCAGGGCATGTACCACTGGCACGTCCACATCCTCCCCAACCTCACGACGCGGGCCGGCTTCGAGCTCGGGACCGGCGTTCTCATCAACGTCGTCGCGCCCGAGCGGGCGGCCGAGGACCTGCGAGGGGCCGCCGAGAAGATCGCCTCCCGGGGCGGCTTCTCCTACTGAGCGAGGAAGTCGAGGCCGAGCCCGGCCACCCGCGCCGGCACCGTCTCGAGCAGGAACGAGACGGCCTCTGAGCGCTCCATCGCCACGAGGGACTCGATCCCCGCCGAGGTGAGGTAGCCGTTCAAGAAGGCGCCGGAGTTGTGGGCCACCCAGCCCGAGGCGAGCTGGCGGGAGTGCGAGAGGGTGCTCGGTGGCTGGAGGGAGACCGCCTCGGCCGCCACCTGGGCGAGGGAGACAAAGAGGTCGGCCACGTCCTCCAAACAGTGCCCCCTCTTCTCGGCCCCGAGGCTGGCCGAGCCGGCCTCGTCGCTCACGAGCGGGTCGTCGCCGAAGCCGGCGACGAGCCAGCCCGACTCAAAGCGCATCACTCGCCGCAGGTGGTAGTCGCCGTGCAGCCTGATGCGGGGGGCGCCCGGCGACTGGCCGAGCCCGAAGGCCTCCGCCAGGGCGAGGTGCATCTCGGCGGTCGTCTGCCCGAGGCGGCGCAGCTCGTCGCCGAGGTCCCCCCCGGCCAGGCCGATCGTGCCGAAAGGGGGCGGGTCCTCGCCCGTCACGGCCCGGGCCAGCAGGTCGCGCAGCGAGGTGAGGGCGAGCGCCTTGCCCTCGACGGCGCCCGGCAGGAACTCCCGCACGAGAGCGAGGTCTCCGCTGCCGCGCGCCCAGTGGCCGACGGGGGCGAGGAGGTGGTTGAAGCCGACCCGGTCGAGGGCGATCATCATCTCGATCTCGGGGCGGGGGCGGGGCTCGATCACCCGGTAGCACTTCATGAAGAGCCGCTCGTCGTAGATCAAGGAGGCATGGGAGGCAAGCGAGTGCACGACCCGGCAGCGCCGGGCCGACTCCCGGCCGGCGGTCGCCACCGACAAGAGCTCGAGCGAGAGCTCGTCGTCCTCCAAGGCGTCGTAGAGCACCACCTCGCCGACGACGTCCGCTCCGGCCGCCACCACCGAGCCCGGGCCGACCGGGGTGCCGGCCATCTCGGTCACGCTCCGCCAGCCGAGCACGACGTGGAAGCGGCTCCCGTTCGCGCCGACCACGACGCTCGCCAGGCCCGGGCGGCCGGCCGACAGCAGGGCCAGGTCGACGAGCTCGGTGGTAAGCCCGCGGCGGGCGGAGGCGCCGAGCTCGGCCTGGGCCCAGGGCTGGCGGGCGAGGAAGGAGCCGAGGAGCGACTCGAGCTCGGCTGTCCCGCCCGGGAGGGGCAGGGCTGAGCTCCCGCTCACGCCGGCACCTGGCGCAGCTCGAACCAGAAAGAGCCGTAGGGCGGCAGCGTCATGAGGTAGGGGTCGGAGGTGATGGGCGGGAAGGGCACCCGGCCGAGCAGCTCGACGGGGTGGGCCCCCTCGTGGGCGGCCAGGCTCAGCACCACCGGCTGGGCGAATCGGCTCAGGTTGTTCACACAAAGGACGGTCGGCCCCTCCGGCCCATCTCGCAGGTAGGCGATCACCGAGGGGTTGTCGGCCGGCAGCACCGTCAGCTCGCCCGAGCTCAGCACGGGGTACTGGCGGCGCACCCGGATCATCTTGCGCAGCCAGTGGAGGAAGGAGGAGGGGTCGCGCTCTTGCGCCTCGACGTTCACGGCCTGGAAGCCGTGGACCGGGTCCATGATGGGCGGGAGGACGAGGGCGGCGAAGTCGGCCGTCGAGAAGCCGCCGTTGCGGTCCGGCGTCCACTGCATGGGCGTGCGCACCGAGTCCCGGTCGCCGAGGTAGACGTTGTCTCCCATCAACAGCTCGTCGCCGTAGTAGAGCACCGGCGCCCCCGGCAGCGAGAGGAGCAGCGAGTGGAGGAGCTCGGCCACCCTGCGGTCGTTCTCGACGAGGGTGGCGAGGCGGCGGCGGATGCCGAGGTTGCGCCGCATGCGGGGGTCGCGGGCGTACTCGGAGTACATGTAGTCCCGCTCGTCGTCGGTCACCATCTCGAGGGTGAGCTCGTCGTGGTTGCGCAGGAAGATCCCCCACTGGCAGCCCTCGGGCAAAGCGGGGGTCTGGGCGAGGATCTCGGTGATGGGGAAGCGCTGCTCGCGCCGGATGGCCATGAACATCCGGGGCATGAGCGGGAAGTGGAAGGCCATGTGGCACTCGTCGCCCTCTCCGAAGTACTCGACGACGTCGCTCGGCCACTGGTTCACCTCGGCGAGGAGGAGTCGGCCCGAGTAGTTCTTGTCCACCTCCCGCCGGATCTGCTTCAAGAGGGCGTGGGTGCCCGGCAGGTTCTCACAGCTCGTCCCCTCCTCTTTGGCCAGGTAGGCGACGGCGTCCAGCCGGAAGCCGTCGAGGCCGAGGTCGAGCCAGAACCGGACGACCTCGAGCATCGCCTCGACGACCTCGGGGTTGGCGTAATTGAGGTCGGGCTGGTGGTGGAAGAAGCGGTGGAAGAAGTACTGGCCCCGCCCCGGCTCGTAGGTCCAGTTGGAGGGCTCGGCGTCGACGAAGATGATCCGGACCTGCGAGAAGCCCTGGTCGTCATCGGCCCAGATGTACCAGTCGGCCCGGGCGGCCCCCCGCGAGGAGCGGGAGTCGGCGAACCAGGGGTGCTGGTCGCTCGTGTGGTTCATGACGAGGTCCGAGATGATGCGGATGTGGCGGCGGTGGGCCTCTTCGAGCAGGGAGGCGAGGTCCTCCACCCGGCCGAGCTCGGGGGCGATCGTCATGAAGTCGCTCACGTCGTAGCCCCCGTCCCTGAGCGGCGAGGGATAGTAGGGAAGGAGCCAGAGGCAGTCGACGCCGAGCCACTCGAGGTAGTCGAGCTTCGCCCTTATCCCCTCGAGGTCCCCGATGCCGTCGCCGTTGGCGTCATAGAAGCTGCGGGGCGCCAGCTCGTAGAAGACGGCCCGCTCGTACCAGCGGGGGTCGTCGTTGCCAAAGAGGAGCTGCTGGCTCACCGCCCGGTGAAGCGAGCCTTGCCGGGCCCGTTCTCGAGGAACGAGGCCACACCGGTGGCGGCGTCCTCGGTGCGGAAGCTCTCGGCGAAGAGCTCCCGCTCGAGCGCCAGCCCCTCGGCCAGGCCGGCTGCGAGCCCGGCGTCGATCGCCCTCTTGGCCAGCCCCTCGGCCACGACGGGGCCCGCCGCCAGGCCGGCCGCGTAGGCGAGCGCCTCCTCCATGACGGCCTCGGGAGCGACCACCTTGTCGATGAGGCCGATGGCGAGCGCCTCCTCGGCGCTCAGCTGGCGGCCGGTGAAGATGAGGTCTTTCGCCCGGGCCGGGCCGACGAGGCGGGCGAGGCGCTGGGTGCCGCCTCCGCCCGGGATGATGCCGAGGAGGATCTCGGGCGGTCCGAGGCGGGCCCCGGCCGC
>JAJYQK010000120.1:0-2155 GCA_021794645.1 Actinomycetes bacterium
AGTGGGGTAGCCCGTCATGGTGAGGAGACGGGTCTCGAGCGCCGCACTCGTCGCCTTCGCAACGCCCGATGAGCTCGAGCGTCTGCTCCTTGAATACCTGGGCGCCAGGCGACCTCAGGGCAGGCGAAACGACTGGGTGAGGGTCAGGAGCGACGGCGGCGGCTCTGCCACCTCATCGCCTCTCCACCTGACCATTCGTTCCGCCCCGATCCAGGTCGACCGCGGAGCACAGGAAAGGGGCAGGCTCGCCTGTCAGTATCCAGCTAGGGGGCTTCCACCGAGTCACCGGAGCGACTGATGATGGCGCGATAGATCCTCTCGAGATCGTCCAGCGTGGCGAAGTCGATGAGCACCCGGCCGTGTTTGGCGCTCATGTCGATGCGGACCCGGGTATTGAGGTAGTCGCCGAGCAGCTCCTCCAGATCGAGCACACCGGGGGGGCGGAGAACCGCAGAGGGGCGGACGGGCGACGGGACTGGCTCTTCGTCCTCCCCGACGGAAGCCTCACCACCTTCTTCCCCCGGCACACCGGCGGCGGCTCGCACTCTCTCTTCCACCGCCCGGACCGAGAGGCCCTCTTCTACCGCCTCGTGGGCGATCGCTTCTTGCAGGGCGCGGTCGGGGGTGCCGAGGATGGCACGGGCCGCTCCCGGGCTCAGCCTCCCGTCCCGCACCATTCGCTGGACGGTGGGAGGGAGCTGGAAGAGTCGGAGGGCGTTGGTGACGGCGGCCCTGCTCTTTCCTACCCTGCGGCCGACATCGTCGTGGGTGAGCCCGAAGTCCTCGATGAGCTGCTGGTAGGCGCTCGCCTCGTCGATGGCATTGAGGTCCTCCCGGTGGACGTTCTCGACGAGGGCCTGCTCGAGGCTCGTGACATCGTCGACGGCGCTGACGAGAGCGGGCACCGAGGAGAGCCCGGCCCGATGGGCCGCTCGGAAGCGGCGTTCCCCGGCAATCAACTCGTACTCATCCTCGCCCCGCTGGCGGAGGAGAACCGGCTGCAGGATCCCGACCGCCCTGATGGAGTCGACGAGGGCGGAGAGCGCCTCCTCGTCGAAGGACTGGCGGGGCTGGTAGGGGTTGGGCCGGATCTGACTTAGGGGCACCTCGCGCAGGGTCGACTCACCAGCGGTGGACGAGCCCTGCGGTATGAGGGCGCCGAGTCCGCGTCCCAGCCCGCTACGCCGCGACACCGCTTACCTCCTTTGCCAGCTCCCGGTAGGCGATGGCGCCTCGCGAGGTGGGGTCGTGGACAGTGATCGGCTCGCCGAAGGAGGGAGCCTCCGAGATGCGGACGGTCCGGGGGATGACGTTGCGGCAGACGATCTCACCGAAGTGGCTCCGCACCTCTGCCACCACCGCGTCGGACAGCTTCGTGCGGGCGTCGTACATCGTGAGGACGATGGTGCTCACCCGGAGCGTCGGGTTCAGGTTGGAGCGCACGAGGTCGACGTTGCGCGTCAGCTGGGAGACACCCTCGAGGGCGTAGTACTCGCACTGGATCGGCACGAGCACCTCGGTGGCGGCGCTCAGGGCGTTGAGCGTGATCAGGCCGAGCGAGGGCGGGCAGTCGACGAAGATGAAGTTGAAGTCCTCCTTCGCCGCCGAGATGGCCCGGCGGAGCCGGTACTCGCGGCTGAGGGCCGGCACGAGCTCGATCTCCGCCCCGGCCAGGTCGAGAGTCGAGGGGGCCAGGAACAGGTTCTTGATCGAAGTCGGCTCGATGCAGTCCTCGAGGGCGACGTCGTGCAGCAAGACGTCGTACATCGACACGTCGAAGTTCCTGGGGTCGATGCCGAGCCCGGTGCTGGCATTCCCCTGTGGGTCGAGGTCGATTATGAGCACCCTGTGGCCAAGGTCGGCCAAGGCGGCTCCGAGGTTGACAGCAGTGGTCGTCTTTCCCACCCCGCCCTTCTGGTTCGCGACCGCGATCACCCGGGCGCCCGGTGAGGAACCGTCATAGAAGGGGGCCGAGCCGGCGGCCTGGCGCTCGGCATGCTCAGCGGACACGGCCGCGTCTGGTTCGTCGATCATGAAACTCCAGGGGCTTCGAGGTCGAGCTGTGGAGGCGTCCTGTATGCCTTCGCCCCCGCCCGCACGCAAGCGGAGTGTAGGCGAAAGTCGCCGCCTTGCGAAGGGCTTCTCCGAGCAGCAC
>JAJYQK010000120.1:2165-6836 GCA_021794645.1 Actinomycetes bacterium
ACACCGTTTGCGTCGGCGCCTGCGATGCCAAAGCCACAGCCCGGATGGCAGCGCTGGCGGCCCCTGGAGAGCCCTCGCCGGTCCCGAGCACCTGCGGGGGCCCGAGCCCGAAGCGAGGTCAGCTGTTCCACCTGGAACGCCACCGTGGCGCTGCGCCGATGTTTCACGTGGAACGCCGGCCCCGAAAAGTGCCGAGCGG
Organism: Actinomycetes bacterium; assembly: GCA_021794645.1. GTDB lineage: Bacteria > Actinomycetota > Acidimicrobiia > Acidimicrobiales > Bog-793 > JAJZLV01. Next base: position 2,365 of record JAJYQK010000120.1, read on the forward strand.
TCTTCAAGCCACCGTTTGTGGTGCGTTCCTGTCGGCTTGCCATGTGGGAGCGGCTCGGAACCCCGCGCGCCGGCCTCCGGGAGAGGAGCGGGATCGGATGACAGAAGGCGCCGCTCCTTCTCCCGCGGGGTCCTGGGGCGATAGCTCGCCTCCCAGGAAGCGAAAGGGGGGCGAGTTGGCGTGGCAGGGTGAGCGGTGCGGCACCATGGAGGCATGAGAGGCAAGCGGCCCACCGTCGGGCAGCTGACCGTCATGGTGGGGATGGTCGCCAGCGGCAAGACCACCACAGCCAGTCAGATCGCTGCCGAGCGGGGTGCTCTGCGCCTCACACCCGATGAGTGGATGATCCCCCTCTTCGGACTGGACTTCCGAGACGAAGCCTACGCCCGGCACCGCGACGTCCTCGAGGGCAGGCTCATATCCATCGCCATCGAGGTCCTCCGGGCGGGGGTGGACGTTGTCCTCGACTTCGGCTGCTGGGCCAAGGCGGAGCGCACCGCATTGCGCCACGTGGCGGCCGCTCTCGGCGCCGAGTGCGAGATCGTCTGTCTGACGGTGTCCCAGGAGGAACAGAGCCGCCGCATCAAAGCGCGCTGGGAACAGGCTCCGCACACGACCTTCTTGATCAACGAGGATGACCTGGTTCGCTGGGCGGCCCTCTTCGAAGCTCCCGATGCGAGGGAGCTCGCCGGCGAGCCGCTCGATCCGCCGCCGGCTGGCCACGCCGACTGGGGAGAGTGGGCGGAGCAACGGTGGCCGCCTCTCTCCCTCTGACCCGCGAGCCGAAGAGAGCAAGTGGCGACCGATCACCTCCCTCGCCTCGCCGCACTGAGCTCTGGCGCGGAACCTCTGCTGGGAAACCCGCCCCATTCATGGAGAAGCGGGCGACAAAGAGGCGCCGGGCGGGACCGAGATGTTCTCGCCAGCCGGGCCCTCGACTCGAAAGAGGCCGGACGCCGGCGGACGACGTTCCACGTGAAACGTCCGCCTTCAAAAGAGCGGTCGCTTGGCGGGGATTCCTGTCCGTCTCGGATAGCGGGCTGGCGCCTGGGTCGTGCAGGCGATGACGGCGAAGGAGAACCCGTCAGCACTCCTGTGCTCCGCCTTCGCCAGCCCGAGCTCGCGCAGCCCCTCCGTCGGCCAGCGGCTGTCGAAATCGTCGTCGGGCGGCTCTGAGACAAATAGCGCGCCGCCGGCTCTGAGGAAGCCGGCCCCACACTCCGCCGTCACCGCCGGCGATGCGAAAGAGCGTGCTGTCACCCCGTCAAAGCTGGCCCGGAGCGAGTCGAGACGGGCTGCCTCTTCCGCCCGCATCTCCACTACGCCAACGCGATCTTCGAGAGAGAGGAGGACGAGAGCCTCGCGCAGCCACTCCGCCCGACGCGAGGAGCCCTCCAGCAACAAGACCTGGGCCGCTGGGAGGACCATGGCAAGAACGAGACCGGGCACACCCCCGCCAGAGCCGATGTCGATCAGGCGAGGGCCAGCAGACAGCTCATCGGTGACGACGGCCGCGAAAGCCAGCGAGTGCAAGAGATGAAGGCCCACCGGGGCAGGACCGAGATGCCCGCGCCGCTTGGCCTCCTCGAGGACCTCCTCCACAAGGGGAGGAACAGGGCGGCGACTCATCCGGTCGCCGCCCGACTCACGAGTCGGAGTCCGACCTGTGGCTCTCAGCCCCGCCCGGGTGGATGACCACGTAGCGGCGCGGATCCTGGCCTTCGGAGGTCGTGTGGACCGAGCCGATCTCGTTCACGGTGTCGTGGACGATCTTGCGGTCGGCAGCCGACATAGGGTCGAGGGCTTGGGGCTGGCCGGACTCAGCCACCTCGGCGGCCACCCTGCGGGCGAACTGTTGGAGTGCGGCGGCCCGCCGCACTCGGTAGCCGCCGACATCGACGACGAGGCGGACGCTGGCGTCCTCACCGCGCCGCTGCACGGCCGTCCGAGCCAGCTCCTGGAGGGCGTCGACGGTGGCGCCTCGTGGGCCGATCAGCAGCCCGAGGCTGCCGCCCGAGACGTCGATGCGGACCGTGTCATCCTCGATGGTGCGGGTCAGCTCCGCCTCGAGACCGAAGCGCTCGACGACACCCCTCACGAACTGCTCTGCAAGCTCTGCCTGGGACTCGATGCTCATCTGCTCCTCCTCGGTCGTAGTCTCGCGCGGCGAGCGCTCTCTGTCTCCAGCCGTCCGGCTGCCGCCGGCCTGCCTGTTGCGGGAACGAGAGCGCGGCCTCGATCCGGCTTCGGCGGCCTCTGCCGAGGAGGCCCGCACCCCCTGAGGCTCCTGCTCGCCACCGACCGGCGAGGGTAGGCGCTCGGGCTGTTGCTGCTTGGGGCGGCCCTTCGACCTGCCGCCGGCTGTCTCGCCAGCGCGAGTCCTGCCCGCACCGTTTCGGCCGCCGGCAGCCGAGGTGGAGTCGGGCGTCTCTTCCTGCCGCTCGCCGCCGCGCCGGCGCGGCCTCTGCTCTCCGGTCGGCCCGCGGCGGGCCGGCCTCTTTGCTTTCGCCTGCACAGGCCGCACCCTGGCCCTGATCCTGGCCTCGCTCCTGCGCAGGCCGAAGATCGACCGCTTCGGCTCCTCGAGGACGACTATCTCAGCGTCGGCCTCCTTCACGCCGAGGCGCTCGAGCGCCCGCTCGATCGCTTGCGCGACGGTCTCTCCTGTGGTCTCGACCCACTCCATGTCAGCGCCGAGGCCGCTTGGTGCGCGACCGGTTCTGGCCTCCGCGGGAGGCTTGGCTCTGTCGTTTGCTGGCCCCGCTGCTCTTTGCGCCAGAGCCGCTCTTCGCCGCCGGCCGGGCTGTCCCGTTCATCTTCGGGGGCTTTGCCTCGACGGCCGCCGAGGCTCCTCCCTGGGCCGTGGCGGCAGCTTCGCGCAGCCTGTCCATGAAGCCCTTGCGAGGGCCGCCGGCGGCGCCAGCCGCCCGGGCGGCGGGCGGGTTCTTCTTCTGCATCTCCCGCACGGAGGCGGCGAGCTCGACGATCTTCGGGTCGTGCTTGTACATGTACTCCTGCTGGACCACCCGGAAAGCGCTCGAGACGATGAAGTAGACCCCGATGCCGGCTGGGAAGAGGATGTACATGAAGGCGAAGATCAGCGGCATGAACTTCTGGAAGGCCTGCATCTGAGGGTTGGCGTTGGCCGCGGATGGGTTCCTGTTGGTGATCTGCCAGATCGAGACGTACTGCAGGACGATGGCCACGAGGATGATGGCGATGTAGGGCAGCTTGTGGAGGAAGGGCCCTGGCGTCCGCACGGAATCTGCCATGTTCACGCCGAAAGAGTTGAGATGGGCATGGCTCGAGATCACCGCGTGGTAGAGCTCGGTGTGCTTGGGGATGTACTGCGGGGCGCCCACCGTGTGGGCGGCTTTGCCGGTCCCCTTCGTGACCGTTCTCGTCATGCCCCGGATGACGTCATAGAGGACGATGAAGATCGGGAACTGGATGAACATCGGGAGACAGCCGCCGGTCGGGTTGACCCCGTTCTCCCGGTAGAGGGCCATCATCTCTTCGTTCAGCTTGAGCCTGTTCGCCTGGCGGTCCTCGGGCGACATCCCCGGCGCCGTCTTGTACCTGTTGCGGATCTTGGTCATCTCCGGCGCCAGCAGCTGCATCCGCATCATCGAGCGGGTGCCAGCCCGCGTCAGCGGGAAGACGATCAGCATGGTTGCGAGGGTCAAGAGGACGATCGACCAGCCGTAGCTGTGGGTGAAGCTGTAGCAGCCGGCGAGCACCCAGCCGAAGACGTTGGCGAAGGGGGCGATGATCGAGCCGATCACCGAGGCGAGGATCATGTTGTCTCCATGGGGACTGGGTCGAAGCCGCGGCCGCCGCCGGGCCGGCACCTGCTGACCCGCCGGACGGCTAGCCAGCCGCCGCGCAAGGGGCCGTGGGCCTCGATCGCCTCGAGGGCATAGGTGGAGCAGGTGGGCTGGAAGCGGCAGGGGGAGAGCCGCCCGGCCGAAAGTGCCTGGTAGGCGCGGATGAGGAGGGTGAGTGCCCGGGCGCCAAGGCTCATGGCTGCCCGCTCTCGGCTGCCCGCTTCATGGCTTCGGTCACGCGTCTCCTCAGTTCCTGGAACGGGAGCCCTCGGGCGCCAGGCCCGACTCCGATCAGGTAGCTCCCAGCTGGCACAGCCCCGACCGCCTCACGGGCCACAGCTCGCAAGCGGCGGCGACAGGCGTTCCGCTCGACGGCCGTGCCAACCCGGCGAGGAACGGCATAGGCCACATAGAGCGACCCATCCATTGGAGCAGCGTCGTATTGTACCGCGATACCCCCTGACCTGGCACGGCGCCGGGAGGACCGCAGGGTGTCGAACATACGTTTGCCTGACACCCTGCGGAGGGCGGGCGTGGGTGCCAGGCGAGGACGCTCGTTCAGGCCGAGAGACGAGCGCGGCCGCGCCGGCGGCGTGCCTTCAAGATCGCCTGGCCCGCCCGAGTCGACATGCGATGGCGGAAGCC
>JAJYQK010000167.1 GCA_021794645.1 Actinomycetes bacterium
GGACGAAGGGGAGGGGCACGAACTCGGTGAAGCCGCCGGTGCGCTGCTGCAGCTGGCGGGTGGCGACCATGTGGCGCGCCCATGACTCCGGCTGCTCGATTGCCCCGAACATGATGGTGACGTTCGAGCGGAGCCCGACCTCGTGGGCCGTCTCGTGCACCTCGAGCCAGCGGGCGGTGTCGATCTTGTCCGGACAGAGGATCCGTCGCACCTCGTCGTCGAGGATCTCGGCCGCCGTGCCCGGGAGGGTCCGAAGCCCGGCCTGGCGCAGCCGGCCGAGGTAGGTGGCGAGGTCCTCGCCGAGCCGGCGCGCCCCCTCGTGCACCTCGAGGGCCGTGAAGCCGTGGATGTGGATCTGCTCGGACGCCCGCTTCACGGCCCGCAGCACCTCGAGGTAGTACTCACCGTCGAAGCTCGGGTGGATGCCGCCCTGCAGACAGACCTCGGTCGCCCCCTGCGCCTCGGCCTCGGCCACCCGCCGGGTGATCTCGTCGAGCTCGAGGAGGTAGGGGGCGCCCCGCAGGTTGAGCGAGAGCGGCCCCTTGGAGAAGGCGCAGAAGCGGCACTTGAAGGTGCAGACGTTGGTGTAGTTGATGTTGCGGTTGGCGACGAAGGTCACGACATCGCCCACCGCCTGGCGCCGCAGGTCATCGGCGACAGCGGCGACCTCTTGCACCTCGGGCCCGCGAGCAGAAAAGAGCGTCACTATCTCCTCTAGACCCACCTCGGCGCCCCGCTCGACACCCTCGAGCACGGCGGCGACCGCTCCTCGCCCCGCCCGGCGGTGCTGCCCGCTCACGAGGAGGGGCGGCTCCTCTTCTCCCCCCGCCACCCAGGCCGAGTCGCGGGCGAGCCCCTCGGCGTCGGAGTGGTCGAGGACTGCCTTTGTCATCTCGGCGGCAACAAAGCGGCTCGGTCGGAGCGCCCAGGCCGGATGGACAGCCAGGCGGGGAGCGAGGCTGTGGCCGTGCTCCTCGGTGACGGCCCGCAGCCGGGCGAGCTGGGGCCAGGCCCGCTCCGGGTTGACGTGGTCCGCCGTCACGGGCGAGACACCGCCCCAGTCGTCAAGGCCGGCCGAGAGGAGCTGCCCGAAGTCCTCGGTGAGGTTCGGCGGCGCCTGCAGGTGGACCTCGGAGGGGAGGAGGAGGCGGGCCACGGCGAGGGTCCAGCGGTGCTCCTCGGACGGACAGGCCGGCTCGTCCCGCATGGCGGTTCCCGCCTTGGGGAGGAAGTTCTGCACGATCACCTCTTGGACGTGCCCGTGGCGCCTGTGCGAGTCGGCGATCGCCCGCAGCGAGGCGAGCCTGTCGCGTCGGTCCTCCCCGATGCCCACGAGCAGCCCGGTGGTGAACGGGATCTGCAGCCGCCCGGCCGCCTCCAAGGTGGCGAGGCGACGGGTCGGTTTCTTGTCGGGCGAGAGGAGATGGCAGGAAAGGGTCGGGTCGAGCGACTCGAGCATCATCCCCTGGCTGGCTGTGACAGGGCGGAGCAGGGCCAGCTCCTCCTCGTAGAGGGCGCCGGCGTTGGCATGGGGGAGAAGCCCCGTCTCGCTCAGCACCTTGGCGCAGGCGGCCGCCAGGTACTCGACGGTGGAGCCGAAGCCTCGGTCCGCCAGGAAGGAGGAGGCGGCCGGGTATCGCTCCTCGGGCCTCTCCCCGAGGGTGAAGAGCGCCTCGTGGCAGCCCGCCCGCCGGCCCGCCTCGGCGATGGCGACGACCTCGTCGAGCTCGAGGAAGGGGGAGAGGAGATGGGCCGGCGCCTTTGCGAAGGTGCAGTAGCCGCAGCGGTCCCGACAGAGCATGGTGAGCGGGATGAAGACCTTCGGCGAGTAGGTCACCCGGTTGCCGAAAGCTTGCTGGCGCTTGGCCGAGGCGAGGCGGCAGAGCTCTTCGAGCGGCGCCGCCAGAAGGAAGTCGTCGTCGGAAAAGGAGTCGGTCTCACCAGCCACAACGACACCGTACCGAAGCTGCTCCGGGGACGGACCGCCGAGGCCAGGAGCACCACCGCCACGCTCAGTGCTCGAAAAAACCGACCTCGGCGTGCTCGCCGGTACCGAGCTCTTCGACGACAGGCGGCCCAAGACGCCGGCGCAGGGCGGGGGAGACCGCCGCTGAGCTGGCCCTAGGGCTCCGTCGGCCCCTCTCTTCCCCGTGCCTGCAGCCAGGCGCTCGAAGAAGGTCGAAAGGCGTGAACGCTCGTTCAGGAAAATTTCGGCTAGTTGTCTGTGCAAGGCCGAACGAAAGAAGTATGTTACGGGCCAGCACAGCCGGATGACGGCTGCGTTAACACAGAAAGAAGAAGGGGGACCAATGCGGCGACTCACCAGAGGAGCGCGCGCCGGGACGGCAATAGCCGCCGGTGCGCTCGCGCTGGGTCTTGTGACCAGCACGGGCGCTAGCGCTCTCGCATCACACGCTGTGATGCACCAACCACGTAACTACGGATCCATTCCGAAGGCTGGAACGCCCAAGTCGGGTGGGACCGTGACCATTGCAGAGAGCCCGGGCGCCGGCCCGAACTGGATCTTCCCAGTGACCCCGGCGGCCAACGAGTCGGTCTACACCGTCTCTGACTTCCAGGGCTTTTCCTGGTTGCCGGTGCTCTATGCGCCGAAGGGAGAGTCTCCACAGATCTCCTGGAACCAGAGCCTGGCCAAGTCGATCAGCTTCAAGAACTTCAACCGCACGGTGATCATCCACCTGCGGAACAACTACAAGTGGTCGAACGGCAAGCCTGTGACGGCACGGGACGTCGAGTTCTACATCTGGCTGCTGAAGGCTGCGGTCAAGATCAGCCCGTCGAACTTCGGCAACTACACGCCCGGCCTCTTCCCGGACAACCTCTCCTCGATGGGCACGCCCAACAACTACACGCTCGTGTTGAAGTTGAAGCACACCTACAACCCGAACTTCCTCGAGCTGAGCCAGCTGGGCGTCCTCGAACCGCTGCCGACCGCAGCGTGGTCGAAGACGAGCCTGCACGGGCGGGACATCCCGTTCAACAACATTCGCAACGCCGAGAAGATCTACAACTTCCTCGCCGGCCAGTCGAAGAAGCTCGCCACCTACGGCACGAACCCGCTCTGGAAGGTCGTCGACGGTCCCTACGTGATCAGCTCGTTCGACCCCTCCACCGACGGCTGCTCGTTCGTGAGGAACAAGCGCTACACCGGTTTCGGCAGGCCGCACATCAACAAGGTCGTCGAGGTCGCTTTCACCTCCACGCAGGCTGAGTTCAACCAGCTGCTGCAGGGCAAGATCGACTTCGGCGGTGTGGACTTCTCGGACCTGAAGCAGGTGCCCAACCTCAAGCGCCACGGCTACGCCGTCTGGGGAGCTCCGGACTTCGGCTTCAACTACGTCGTCTACAACTTCAAGGACGGGACGAACGACTTCGGCCACATCATCGGCCAGCTCTACGTCCGCCAGGCCCTTGCCCACCTGCAGAACGAGCCGGCAGTCATCAAGTCGCCGGCGATGTTCGACGGTGCGGCCTCGCAGGCCTACGGCCCGGTCCCGACCTCGCCCTCCTCGCCCTTCACCCCGAAGAGCGCGGCGCACGACCCCTACCCCTTCAGCATCGCCAAGGCCCGCACCCTGCTGGGCAAGCACGGCTGGAGGAAGGTCAACGGCGTCCTCACCTGTGAGAAGACGAGCTGCGGCGGCGGCATCCCGAAGGGGACGAAGTTCGAGACCAACATCATCTACGGCAGCCAGCCGGCCATCATCGGCCAGCAGGACGAGGCCTGGGCCTCCAACATGGCCAAACTCGGCATCAAGATCACCCTGCAGTCTGAGACCTTCAACCAGATCATCTCCACCTACAGCGACGTGGGCACCAACGCCAAGAACCGCAACCAGTGGGGCATGATCGACTTCGGAGGCTTCACCGGCTTCGTCTACCCGACGATGAACGAGATCTTCAACACGACGGGCTCGTTCAACTTCGGCGGCTTCTCGAACCCGGCTGTCGACAGGGCGATCCACGCCTCTGAGTACTCGCTCAACAACAGCGCAGTGCAAAAGGAGCTGAACCTCGAGACCCAGCTGCAGCCGGGGCTCTTCCAGCCGATGCCAGACGGCATCGCCGCTTGGAAGAAGTCGCTCTCCGGACCTGCCTACTCCTTTGCTGCGGAGTCGCAGTACGTCCTCGAGCCGAACCTCTGGTACTTCAAGAAGTAGCCAGCTGGCAGTGAGCTAAATGGGTGCGGGGCCTCGTCGTAGGCGGGGCCCCGCACCTTTACTGCCCGAAGTCGGAGCCGCGAAGAAAGACATCAAAGCTTGACCGCCTACCTGATCCGCCGCACCATCATCTCGATCATCGTCATCTTCGGAGTGGCGCTGATCACCTTCTTGATGCTGCATGTGATCGCCCCCTCGCCGGGCCGTGAGGTCCTCGGCATCAGGGCGTCGACCCCCTCTGTCAACTCCTGGAACAAACAGCACGGCTACGACCGGCCGGTATGGGCCCAGTTCGGGACGTACATCTGGGACTGCCTGCACGGCAACTTGGGCTACTCCTACAAGCTCAACCAGCCCGTGCGCACCCTCATCATCGAGAACGCCCCCCACTCCATCTGGCTGAGCGGGAGCTCGGTGATCCTCAGCATCCTCATCGCCGTCCCTCTCGGGATCTACCAGGCGGTCCGGCGCAACACGGTCTCTGACCAGGCCTTGACGGCGGCCGCCTTCGTCACCTACTCGATGCCGCAGAACTTCCTCGGCTTCATCCTCATCGACCTGCTCGCCATCAAGTTCAACATCTTCCCGGCGGAGGCAGCCCAGACAGAGAAGGTGCTGCCCTACATCCTCAACTGGCACGCCAACTTCCTCCCGATCGCCACCTTGACCCTCACCTCGGTGGCCGCCTACTCCCGCTACATGCGCTCCCAGGGCCTGGACGCCCTCGCCCAGGACTACATCCGCCTGGCGCGGGCCAAGGGGCTGAACGAGCCAGCCGTGCTCCGGCGCCACCTGCTGCGGAACGCCTTCTTGCCGATGATCACCCTCATCGGCGTTTCCATCCCCGTCCTCCTCGGAGGGAACCTGGTCGTGGAGACCCTCTACAACTCCCACGGGCTCGGCCTCCTCTTCTACAACGAGCTCCTCCAGTACGACTTCAACACCGTGATCGCCCTCACGCTGCTGGCTGGCGTTGCCACCGTGGTCGGCAACTTCGTAGCCGACATCGCCCTCACGATCGCCGACCCTCGCATCCGGATCAGCTGAGATGACCATCAACATCGGAGAGATCGGCGAGGAGCTGTCAACCCTCGAGCTGGCCGAGACACCAGAGGGCGGTCAGGTCCAGGGCCCCCGCTCCGGCTGGCGCCTGGCGCTTGCCACCTTCGTGGGCAACAAGCTGGCAGTCGTCGGCGCCGGCATAGTCATCTTCTTCATCCTCTTCAGCTTCGTCGGTCCGCACATCTACGTCACAAACCAGACCTACACGAACCCGATCGCCGCCTTCCAGGCACCCTCGGCCAAGCACCTGCTCGGAACGGACCCGGCCGGCTTCGACGAGCTCGGGCGGATCATGAAGGGCGGGCAGGCAGCTCTCGAGATCGGCTTTCTCTCCGCCCTCATCGCCACTGTCATCGGCACCCTCGTCGGCTCGGTGGCAGGACTGGTCGGCGGAGTCGTCGACGGGCTCTTGATGCGGCTCGTCGACGTGATGCTCTCCATCCCGCTCCTCTTCGTCATCTTGATCGTGAGCGCCCGCTTCCACGGGACCTCTGTCGTCAACTTGTCGCTCATCATCGGCGTCTTCTCGTGGCTCGTCTCGGCCCGGCTGGTGCGAGGCGAGGTGCTCTCCTTGCGGGAACGGGACTTCGTCTTCGCCTCCCAGACGATGGGAGCGACGAGGCGGCACCTCATCTTCAAGCACCTGATACCGAACGCCCTCGGCGTGGTGATCGTGAACATCACCTTCCAGGTGGCCGATGCCATCAACCTGCTGGCCATCCTCGGCTTCCTCGGCTTCGGGCTGCAGTACCCGGCAGTCGACTGGGGGGACATGCTCTCCCAGGCCCTCACCTGGCTGCAGGACGGCTACTGGTGGACCGTCTACCCGGTCGGCATCTGCCTCGTGCTCGTCGTGATGGCCTTCAACTTCATCGGCGACGCCCTACGTGACACTGTCGACGTCCGCCTCCGGCGGCGCTAGGGACGGACAGGAGACGAAGACTCGATGGCAACACCCGTTCTCGAGGTAGAGAACCTCTCCACCGACATCAAGCTGCACCGCTCGACGGTGCACGCCGTCGGCAACGTCTCGTTCCTGATGGAAGAGGGAGAGACTCTCGGCCTCGTCGGCGAGTCCGGCTGCGGCAAGTCCATCACAGGGCTCTCGATCATGCAGCTGCTGCCGCAGGGAGGCCACATCGCCTCCGGCTCGATCAAGCTTGCGGGCCGGGAGCTCGTCGGACTGAAGCAGCGGGAGATGCGGGCGGTCCGCGGCAACGAGATCGCCATGATCTTCCAGGATTCCCTCACCTCGCTCAACCCGACGATGTCGGTCGGTCGCCAGATCGCCGAGCAGATCCGCCGCCACCGCCACGTCTCGAAGAAGGAGGCCCTCTCGCAGGCCTCCGACGCTCTCGCCCTGGTCGGCTTCCCGCGCTCGAACGAGCGTGTCAACGACTACCCGCACCAGTTCTCCGGTGGCCAGCGTCAGCGCATCATGATCGCCATAGCCCTCAGCTGCGATCCGAAGCTGCTCATCGCCGACGAGCCGACCACTGCCCTCGACGTCACCATCCAGGCCCAGATCCTCGGCCTCCTCGACGAGCTGAAGGAACGGCTCGGCATGGCGGTGCTGCTCGTCACCCACGACA
>JAJYQK010000181.1 GCA_021794645.1 Actinomycetes bacterium
AGGAGGACGGTCAGCCGGCGAGACGCCCAGCGAGCGGGCGAGCCTTCGAGGAAGGGCCATCCGACCGAACCTTCTTGCGCCCGCCGCCGCCGGCAATGACGCCAGCCTAGGACGTCCGCTTCGGTCTCTTCGACGGCGGGATCGGCCGATGCGAGTAGCCTCGAGCAGAGCGCAACGTCGGGGACGCGTCCGGGTCCGTCGGCGAAGACAGAGTTCACCCGCTTGGCGGTGAGCGTGCCTGCCGCTCCGATCGCCGGGCATCCAGAGATGGGGGCCAGTGCCCAACAAGCTTGCGCAGCTACCTGAAGAGGACCTGCTCCGTCTCTATCTGCGCGACATCGGCTGTCACAAGCTGCTCACGAAACAGGACGAGGCCCGACTCGCTCAGGCCGTCGAGGCGGGGCGCCAGGCGCGGGCCCAGCTGGCCCGAGAGACAGAGGACGCCGCAGGTCGCAGGCGTGAGCTCCAGCAGCTCGTCCGGGCAGGCGAGGTCGCGACGGAGACCTTTGTGACGGCCAACCTGCGCCTCGTCGTGTCCATCGCCAAGCGATACCAGGCATCGGATCTTCCGCTGCTCGACCTCGTCCAGGAGGGCAACCTCGGGCTGATTCACGCAGTCGAGAAGTTCGACTGGCGAAAGGGCTTCAAGTTCTCGACCTATGCCACTTGGTGGATTCGTCAGGCGATCGCCCGCGGCATCGCGAACGGGGGTCGCACGATCCGTCTGCCGGTGAACGCCGGAGAGCTTCTCAATCAGATCACCAAGGCCCGTGGGCGTCTCGAGGCCCAGCTCGGTCGACGGCCGAGCGTGAGCGAGCTGGCAGGTGACCTCGACGTGAGCAGCGAGCGGATCCTCGAGGTTCTGCGGCACCTGGCAGCTCCCGCCTCGCTCTCGGAGCCCTTGCGTCACGACAGCGATGGCGAGCTGGGCGACCTAGTGGAGGACGCCGGGGCGGTCTCGCCCTTCGACGCGGCCGCAGCGAGCCTCTTGCCAGGCCATGTCACCGCGCTCTTGGCAAGCCTCGACGACCGGGAGCGAGAGATTATCCGGCTCCGCTTCGGACTAGACCAGGGCGACCCCCGCACCCTCGAGGAGGTTGGCGCCCGCTTCCACCTGACCCGTGAGCGCATCCGCCAGATCGAGGCCCGCGCCATGTCCAAGCTCCGCCATCCCACTTCCGGCCCAGACCTGCACGAGATCCTCAACAGCTGACCAGGGCGGGGTCGACCGCCGCTGCTGTTGGCATGTCCGGGCCCGTCAACGAGAACACGAGGCTGGTCCGGCCGGCCGCTCTGGCAAGCGTTCGCACCTGGTAGATTGACCTGTCGCCTGTTTTGCAGGCGTGGCTAGTTCGAGAACTCCCCCGAGTCGGCCCACTTCGAACGGAGTTCGTCATCTTCCAGCGCCTGGCCGAGTTCCTCGAGCGATTGTCTTTCTTCACACGCCTGGCCGGCTGCAACCGCGAGGTCTATCCCTGCAGCGGTCGCATGTCGCCAGCATCACCCAGAGGAGACCATGATGGTCAGCTCGGTCGGTAAACGGCAGCGGGAACGTCAGAAGATGGAGCAAGCCCAGGCGAAGGCGGAGCGAAAGGCCGCCCGGCGGGCGGCCGCCCTCGAACCGGTGGTCGTCCAGCCCACCGGAAGCGAAGCCGAGCTCATCGAGGATCTGGCGGCGCTCCACCGGGCACTCGAGGGCAGCGAGCTGTCACCCGAGGAGTTCGAGGCGCGACGGAACGAGATCCAGACCCAGCTCGAACAGCTCTCGTTGTGAACAGCCCGGCGAACCACATGAAGGCGAGTCACAGTGCCTAGGCGCACCCACGCCACGATGTCGCAGCGGCGCTCACCGGCGGCGCCCGAGCGCGCAAAGGGCCCGAAGCGGCCGCGGTTGCCGACCCGCGACGTCGATGCCCGAGTGCTGACCCTGCGAGAGAGCGGGATCTCTTACTCGGCGATCGCCCGTCAGCTGGAGCTCGGGCGCGCCCTTGACGCTCACCGGAGCTTCGTCCGTGCTCTCGTGGCCCACGGCGGCGCCGAGCGCCAGCAGCTCGTCGACAACGAACGAGCTCGCCTTGACCGCCTCGAACGGCGGATACGTGAAAGAGATGCCGAGGAGCCGGACAAGGTGTCGCGGCGGCTGGCCGGCGTCGAGAAGCTTCGCGACGCCATCCGTCCATGACGCCCGGGACACCCGCCACCGCCTGCGCACTCTGCGGCGGGCCGGCCACCGAGACGATCGAGGCCCCGCGGCGCACCCTGGCTCGCGGCCCCGACCCTGGTGATCCTTCCTACTCGCTTACCGTCATCTTGCCTGACATCGAGCTCTGCCTAGAGCACGCCCTTCAAGTGCGAGAAGGAACTCGCCTCATCGGGTGGTGCGACGACCCTCGCTGTCGAACCTACGGTGAGGTGGGTGAGGCCTCGAGCTGCGGCAACCTCTACGGGAAGTTGGGCACCTCCAAGCGAGTCTGACCGCCTCAGCCCGAGATCACATAGAGCAATAAAGAAAGAGAAAGAGAAAGACAAAAATGGCAACCGGAACGGTGAAATTCTTCAACAGCGAGAAAGGCTTTGGGTTCATCACCCCGGCCGACGGGGAGAAGGACGTCTTCGTCCACTACTCCAACCTGGTGGGTGACGGCTACAAGACCCTCGAGGAGGGCCAGCAGGTCGAGTTCGACGTGGCCCAGGGCCGCAAAGGGCTGGAAGCACAGAACGTACGGCCTCTCTAAGGAGAACCTCGACGGGGCAGGCTCCGCCGCTGCATTGGCATGCAGCCGGCGTCTGCTCCCGAGGTAAGTTGCCCTGCTGGTCTGTGCGCCCGTCTCGGGCCATGCCCGTCTCGGGTGTGACAGGCCAGCAGGGCGGCTCCAGGGCCCGACATGGGACCCTGTCCCGGGTCTAAGGCGATTCGCTCCCGCGCCGCTCGCTGGACGCGAGCCAAGCACCCAAGTCGAGGGTTCCATCCACGGCGGTCAGGGCAACATCGGTCAGCAAGAGGTTGTGATCGCGCGAGTAAGCCCGTAGATGGTTGAAGGCATCCGCCAGGCTGATACCGGCTCGTTCGGCGATGATGCCCTTGGCCTGCTCGATGACAATTCTGCTGTTGAGGGCCTGTGACAGTTGCTCGTTGGTGCGCTGCTGCTCATCGGTGCTGCGGTGCTGCAGGATGCTAATTGCTGCCAGATCGGCAAAGGCTCGCGCTACCAAGGTGTCGGGCTCGCGCATCTGCATCATGCCGACGCTGAAGAGATTGAGAGCGCCGATCGTCGTCTCCCGCAGCCTGAGGGGCAGGGCTGATACCGAGTGGAAGCCGGCTTCGAGCGCCGCTACCGAGAAGCGGGGCCAGGGTGGGCCGCCGGCTTCGAGCACCAGGTGCTCGACCGGCTCACCGCTGCTGTAGGCATCGAGGCAGGGGCCCTCCTCGGCTTGCAGCTCGAAGAGCTCCAACACCCTCATCGCCTCGCTGGAAGACGCCACTAGCCGGACGTCGCCACGAGCCGTGGCGACCATGACCCCAGCGGCCGATATCCCGAGAAGCTCGACGCAGCGCGAGGCCAGTCCGGTCAGCAGGTCGACGACATCGAACTCACCCACGAGAGTGTCGGCCATCTCAACCAGCGCTCTCACGACGAACTCTTCTCGTGCCATCGGCGGTCCTCTCAGTTGCCAGGCCACGCGCGCTGGAGACGGAGAGTCAAGCTCCGCCCGCAAGCCGAGATGACTCTGTCTCGCTAGGCATCGCACAGCCTAGGTCATGCTTCATTCAAAGCGAAGCCTCCGCTCGACGACATCCTCGGAGACCTGCGTGAGAGGACGTCCCTGGCCAAAGGCGTGAGCCCGCAGTCGGATCAACGCCTCGGCGACGCTAACGCCAAGCTGGCCCGCCACCATGCCTGCTGCGTTGTGCACGATGAGGTGGAGGTCGGCCGCAGCATCGAGCGCTGGCGCCAAACTCCCGGAGGGAGCAAGGGCTTGGGAGCCAAGTACCCAGGACACCACAACGTCTGCCATGACGAGGGCATCGGCGTGCTGGTCGTCGCTCAGCTGCCCGGGGCGGGCCGTGTACAGGTCGAGGGCGCCGAGGCACACGGCACCGACCTGGAGCGGGAAGGCGAACACCGCCCGAACGCCCGCCTGGAGAGCCGGCGGGGAGAAGGCAGCCCAGCGCACTGTCGCGGGGTCGGCCAGGTCGGCCTCGGCGATGACTCGGCCGCTGTTGTAGGCATCCACGCACGGACCCTCGCCGAGGCTGTACTGCAGCTCTTCGATCAGTTCGCTCACGTCGTTGGTCGTGCACAACGAGCCGTAGGCCACGTCTCCCGACATGAGCATCACCCCGATGCCGTCCACCCCGAGAACGGCGGTGGCGGTCTGGCAGAGCTGACGAGCAGAAAGCTCTGCCCCGCTGTTAGCCGACAACGCAGCCAAGATCCTCTGGAGACGTTCACCGGCCATGAGAACACCAGTGAGCCTCCGGCATCCGCCGAGCGCTCATCACGACGTCGTGTCCATCTTTACGAGGGACTCCTTCGCTTCGAGCCTGGGGAGAAGTGGTGCCCGACAGCCAAGGCTCAACGCGCCGCCAAGAGGTTGCTACTTCACTCCTTCGCCGACAAGGCTACCTGCTGCAGCGACGCCTTCTGTCTGCCCGACTCGGGTCCCCCTCCGGGCGAAGGCCGTCATGACCGGACTGCCTTGGCATCGCCGAGCACCGGTAGCTCGCCGGTGGCCACACCGTGCCACCGTTCGACCTCGCCGGCGAGGTCGAGATGGTCGATGGGGGCGGAGTTCTCGTAGACACCCCAGTGCTCGCGCGGCAGCATCCACATCAGCTCGAACTCGTTGCCGTCGGGGTCGGCGCCATAGATGCTCTTGGTAGCACCATGGCTGGACTCACCGGTATAGGCGCCGGCGTCGAGGAGGCTCTGGCGGGCGGCGGCCAGCTCGTCGATGGTGTCGAGCTGCCAGGCCAGGTGGTACAGGCCGATGGCGCCGCGCCGCTTCGGACCACCCCTGGTTCCGACACCGAAGAGGCCGAGGTCGTGGTGGTTCCCCGAGCGGGGGAGCCGCAGGAAGGCGGCATTCGCGCGCGGCTCTCGGGCGATCACCTCCATGGCGAACACCTCGGTGTAGAAGCTGACCGAGCGCTCGAGGTCGGAGACAAAGAGCACAGCGTGGTTGAGACGTACAGGCGATACAGGCATTGGGTTTCCTTCGGGCAGGCCCGGAGCGGGGCCAGGTCCCCCTCCGGGCTCAGGTGAACGGTCGAGTGTCTCGAGCGGTACCCGCTCGGAGGTGTATCAGCCGGCCTCGGCGCTGCGGATGGCGGAGACCTCGAACTCCAAGGTGACGTTCTCGCTGACGAGCACGCCGCCGGCCTCGAGCGCAGCGTTCCAGTTGACGCCCCAGTCCTTGCGGTTCACCACAGTCGTTCCTTCGAAGCCGATCCGCTGGTTGCCGTAGGGGTCGATCGCGCTACCGGTGTACTCGAAATCGACGGTGACGGGCCGGGTGACGCCCTTGATGGTCAGGTCACCGGTGACCCGGAAGCGGAGGTCGCCGGTCTGCTCGACGCTCGTCGAGGAGAAGGTGATCTGCGGGTAGGTGTCCATGTCGAAGAAGTCGTTCGACCGCAGATGGGCGTCGCGGTCCGCGTTGCGGGTGTCGATGCTGGCCGCCTTGATCGAGAGCTGCAGCTTCGAGTTCGCTGGGTTGGCGGCGTCGAAGTAGCCCGAGCCCTCGAAGTCGTTGAACGAGCCTCGGACTTTGGTGACCATGGCGTGGCGGGCGACGAACCCGATCCGGCTGTGTGCAGGATCGATGGTGTAGCTGCCGGTCAGGCTGGCGGGGATGGTCGTCGTGCTCATGGTACTGCTCCTTTGCGTAGTGGACATGTCCTACAACATAGGTGACAGATCAACTATTCCACTCCGTAGACTTGAGCCATGACCGAGGTGCGGTGGCTCGACGAGCGCGAACTACGAGCATGGCGGGCCCTACAGTTCATGCAGCTGCGTCTCGCCGGCCGCCTGGCGGCTGATCTGGCCGCCACCTCCGATCTGTCCTACGCCGACTATCTGGTGCTGGTCGCCCTGAGCGACCGGGCCGACTACCGGGCCCGCCCTTTCCAGCTGGCCGAGGTCCTCGGCTGGGAGAAGAGCCGGCTCTCCCACCAGGTCGGCCGCATGACCGGACGGGGCCTGCTGAAAAAGGAGCGCTGCGACGGCGACCGCCGCGGCGCCTTCGTCGTGACGACCGAATTGGGCCGCAAGGCGATCGAGGCGGCTGCGCCTCACCATGTGGCGATGGTACGCCGCTTGTTCATCGACCCGCTCACCCCCGGCGAGCTCGACGCCATCAGCACAGCCGCTGAGAAGGTCCTCGTCGCGCTCGACGCCGACGCCGACGCCGACCACCATGGTGATGGGTCGTAAATGCCCGTAGAGAGGAGCGTCGTCCCAGGAGATGACGTCCGGAGCGGTTGTCGCAGGGGGTCAGTCCCGAGAGGGAGGGGCTTTGTGCGGTGGCAGGGCTGCCAAGTCTTCTCTAGGCAAGTGAGCTGCATGCGCGGCGTCTCGTGCCGTGGATCGGTTGATCTGGCGAAATCGTCGGCAGCCCGCCCGCGCCACCGCCGACACGGCGCGACACCGAACACCTCGGGGTCGATCTCGCCCTTCGAGCGGGAACGACGACGGCACCGCTGCGAGCCGACTTCGCGCACGCTCTTGTCACCCTCATCGGCGCAGCCGACCTCGACGGGCAGATCAT
>JAJYQK010000053.1 GCA_021794645.1 Actinomycetes bacterium
AGTTCGAATACGAAACACGGGTGGAGCTGACGGGATTCGAACCCGTGGCCTCCTGGTTGCAAACCAGGCGCTCTGACCAACTGAGCTACAGCCCCGCGCCGGTGGCAGCCTAGTTGCCGCCGGCCGCCGGGCACCCTTGCCTCATGCCGCCGCGGCATTCGGGGATGCGCCCGCCGCCGTACGGACGGGTCAGTGGGTGCCGACGGCCGCCCGGAGCGATTCGCGAAGCGACCTCGTCGTCGCCATCACAGCAGACGGCTCGTAGCCGCAGTGGGCCATGCAGTTGTCGCAGCGCGGGTCGTTGCCTCGCCCGTACTTGGACCAGTCGGTCGTCTCGACGAGCTCCTTGTAGGTCTCGGTGTAGCCGTCTCCCATCAGGTAGCACGGCCGCTGCCAACCGAAGATCGAGTAGCTCGGGATGCCCCACGGCGTGCACTGGTAGTCCTGCTTGCCCTCGAGGAAGTCGAGGAACAGCGGCGTGTGATTCAGGCGCCACTTCTTGCGCCGACCCTCGGAGAAGGCGGCGGCGAAAAGCTCCCGGGTCTGGCGCACACCGAGGAAGTGGTCCTGGTCCGGTGCCTTCTCGTAGGCGTAGGCCGGCGAGATCATCATGGCGTCGACCTTCAGCTCGTCGTTCAGGAAGTCGAGCACCTCCCGCACGGTCTTCGGAGAGTCCGTCGTGAAGAAGGTCGAGTTGGTGGTGACCCGGAAGCCCTTCGACTTGGCGAGCTTTATGGCTTCGACGGCGGTATCGAAGACGCCCACTCGATCGACCGCCTGGTCATGCCGCTCCTTCAGCCCGTCTAGGTGGACGACCCAGGAGAAGTAGGGCGAGGGGGTGAACCGCTCGATACGGCGCTTGAGGAGGATGGCGTTCGTGCAGAGGTAGACGAACCTCTTGCGCTTTATGAGCTCTTGCACGATCTGTTCGATCTGCGGATGGAGAAGCGGTTCGCCGCCGGCGATGGAGACCATCGGCGCCCCAGACTCCTCGATAGCGCCGACCGCCTCCTCGACGCTCAGCCGCTTGCGCAGTATCTCGGTCGGATATTGGATCTTCCCGCACCCCGGGCAGGCCAGGTTGCAGCTGAAGAGGGGCTCCAGCTCGACGATGAGCGGGAACTTCTCTTTCTTCGCCAGACGCTGACGCATGAGGTACGAGGCGACCTTCAGGTTCTGGCGTAGTGGGATTGGCATCTGTTTCCTCTTTGCTTTCGTCTTCTAGATCTGCTCGAGCACGTCGCTCACCAGGCCGGCAGCCGCCGCCAGCCGCTCAAAGGCCCTGCTCGCCCGGAGCGGCGTCCAGGGCCCGAAAAGTGGCCGTCCGGGTCGGTCGACGAGAGCCCGCACCACGACGAAGGGCCGACCCTCCGCAAGTGGGGCCAGCCAGGCGGACTCCATCTCGCAGGCGAGCGGCGGCGGCCCTTCTCGCCCCGCCAGGGCAACCATGTCATTTTTACCCAAGAGAGTGCGGCTGCAGACGATCCCGCCGGTTCGCACCCGCGCGAACGCCTCGGACAGCCGCTCTCGCACCCGCTCGGCGAGGCTGCGATCGAGGGGCCGGGGCGGGAGCGAGCCATCGAGCATCTCGAGCTCGCTAGCCACCACGAGGTCGCCCGCCCTGTCCCCGGCGTGGAGGCCGCCGGCGAAGCCGAGAACGGCGATCGGATCGGAGGGAGGGAGGAGGCGGGCCAGGCGCTCGGCCGTGGCTCTCGCCTTCTCGGGCCCCATCCCGGCGGTCTCGAACCGGAGGCCCTCCCGGCCCCGCGTACCGAGGCGAGCGGCCACCATCTCGATGCGAAGCGGCGTCAGCACCACGACACTCAACGACTCGCCCCGCTCTCCAGGGCGGCGACGTAGCGGCCGAGCGCGCTCACCGGGAAGACGAGGCGGTAGAGGTGGTAGTTGATGTAGAAGTCGCCCGGGAAGCCGGTGCCGGTGAACCAGGGCTCATCCCACCCTCCGTCGCGGCGCTGGGTCTCGCCGAGCCAGGCCACTGCCCGGCGGGCGGCCTCGGAGTCCGCCCTGCCCGCTGCCACGAGTGCAAGGAGCGCCCAGGCGGTCTGGGAGGCGGTCGAGGCCCCCCGTCCCGCCCAGTCCCTCTCGACATAGGAGAGAAGGTCCTCTCCGAAGCCGCCGTCCTCGTTCTGGTGCTCCTCGAGCCAGCGCACCGCCCGGGTGATGCGGGGGTCGTCGGTCGGCACGCCCGCCTCCACGAGGGCGGGCACCACCGCCCCGGTGCCGTAGACGTAGTTGGTCCCCCAGCGCCCGAACCAGGAGCCGTCCTTCTCCTGCGCATCGCTCAGCCAGCGCAGGCCGCCCGCCAAAAGCTCGGCTGTCCTCGTGCGGCCGAAGGGGTCGGAACCGTCGTCGAGGCTCAGCTCCCGCGCCAGCATCTCGACGACATGAGCCGTGACATCAGCGCTCGGCGGGTCGATGACCGCGCCGAAGTCGCAGAAGGGCAGCCGCCGGCAGAGCTCCCGGGTGTTGTCTGCATCAAAGGCCCCCCAGCCACCGTCGGCCGAGACCATCCCCTCCACCCAGCGGCGAGCCCGCATGAGGGCCGCTGCGCTCTCCTCGTATCCCGGCGGGGCGGCCTGCTCCCCGGTAGGCCTCACCCCGGCCTTGCGGAAAGCGAGGATGATCTCGGCGGTGTCGTCGAGATCGGGGTAGTTGTCATTGGCGAACTCGAAGGCCCAGCCGCCCGGCTCGAGCTCGGGGCGGCGCACCGCCCAGTCCCCCTTCACCTTCACCTCCTCGCCGGTGAGCCACCTGACGGCGCGTGCCAGCGGCTCGTCAGCGAGGTCGTCGCCCGAGTCGGCGAGGGCGACGACCGAGAGGGCGGTGTCCCAGACCGGCGACTGGCAGGCCTCGAAGCGACGGAGGCCGTCCTCTCTGATCGTGAAGCCCTCCAGGCCGGCGATCCCCTTCCTCATGATCGGATGGGCGAGGTCGTAGCCCTGCAGCTGAAGGGCCATGAGCGAGTAGACCCAGGGGGGTTGGATGCCGCCCCAGCAGCCGTCGTCCTCCTGCCGGTCGATGATCCAGCGCTCTGCCTTCTCGAGGGCCAGCCGGCGGACGGTCGCTTTGACACTTGGCCTCCGGGCCAGGCGTTCCCAGCGGTGCAGCGCCCGGTCGAGCAGCTGGAAGGCGCCGTCGACGGTCCAGACCGGCTTCCGGGGCACCGGCGGGAGACCCGAGCGCAGCTCCTCTATCCCAAAGGCGAGCGGCCGCACCGGCCGGTGGGAGGCGACCACCGTCAGGGCAACGATGGTCTGGCGGGCCCAACAGGCGAAGTCGTAGATGTTGAGGGGGAACCAGGACGGCAGGAAGATCATCTCTGGCGGGAGGGCCGGGAGCTCCTCCCAGGGCCAGAGGCCGAAGAGCGCCATCCAGAGCCTCGTGAAGACGCGGGTGCGCTCGAGGCCACCGGCGTCTCTTATGTAGGCAGCCGCCTTTGCCATGTGGGGCTCTTCTGAGGAGTCGCCGGCCATCCGGAGCGCCACGTAGGCCTCGAGGCTGGTGGAGAGGTCGGCCGGGCCGTTGTAGAAGTTCGCCCAGGTGCCGTCCGATCGCTGCTGGGAGCGGATCCAGGCGGCCGACTCGGCGGTCTCCTCACTCGTGAGGATGCCGAGGAAAGAGCGGACGAAGAGGTCCTCGGCGTCCATCGTGACGTTGGTCTCGAGCTCGCCCTTCCAGTAGCCCTCCTGCTCTTGCAGCGAGAGGAGGTAAGCGCGGGCTGCCTCGAGGGTCTTTTTCGCCCCTTGCAGATCCGTGGCCATCAGAACTGCCTCGCCACGATGAAGTTGGCGACGTCGACGAGCTCGGCCCGGGGCCGGTCGCCGAGCGGGACGCTCTCGAGCGCGGCGAGCGCCAAGCTGAGGCGGGAGGAGGCCTCCTCGCTCGCCATGGCACGCCCCCCGCAGCTCTCTACCAGCTGGGCCGCTCGGACCACCTCGGTCTCGGTGAGATCATCGCTCGACAGCAGGGCAGCCAGCTCCTCTGCCCCTCGCCCCCCGGCTGCGAGAGCAGCAGATATCGGCAGGGTCTTTTTGTGCTGGCGGATGTCGTTGCCGATGGCCTTTCCTGTCTGGCCCGGGTCGCCCCAGATGCCGAGGAGGTCGTCGATCGCCTGGAAGGCGAGCCCGAGCTCGACTCCGAAGCGGCGCAGCGCGTTCGTTGTCTCGACCGGCGCCCCGGCGAGGACGGCCCCGAGGCAGGCAGCCGCCCCGAGGAGGGCTCCGGTCTTGCCCGCCTCCATCGAGAGGCAGCTCGCGACGTCGACCGCCGGCAGGGACTCGAAGGCCATGTCGAGGGCCTGGCCGGCGATCATGGCCCCGGTCGCCTCCGCCAGGCAGCGGGCGGCCGCTCCGGTCCGGCCCTGACCCTCGGCGTCGTCGTCCGCTGCCGCCTCCAAGAGGACCTCCTGGGCGAGGGCGAGGAGGGCGTCGCCGGCGATGATGGCCCGGCCCACCCCCCAGATGGCCCAGACGGTCGGACGGTGCCGGCGCTCCTTGTCGTTGTCGATGACGTCGTCGTGGATGAGCGAGAAGTTGTGGACGAGCTCGACCGCCACTGCGCCCGGCACACCGCTCGTGGCCTCTCCCCCGACCGCCTCGGCCGAGAGGACCGAGAGGGCGGGCCGCACTCCCTTGCCGTCCGGCCGGCCGGCCGGGTTGCCGTGGGCGTCGTCGAAGCCGAAGTGGTAACGGGCAAGGGGGCGCACCTCGGGCGAGAGGCGCTCGAGGGCGGCCTCGAGCGCCGGGGCGGCGAGCTCCCGAGCTCGCTCGAGGACCGCTGGCACGGACCGACCTCGCATCAGGCGGTGACCTCCTGTCGGGCCGGCACCGGGCCACTCCACCGGCCGAGTGCCGACAAGACGACCTCCGAAGCAGCGTGACCGGAGCGCACCGCTCCCTCCATCGTGGCCGGCCAGCCCGTGTCGGTCCACGCGCCGGCCAGGGCCAGGTTCGAGAGGGCCGTGCGGGCCGGCGGCCTGAGCCGCGCCGTCCCGGGGCGGCCGCGGAAGGTCGCCTGGTGCTCTCTCGTCACGACCGCATCGACGGGCTCTGCGGCGCGGGCGGCCGGGAAGAGCTGGCGCAGCGCCGCCAGCTGGCGCTCTATCAGAACCTGGGGGCGCTCCCCGATCTGCGCCTCGGCTCCCGAGAGGGAGACGGCTATGACCTGGTGGGTTCGCGCCTCCTCGGGCGAGAGATGGGCGGCGGGCGTCCGGTCGAAGATGAACTGCGCCTCGGAGTCGATCGCCGCGGCCACCTTGTGCGCCATGACCGGCCGATCGAAGACGAAGTGGACGTTCACGATGGGCG
This sequence comes from Actinomycetes bacterium, assembly GCA_021794645.1. Taxonomy (GTDB): domain Bacteria; phylum Actinomycetota; class Acidimicrobiia; order Acidimicrobiales; family Bog-793; genus JAJZLV01. The sequence continues at coordinate 5,328 of JAJYQK010000053.1, forward strand.
CCGAACCGAGCCCGCCCAGGGCGGCGGTGTTCACACCGGCGCTCTCGGGAAGCAGCTTGGCCGCCTCCTCGTGCTGGACGGCGAGGACGACCGCCTCGGCCTCGAGCAGCTGGCCGTCCTCGAGCCGCACCCCTCTTACCTGCCGGGGACCGGAGGCCGGCTCGTCGAGGACGAGCTCTGTCACCCGCGACCGGGAGTGCACCTCGCCGCCGAGGGACTCGAGCAGGCGGCGGGCCGGCTCGACATGCAGCTCGGCCAGAGGCACCTGGGCCCAGGCGATGTCGGCCGCCTCGGTGACCGTCAGCAGACCGGTGTGGAAGACCTTGGCCGCCAGCGTGAGCGACACCTCGTCGGCGCGCAGGTTGGTCGTCGGCAGGGTGATGAGGTCCCAGAGCCGGGCGATGCTCGCCTCGGACTGGCCGCGGCGGCGTAGCCACTCGGCAAAGGTCTGCTCGTCCAGCTTCGGGTCGGACTCGTCGGCGAAGCGGAGCCCGAGGGCCGCCGGCAGCAGCCGGAGGCGGTCGGCCCAGCTCAGATGGGAGTAGGAGAGGAGGGAACGGGCGAGGTGCAAAGGGGCGGGCAGCCCGTCGCGGCGGATCCAGGCGGTCCGGGGCGGTGCCGCCCCGGAGCCAGGGCGCAGCACCGGGATGGCGAGGGGGCCGGCAAAGGGAGCGAGATGGGCCGTGCCGAGCTTGTCGAGCAAGCCCCTGTAGGCCTCGCAGCAGCGGAGGTGGACGTGCTGGCCGTTGTCGAAGCTGCGGCCTTGGCGCTCGAAGGACCAGGTGGCACCGCCCAGGCGCGGGCGACCCTCGAGGAGGGTGAGGGCGACCCCCTGCTCGGCGCAGTCGAGGGCGGCCGAGAGGCCGGCCAAGCCGCCGCCGACGACGATCACCCGGGGCTGGGCAGAAGGAGGCGAGCTCATGCGCCCGCCCCCGCCAGGCTGCGGGCTGCCACCCAGGCCTTCTCCCAGGTCGGAAGGGAGACCCTGCCGGTGAGGACAGCTGTCGGGTCGGCCTCGATCCGGGAGAGGAGCCGCCTGTAGATCCCCGCCATGGCAGCGACGCAGGCCCGGCTGCGGTGGTCGAGGAGTGGCAGGAGACCGAGCCCCTTCTCGTAGCGCTCCCGGGCTCGGCCCGCCTCCAGGCGGATGAGCGCCCCCATCGCCTCGGGCGGGCCCGTCCCGTCCGGCGCCAGGCCGAAGGAGGCAAGGTCCTCCTGGGGGAGGTAGACCCGCCCCATGGCCGTGCGGTCCTCGACGACGTCGCGGAGGATGTTCGTGATCTGCAGCGCGATGCCGAGCGCGTCGGCGAGCGGCTCTGCCTCCTCGAAGCGCTGCGTGCCGAAGACCCCGAGCGAGAGGCGCCCGATCGAGCCGGCGACGCAGCGGCAGTACTGCACGAGGTCCTCGAAGGTCTCGTAGCGGGATTG
>JAJYQK010000081.1 GCA_021794645.1 Actinomycetes bacterium
AGCACCCCTCCCGCCAGCAGGGCGGCGCCGGCGACCGACCCGAAGAGGGCGCAGCGGTTCCCGAGAGACCTCATCTGCTGTCGCCTCGGAGAGACGACAGAGAGACGGCACTGCTCGTGCTCGTGCTCACGGTTAAACCCCCGGCCACTTCGGCCGTGACAGTTCTAACTCCCAGCGGACCCGCCGGCAAGGGGCGTTCCCTCGCCGCTGGCGCTGGTGGTGGCAGCTGTCGGCTCGAGCAGCCCCTCCCCGCCACAGCTTTCGCGTCTGCCAGTGGCCGGCTCGCACCAGCCGAGCGCCGGAGAGCGTGAGGGCGCGCCGGCCGAGAGGCGGCCCACTTAAGGTCATGGCCCATGAGCGACAGTGGAAGATTCAAGATCGGGGGGGACCTCGAGGTCTCCCGCCTCGGCTTCGGCGCGATGCGCATAACCGGTGACGGCATCTGGGGCGAGCCAGCCGACCGGGAGGAGGCCGTCCGGGTGCTGCGGCGCCTGCCCGAGGTCGGGGTCAACTTCGTCGACACGGCCGACTCCTACGGGCCCTTCGTGAGCGAGGACCTCATCGCCGAGGCGCTCCACCCCTACGGCGAGGACCTCGTCATCGCCACCAAGGGCGGCCTCTGCCGAAGCGGCCCGGGCATCTGGGAGGCAGTCGGGCGGCCCGAGTACCTGCGCCAGTGCGTCCACATGTCGCTCCGGCGGCTGAAGCTCGAGCGCATCGACCTCTACCAGTTCCACCGACCGGACCCGAAGGTGCCCTTCGCCGAGTCGGTCGGGGCCCTCGCCGAGCTGCAAAAAGACGGCAAGATCCGCCACATCGGCCTCTCCAACGTCACCGCCGACCAGCTGGCCGAGGCGCGCCAGATAACCGAGATCGTGACGGTGCAGAACCGCTACAACCTCACAGATCGCAGCTCCGAGCCGGTCCTCGAGGCATGCGAGAAGGACGGTATCGGCTTCATCCCCTGGGCTCCTGTGGCAGGAGGCGAGCTGGCCCGGGAGGGTGGCCCGCTCGACCAGGCCGCCAGCCGCCACGGTGTCACCATCTCCCAGCTCTCGATCGCCTGGACGCTGCACCGCTCCCCGGTCATGCTGCCGATCCCGGGCACCTCGAAGGTGAGCCACCTGGAGGAGAACATGAAGGCGGCCGAGCTCGAGCTGGGCGAGGAGGAGTGGGCCAGCCTGGAGGGCGAGGCCGCCAAGTCGGCCTAGCCCGGCCGGGGCCCGCTGCCATAACTTGACCCCATGCGGTCCGACGGCGGGCAGGCGCTCTCCTGGCTCGGTGACTACGAGGGCTCCGGTGAGCAGGAAAGAGAAGATCTCGAGCGGCTGGCGGGCCTCCTGGCCGAGGCGCCCGACCCTTTCGCGCGCTCCTCCCCGCTCCATGTCACCGGGTCGGCGATCGTGCTCGACCCGCCGACCCATCGGGTCCTTCTCCGCTGGCATGCCCGCCAGCACGACTGGCTCCAGCTGGGCGGCCATGCCGAGCCGGGGGAGGCAGATCCCTATGCCACCGCCCTGCGGGAGGCAACCGAGGAGTCGGGGCTCTTCGACCTCTCGCCCTTTCCCGGGCCGGTCATCTGCCACGTCGTCGTGGTGCCGGTGCAAGGGCGCGAGGACGAGCCCGCCCACGAGCACGTCGACGTCCGCTACCTGCTGACGACCGGCTCACCAGCCGCGATCCGGCCGGAGTCCCCGCTGGCGCCGCTGCGTTGGTCCCCCCTCGAGGTGGCGATGGAGCTCGCGGCGGCCAACCTGGCCGAGACGATGCGCCGGGCGCTCAGGGTCCTCAGCCTCTGAGCCGCCGCCGCCCCCCCTGGCGCCGGGTACTCTGTAGGTGCTGACGGGCCAGGCGGCCGGTCGCCACCTCGCCTTTTCTCCTCATGACCTCGCGCGCCGACATCAGAAACCTCGCCATCGTCGCCCACGTCGACCACGGCAAGACGACGCTCGTTGACGCCATGCTCTGGCAGTCGGGTGTCTTCCGGGCCAACCAGGAGGTCGCCGAGCGGGTCATGGACTCGATGGACCTCGAGCGGGAGAAGGGGATCACGATCCTCGCCAAGAACACCGCCGTGCGCCACGGTGGCATCAAGCTCAACATCGTCGACACGCCCGGCCATGCCGACTTCGGCGGTGAGGTCGAGCGGGCGCTCTCGATGGTGGACGGCGTCCTCCTCCTCGTCGACGCCAGCGAGGGACCGCTTCCTCAGACCCGCTTTGTGCTGCGCAAGGCGCTCGAGCGCCGGCTCCCGGTCGTGCTCGTCGTGAACAAGATCGACCGGCCCGACGCTCGCCCGAAAGAGGTCGTCGACGAGGTCTACGAGCTCTTCTTGGACCTCGACGCCGACGAGCACCAGATCGAGTTCCCCATCCTCTACACGAACGCCCGGGCGGGGCGGGCCTCGTTCGACCCGGGGGCGGAGGGAGAGGACCTCGAGCCGCTCTTCCAGGCCATCGCCGAGCACATCCCGGCGCCGGCCTACGAGGCGGGCCACAACCTGCAGGCCCTCGTGACGAACCTCGACGCCTCTCCCTATGTCGGCCGCCTGGCGATCTGCCGGGTCGTGAACGGCACCATCCGGCGGGGTCAGCAGGTCGCCTGGTGCCGCCGGGAGGGCACGGTCGAGACCGTCAAGGTCTCCGAGCTCTATGTCACCGAGGGGCTCGAGCGGGTGGAGGCGGCCGAGGTCGGCCCGGGGGAGATCATCGCCGTCGCCGGTCTCTCCGATGTAACCATCGGCGAGACGCTGGCCGACAAGGACGCCCCCGAGCCCCTCCCTCTCCTCTCGGTGGACGAGCCGAGCCTCGCCATGACCGTCGGCATCAACACCTCGCCTCTGTCCGGCCGCGACGGCGACAAGCTGACCGCCCGGTTGTTGAAGAACCGCCTCGACGCCGAGCTCGTCGGCAACGTCTCGCTGCGGGTCAACCCGACGGGCCGTCCCGACACCTGGGAGGTGCAGGGCCGGGGCGAGCTGCAGCTGGCCGTTCTCGTCGAGACCTTCCGGCGGGAGGGCTTCGAGCTCACCGTCGGCAAGCCACAGGTGGTGACGAGAGAGATCGAGGGCAAGGTGCACGAGCCGGTGGAGTCGGTCTCGATCGACGTGCCCGAGGAGTTCATGGGCGTCGTGACCCAGCTGCTGGCTCTCCGCAAGGGGCGGATGCAGCAGATGGTCAACCACGGCACGGGCTGGGTGCGCCTCGACTACCTCGTGCCGAGCCGGGGCCTGATCGGCTTTCGCACCGAGTTCCTGACCGAGACACGGGGGACGGGGATCCTCCACCACGTCTTCGAGGGCTTCGAGCCCTGGTTCGGTGAGCTGCGCACGCGGCCCACGGGCTCTCTCGTGGCCGACCGCCAAGGGGCGACCACCACCTACAGCCTGCTCAACCTGCAGGAGCGGGGGAGCCTCTTCGTCGGCGCCGGCGTCGAGGTCTACGAGGGGATGATCGTCGGCGAGAACGCCCGCTCAGAGGACATGGACGTGAACCCGACGAAGGAGAAGAAGCTCACCAACATTCGCTCTTCGACAGCAGAAGAGCTCGTCCGGCTCGTGCCGGCCCGCCAGCTCTCCTTGGAGCAGGCGCTCGAGTTCATAAGAGACGACGAGTGCGTCGAGGTCACCCCGAAAGCAGTCCGGCTGCGCAAGGCGGTCCTCGACCAGGCCACCCGGGGTCGCCACTTCGCCCAGGCCCGCCGGGAGCGGCTGCAGGCCAGCTCCTAGGCGGAGGCCGCCTGCGCCATCCGCTCCTCGGCGGTCCGGTCGGCCACGGCCTCGAGCGTCTCGCCGCTCGCCTCCGCCTTGGTGAACAGCTCGAGCACCGTCTCGTAGATCCGCCCGACATGGGCCCGGGCAGCCACCGGGTCGTAGCCGCCCCGCTCGTAGGCGATGTTGATCACGCCACCGGCGTTGGCGACGTAGTCGGGCACATAGGCGATGTGTCGGCTGGCGAGGGCATCTGCCATCTCTGGGACCGACAGCTGGTTGTTGGCCGCTCCGACGACCGCCTCGCAGGCGAGCTCGGGGACGGTCCCCTCGTTGAGGGCCCCGCCGAGGGCGCAGGGGGCGTAGATGTCGCAGTGGGTGCGGTGGATCTCGCTCACCTCGGCCGGGATGGCCCCGACGGCCTCCACGAGCGCCTCCACCGCCTGCTGGTCGACGTCGGCCACGACGAGCTTCGCCCCCTCGGCCGCCGCCAGCCGGGCCAGGGTGGAGCCGACCTTGCCCACCCCGCTGATGGCGATGGTCCGGCCCGAGAGGCTGGGGTCGCCCCAGAGCTTCTCGGCGGCTGCCTGCATCGCCCGGAAGACCCCGTAGGCGGTGACCGGGCTGGGGTCGCCCGAGCCGCCCACCTCGGCCGAGCGGCCGGTGACGTAGCTCGTGTAGCGGCCCAGCTCGTCCATGTCGGCCTGGGAGGTGCCGACGTCCTCGGCGGTGTAGTAGCGGCCGCCGAAGGAGTCGAGGAAGGCGGCGTAGTCCTTGAAGAACTCCGGCGAGCGGAGCTTGGCCGGCTCGCCGATGATGACCGCCTTGCCGCCCCCGAGCTGCAGGCCGGCCATGGCCGACTTGTAGCTCATGCCCCGCGAGAGACGCAGCACGTCGTTCAGGGCTTCGGCCACCGAGCCGTACGGCTTGAAGCGGGTACCGCCGAGGGAAGGGCCGAGAGCCGTCGAGTGGATGGCGACGATCGCCCTGAGGCCGGTCCGCTTCCGCCAGATGCCGCCCACCTCTTCATGTTCGGTCCCGAGGGTCGGGTCCCCGAGCGGTGTCCAGTCTGCGGTCACGGCGGTCTCCTTCCGGCCTCAGCGTCGAGGCGCCCTTTAGTTTGTAGTCGCCCCGCCGCCGGCGGGCACGTTCTCCGCCGGCGCTCTACGGTGCCGTGCGTGCAAGGGCTCCACCGGGTGCTCACCACCAGCCGGCTCGACCTCATCTCGATGAGCCCGCAGCTGATGGCGGCCCTGCGCCAGGGCGACTGGCGAGGAGCCGAGGCGGCGGCCGAGCTCGTCCTGCCTGCCGAGTGGGAGCAGTCAGACTGGTCCTGGCTGCGGCGCCGCCCCGAGGAGGCCGCAGCCCGCCCGAGCCTCGTCGACTGGCTCCCCCATCTGGTCGTTGCCCGCGCCGACGGCGCCGTGGTGGGAGAGATCGGCTTCCACGGCCCGCCCCTCGGCGGCGAGGCCGAGTTCGGCTACATGATCGTGGCGGCGGCCCGCCGGCGGGGTTATGCCACCGAGGCGGCCGAAGGCCTGCTCGCCTGGGCGGCGGAGGAGGCAGGGCTGAGATCCGTCCGGGCCTCTGTCGAACCAGGCAACGTCGCCTCCCTCGGCGTCCTCGCCAAGCTCGGCTTCAGCTGCCAGGGCGACTACCTCCATCCCGACCGCGGCCGCCAGCTCGTTTTGCGCCGCCGCCTCGCCTAGGGCTCTCCTTCAGCGCGGCGGGATCGTCGCCGAGCAGGTAGCGGGGGCCGCTCCCGAGGCGGTGAGCGGCGTCCTCGGGGTTGTAGAGGGCGCAGCGCTTGAGTGAGAGGCAGCCACAGCCGATGCAGGAGTCGAGGGTGTCGCGGAGGGCTTCGAGCAGGGCGATCCTCTCGTCGATGAGAGGGCGCCAGGCGCCAGAGAGCCTCTTCCAGTCGTTTTTGTCCGGGGTCTTTCCTTCCGGCAGGCGAGAGAGGGCCTGGCCGATCTCCTCGAGGCTGAGCCCCACCCGCTGGGCCACCCGCACGAAGGCGACCCGCCGGAGCATCTCGCGGCGAAAGCGGCGCTGGCCGCCCTCGTTCCGCTCGGAGGAGATGAGGCCCTCTGCCTCATAGAACCGGAGCGCCGAGGCGGCCACCCCCGTGCGCTCGGCCATCTCGCCGATGCTGAGCATGTCACGCGCCATGCCCGAGATTGGCGGAGCCGGCGGCGGCTTTCAAGTCCACTTGAGGTACGGCCCGGCTTACGGCGCCCTGTGAGGATGCTAGGGAGTCCCTGAAGCGGGCGGGACGGCCCCCGGATGCAACTAGCCTTGCCAACTGGTTTCACCTGGAGCGCTTCCGGTGGTGGGGGCGCACTCGGCAGCAGCAGAGGAGCGACAGGACCTATGGCAAGCAGCGGCTCCAACAAGCGCCCTGGGAGCGGCAACCGGCGCAAGCCGGCCGGCACCGCTAACAGCGCGGCCGAGCGAGCCCGCGAGCGGTTGCAGAACCAGTCGGGCCGCCCTGTCCGCAGCCAGGCGGCCCGCCGGCCGCAGGGCAAGCGTCGATCGGCGAGGGGCGGCGGCCGCTCGTCGGCGATGACGGCCGGCATCTTCGGCGGCGGCCTCGTCGTCGTCGCCGTCGTCATCATCCTCGTCGTCTCCTCCCTCGGCACCAGCAAGGGCGGCTCGGCCAACGACCCTTACATCAAGCCCTTCCCCGTCACGGCCCACGTGGCGAGCGCCCTCAGCTCGGTGAGCGCCACCGCCCTCGCCCAGTCGGGCAGCGGCGGCACCGGCGCCTACTCGGTCTCGACGATCGGCAAGAAGGGGTCGGGCGCCCCCCTCGTGCGGATCGGGAGCGTGCCCACCTCGGGCAAGCCCGAGGTCCTCTACGTTGGGGCCGAGTACTGCCCCTACTGCGCCGCCACCCGCTGGGCCCTCACGATCGCCCTCGACAAGTTCGGGCACTTCTCCGGCCTCGAGCAGACAGCCTCCTCGCCCATAGACGCCTTCCCCGACACCCACACCCTCACCTTTGCCAATGCGACCTACACGAGCCCCTATCTC
>JAJYQK010000002.1 GCA_021794645.1 Actinomycetes bacterium
GCTGCAAGGTCCTGAGCGGCGGGCCGACGAGGCGTCGGGCTCGCTGCTTGACAGCGCCGCCGGCGCGGGCGAGGGGCGGTCCATCGGCGCCCCGCGCCTCGCGCTCGAGAGCGGCCGGGTCGGCGGCCAGGGTGGCGAAGGTCGCCGCCACGCTCGCCTCGAAGCCGGGAGGTAGAGAGCCGTCGTGACGGATCCGCTCGGCCTCGGCCTCTATCTCGGCCAGCAGCTCCGGCTCGGTCACGTCGGCAGCTGGTCGACGAGCGCTGGCTCCGACTGGCCCGTCCCGGTGGTGAGCTCGACGGTGAGCGGCAGCGAGACCATCCCCGTCGTCAGGCCGGGGTTCTCGACGGGGATGACCACGGCCGGTTCCATGCGGGCGTGCACGGTGCCCCCGGCCGGCTCTTGCACCTTGACGTTCACCGAGTATGAGCCATCGAGGAGGGGAAGGCTGGCGAAGCTGAAGGTGACCTGCGAGCGACCGATCGGCAGGCGCCTCGGCTCGGCCCCCTCGTAGTTGAAGATGAGGTCGTCCCCTTGGCTCCACAGCGAGCAGCCGAAGACCACCTGGGAGAGCTCGGAGGTCACCTCCAGGTCGACGACGACGCGGGCCGGCTCGCCGGGGTGCATGTTCGTCCGCTCAGGATGGTCGGTCTCGAGCCGAGCGGCCACGATGCGGACCTTGCGGTTGCTCGGCGGCGGAGCGGGGGCGGCCGCTAGCGAGCCCTCCTCGATCTCGACGGCCGGGACAGCGCCGGTGTTCTCGTCGCTGTCCATGAGGACGTCACGAAAGCGCCGGATGGACTGACCCGGGTTGCCCACCGTGACGAGCTGGCCGCTGTTGATCACCGCCACCCGGTTGCAGAGCTGGCGCATCATGTCGGGGGCGTGCGAGACGACGACGATAGTCCGCCCCTCTTTCTGGAAGCGATGGATGCGCTCCATGCACTTTTGCTGGAAGCGCTCGTCTCCCACCGCCAGCACCTCGTCGACGAGAAGGATGTCGGGGTTGACGTTCACGGCCACGGCGAAGCCGAGCCGGACGTACATGCCCGAGGAGTAAAAGCGCACCTGGTTGTCGATGAACTCCTCCAGCTCGGCGAAAGCGACGATGTCATCGAAGCTCTTGTCGATCTCTCGCCGGCTGAGGCCGAGGAGGGAGGCATTCAGGTAGATGTTGTCCCGGCCGGAGAGCTCGGGCTGGAAGCCGGCTCCGAGCTCGAGCATGGCCGCCAGCTGGCCCCGCAGGCGGATCTCCCCCGCCGAGGGTTTGAGCACCCCGGCGATGCACTTGAGAAGGGTGGACTTGCCCGAGCCGTTCCGCCCGAGGATGCCGAGCGTCTCGCCGTGGGCGATCTCGAGGTCGATCCCCTTCAGCGCCCAGAAGTCGTGGTAGGGCACCTTGCCGGCATGGAGGATCCTCTCTTTCAAGGAGGTGTACTTCTCCTCGTAGAGGCGGAAGCGCTTCGAGACCCCCTGCACCTCGACGGCGGCTGCCATCTCAGAGCTCCTCGGCGAAGTTGCCCTCGACCCGGCGGAAGATCAGCATCGCCACGTAGAAGAGGAGGAGCGAGCCGGCCAGCATCCCGCCCATCAGCTCCAGGTAGAAGCCCGTCCCGTAATTGGCGAGCGACTGGATCGGCGTATGGACGATGTGGGTGATGAGCAAACCTTTACGGACCGTGTACGACGGTGTCGTGGCAGTGGACTTGACGTTGCCGTAGATGCAGCGTTGGAAGGCGAGCACCATCGCCGTGAGCGGGTTGGCGAGATAGAGCCAGGTGAGGCCGTGGTTGGCGAGGTGGGACTGGACCGACGAGTAGGGGTAGACGATCGGCTCGGCGAAAAAGAGCGCCACCATAACGACCTGGATCAGGTGCTCGATGTCTCTCATGTAGACGTTGAGCGCCGAGAGGACGAGCGCCAGGGCGGCCGAGAAGACGATGTCGCAGACGAGCGCCAGCAGCACCTCGGGCAGGTAGCGCCACTCCGGCATCACCTGGAAGCCCACGAGGAACACCACGAGGATGCAGGTCTGGAAGAAGAAGTAGGAGAGGGCCACCCCCACCTGGGAGAGGGCCAGGATCTCTCGGGGGAAGGCCACCTTCTTCACGATGCCGGCATTTGCCACGAGCGTGCCGGCCGAGGAGAGGATCGCCGTGTTGAACAGGTTCCAGGGCAGCAGGCCGCAGAAGAGGAAGACGGCGAAGTCGCTCAGCTGGGTGTGCTCGATGTAGCGGAAGACCACGTAGTAGATGAGAAGCACCATGGCCGGGTTGAGGAACGACCAGAGGAAGCCGAGGAAGCTGTTCTTGTAACGGACCTTCAGCTCGGAGCGGACGAGGAAGACGAGAAGCTCCCGCGCCCGCCAGATCTCCTTCAGACGGTGAGCGGTCGAGACCCGGGCGGAGACGACTCGCACCGGCAGGTCCTCGCGCGACCCCCAGAGATCTGCCAAGTCGTCCGCAAGTGCCGTTCTCGGCTCGGCAGGCAGACCAGCCTGCTCGACGCGAGCCATCGAATCCCGTTCCTCCTGAAAAGCATCGGCGTGCCATGGCCGGCACGTGCCGCCACGATCCTAGTGGGAGCCCTCGGCGGTCTCCGGCCGGGTCGCACCCCATCGAGAGCTTGCGACCTATCTTTAGGGGGCCCCGCACGAAGTGGTGACGGCAATCGAGGAGAAAGCATGGCTTTAGGACCCCGCGCTCTCTGGCAGAAAGCGAGCACGTCGGTCGCCCAAGAGGTGACCGACGAGGTGAAGGCCACCCTGGAGGCCACCTTGGAGGAGGTCTCCGGGACGGTGGAGCGGGCGCTCGACTCGATGCGGGAGTCCCTCGAAAAGCAGCTCGGGAGCGAGCTCGGGGCGACACGGGAGCAGCTGGCCTCCACCGAGCGCCAACTCGAGCTCGCCTACAGCGAGCTGCAGACGGTGAAGGCCGAGCTGGCCGCATTGCGCCGGGCGGTCGGCAACGACTTCGCAGTGGCGAACGAGCTGGCGGTGCTGCAGGGCCGCCGAATCCGTGCTGTCGAGGGTCGGCTCGGAGAGCTCGAGGAGCGGGTCGACTCCGGGTCATGAGCGGCCTGCGTGGCCGCCAGGGCCGTGTCGTCTGCGACCTCCGCGTCATCCAGAGCCCCGAGCACCGGGGCCGGGGCATCGCTCGCTGGTCCCACGAGGTGGCGCTCGGGCTCGAGCGGGTCCGGCCCGATATCGTCGCCGCCTACCTGCTGGAGCCGGCCTGGCCACCGCCTGGGGCGGTGGACGAGCTTCTCGCCAGCGGCAAGCTCCTCTACGCCGGCACGGCGCCCGCGGCGGCGGCGCTCGAATCGGCGGCCGCCTACCACTGCTTCTCCCCCTTCGAGTCAGCGCTCGATCCGACCGACCTCCGGCCCGATGTCGTCGAAGCGAATGGCCTCTCGTTCTCCACCACTGCCTTTGACTTCCCCCCGCTCTCCCAGTCAGAGCCGGGCCTCTCGGATCTGAGCGAGTGGCGGAGCTACATGGCGCGAGCAGGTCTCTTGCTCGAGGCCGACGCCGTGCTCGCCGTCTCCGAGGAGGCGGCTGAGGAGGCGGCCCGCTCGCTCGGGCTGGACCGATCCGCCTGCCACGTCGTCGGCAGCGGGGTTGCCGCCTACTTCGCCCCGCCCGCCTCCCGGGCAGCCGCCCTGGCGCGGGCAAAGGCCCTCGTCGGGGTCGCTGGCCCCTTCGTGCTCAGCCTCGCGGGCAGCCACGGCCGGCGCAACATCACGGCCCTCATCGAGGCCTTCGCCCAGCACCGGGAGGAGAGAGGCTCGGACCACCAGCTCGTGATCGCCGGTGACCTTCCCCGATTTGCGGCCGAGCACTACCGGCAGCTGGCCGACTCGAGAGGGTTGGCCGGCCGGCTCCTCCTCACCGGCTACGTCACCGACCAGGTGCTACGGCTGCTCTACCAGTCGACCGACCTCTTCGTGCTTCCCTCCCTCGCCGAGGTGCAGAGCCTGGCTCTCAACGAGGCCGTCGCCTGCGGAGCGCCGGTGGCAGTTCCGGGTCGGCCGCCCTTTTCGAAGATGGTGCCCGAGGCCGCCGCCCAGCTCGACCCGACCGATGCCGCCTCGATGGCGGCCACGATCGGAGCGCTCCTCGCCGAGCCCGCCCTCGGGCTCGAAGTCACTGCGGCGGCTTCGGCCCGTCTTTCCAGCTGGGACGAGGTAGCCGGCAGGGCCGCTCGGACCTTCGACTCGCTCACGGCGTCCCGCAGGCCGCGCCGGCGGGCGGTCCCGGCGAAACGTCTGGCGGTCGTCTCACCACTGCCACCGCAGCTCACAGGCGTTGCCGACTACAGCAGCCGCCTCGCCTCGGCGCTCTCTCGCCTCGGCGAGGAGCAGGGGTTCTCGGTCGACCTCTTCGCCGACGGCCTCGACCGCCATCCGGCGCCGGAGGAAGAGCTCTCGGCACGAAAGGCCCGCGACGCCCGCACCTTCTCCGCCGTCGACGCCTCCCTCGGCTACGAACGGGTCCTTTATGTCCTCGGGAACTCCGACTGCCATGCCGGCGCCCTCCTCGCCCTGCGCCGGCGGCCGGGGGTGGTGATGACTCACGACGTCCGTCTGAGCGGCCTTTTCACCTTCTCGGCCGAGCTGCCCGGGGCCGTTCCGGGCGGGCTGCGAGCAGCCATCGAGCGCTGCTACGGCTGCGGCATCCCGCCCGAGGTGGGGGTGCACGGCTCGCTCTCAGCGGCCGAGGAGGAGCGTTTCGGCCTCTTGCTCTTGCGCGAGGTGGCAGAGCTCTCCGAGCGGCTCCTTCTCAGCTCGGAGTCGGCCCGTCGGCTGGCCGAGCTAGATCTCGGGCCTCGCCTCGCCGAGCGCCTCGGCGTCCTCCCCTTTGCGGTGAGCAGGCTCACGCCGGCCGAGGTCGACGCAGTCGCCGAGGCCCGTGCGGTGGCCAAACCCCGGCCCCTCGTGGCCACCTTCGGCATCCTCGATCCGAGCAAGCGGCCGGCGCTCGTGGTCGAGGCGGTGGCAGCACTGGCGGAGATGGAACGCGAGGTGGACCTCGTCTTCGTCGGACTGGCCGCCGAGGAGAGGAGAAGGTCAGTCGAGCAGCTGGCGGCCCAGCTCGGCTTGGGGGGTCGCGTCACGGTGGCGGCCGGACTGAGCCGGGAGGAGTACCTCTCCTACCTCGCCCGGGCCGATGTGGCCGTGCAGCTGCGACGGCACTACTCGGGCGAGGCCTCGGGCACGGTGAGCGAGTGCCTCTCGGCCGGAGTCCCGACCATCGTCACCGACATCGGGTGGATGGGCGAGCTCCCCTCCTCGGCGGTGCGGAAGGTCTCGTTCCACTGCCGGCCCGACGAGCTGGCTGCCAGGATCGTGGAGCTGCTCGACGACCGGGCGGCGGCGGCGCGGTTGGGCTCGGAGGCAAAGAGGTACGCCGCCAGCCGCACCTTCGAGGCCACGGCCGAGGCCCTCCTGGCGGAGCTCGGGCTTCAGTAGCGCCGGGCGAGCTTGCGAGCCAGCCGGACGCTGCGGGCGAGGGGACGGGTGAGCGAGACCCCGTCGGCGGCATGAACCAGCACCCGCCCAGCGCGCCGGCCGAGCGGCTCCTGCGGGCGGACGGGCGCCTGGGCTTGGGCCGGGAACGGGACGCCGACACCCGGCCTGGGGAGCCACTCACCGAGAGGCACCTCGGCGACCGGGTCACCGCAGCCTCGGACGATGACCCTGCGATCCTCGGCCGCCCGGGCCCGCACGAGCAAGGTGGCGTCCTCGAGACTGGCCCCACCGGCCAGGTTGCCCGCAGGCCGCCCGGCCTTGAGCTCTAGCGGCGCCACGGCGAGCGCCAGCTTCTGAGCCGCAGCGGGAGAGAGCGTCGCCGCCAGGGCCTCGAAGGTGGCCTCGTCTCCGGCCTCGATCCGCTTGGCCGTGGCCCAGAGGCTCTCGGCCGCCCGGCCGCCCGGCCCGCCCGGCAGGTCGTGCACCGAGGCCAGCCGCAAGGTGACGGGCCGGCGGATCACCTTGAGGGCGGTGCTGAGCGCTCCGAGGCCGGCTGCCCGCCCGGCCCGCCCGGCCGAGGCCGTGAAGGGGAAGCCCGGTTCGAGCTGGAGCACGATCTCGTCAAAGCCCCGGGCGGCCAGCCCGATCTCGAGGGCCGCCGCCGGGCCGGGGGCGGCGATGTGGTGGTGGGCGACGGTGTTGGCCCGGGGAGAGAGGATCTCAACCTGTGCCCCCTCCGCCCGGAGCCGCAGCACCTCGGCCAGCAGCCCGCGGGAGCGCTCGCTGATCGGCGGCGGCAGGCTCCCGACCACAAGGACCCTCATCCGAAGCGCTCCAGTTCCTTCTCCATGAGGTCGAGCACAGTCGGCCACCTGTAATTCGAGAGGACGTACTCCCGGGCCGATGCGGCCAGTCCGGCTGCCACCTTCGGCTCCTCGGCGACCAGCCGCAGGCACTCACCGAGCTCGGTCTCGTCGCCGTAGAGGATCCCCCCACCCGAGCGCTCGCAGTGCCAAGCCACGACGGCGCCGGCGGAGTTGGCGATGACCGGCGTGCCCGCCAGCCAGGCCTCCATGATGGTGCGCGAGAAGCTCTCGTTGCGCGAGGGCTGCAGGTAGGCACTGGCGGCTGCGAAGGCGTTCGGGACCTCCTCGGGCTCGAGGTAGCCGAGATCGATCACCCGGCGGGACAAGAGCGGAGGGATGTCGGCCTGCCCGGTCCCGAAGGTCACGAGGTCGAGGGGGAGGGCATGGCGGAGCAAGGCGGCCCCGAAACCGGCCATCGCCTCGGGCCATCCCTTCCCCCCCTCCCGCCGGCCGGCGTAGAGGACGAAGGGTCGCTCGAGGTTGTAGCGCTCCCGGAAGCCGTCGGGGTCGTAGCCCTCGGGCACATGGACGCCGCCGCCCGTCACCTGGTGGGAGCCGAGAGGAGCCAGGCGGTGGGCGAGCTGGTGCTCTGGCTCGGAGAGGAACCAGACCCCGGCCGCCCCGGCCAGGCAGGCCCGCACCACCTCGAGATAGGCGTAGTCCTCGTCGTGCAGGCAGGGGATGAGGATGCTCTTCTCCGGCGCCAGCGGCAGGCAGTAGAGCGTCGTCCAGAACAGGTACGGGCTGTAGATGATGGCGTCGTAGCGAGAGGCCGCCTCGGCCAGGTAGAGGTAGAGCTCGGGCACCATGAGCCGGCCGCTCACCCAGGCGAGCTCGTCGGAGGGGCTGAGCTTCTCCCCGGCGTGCATCCGCCGCTCGATCGAAGCCCACAAGAGCGGGTCCGAGCTTGGCACCGTCTCGAAGCGACGAATCGTCACACCCTCTTCGACCTCGACACCCGGCGGGAGTGAATTGGCCCAGGTGTGGTGGTCCTCGGCGCAGGTCGTCAGCACCTCGACCTCGTGCCCGCGGGCGGCCAGCCCCCGGGCGGCATCCCTCACCTGCGCCTCGGCGCCCCCGATGACGCGTGGCCCATAGCGCGGAGCCACGAAGGCCACCTTTGTCACGGCGGCGATGATAACAGTGGGCCCGCGGCGCCCCCTTTGCCTAGCAAGCTGCCCTGTCCAAAGCGGCGGCCCCCTCCCCTCCCCACATATCCCGCTTAGACTCGGGAAATGGCTGGTAAAACTAGGTCCGGGTTAGTCCGCGGCCGCCTCGCTTTCGGGGCATCACTCCTACTGGTGGCGGCGCTCGTGGCCACCCTCCCTGCGATGGCTCGGCGCGCTCCGAGCAGCGCCGGGGCCGCCACCTGCCCGACCTCGCCCGGCACCGCCTTCGGGCAGCCCGTCTGGGTCCTCGGCTGCCAGATCGGGGGCCAGGCCTTCACCTCGCCGACGACCGGGACGATCGACGGCACCCCCGTCGTCGTCGACGCCTCTTTGAGCGGGTACGTCTATGTCGTCGACGCCCTGACGGGACAGGAGATGCCAGGCTGGCCGCAGGCCGCCACCCTCGTCGGCAACACGGCCACCGCCATCGACTCGAGCCCGGCCATCGCCTACCTCGACGGGCCGAACGCTGAGCCCTCGATCGTCGTCGGCCTCGGCAGCCTCTATGCCCGCGACCAGAACGGCGGCGTCATGGCGTGGCGGGCAGACGGGTCGGTCCGGTTCAAGTTCAGGACCCGCAAGACCTTCGCCGAGTGGCCCCACTCCGCCAACGTCTACTCGAACTCGGTCTTCGCCACCCCGGCCATAGGCGATCTCACCGGCAACGGCCAGCCCGACATCGTCTTCGGCTCCTATGACCACTACGTCTACGCCCTCAACGCCGCCGGCCACCTGCTGCCCGGCTTTCCCATCAACCGGGCCGACACGATCTGGTCCTCGCCTGCCCTCGCCGACACCACCGGCACCGGCAAGCTCGACATCATCGAGGGCGGGGATGCCTCGGGTTGGCGGGGGCCCGGCCACGGCGGGCAACGCTGCTGGAGCGGCTGGGTCTCTGACTACCGCATGATCAACAACCGTCCCCACCTCGAGTGGGAGCACTGCCTGGCAGAGGCCGTCTGGTCGAGCCCGGCGGTGACCACCTTCGGCTCCACTCCGGTCGTCGTCGTCGGCACCTCCTGGGCGAGCGGGCCGGGCCGCCACACCCTGCCGGCCGAGGACGAGGTCTTCGCCTACAACGCCCGGACGGGACAGCCTCTCAAAGGCTGGCCGGTGAAGGCCGGCGGTCCGACCTTCGGCTCGCCCGCGGTCGGCCCCCTCGTGAACGGCGGCGCCACCGAGGTGGTCGACAGCTCTTGCACGAGCTGCCTGCACGGGCCCTCCATCCTCTCTGCCTGGAACGAGCAGGGCCGCCTCATCTGGCGGACCCACATCACCCAGCACAGCCAGGTCGTCGCCTCGCCGACGCTCGTCCACCTGGACGGCAACGTCGCTCACAACGACGTGCTCATCGGCAATGCCGCCGGGCTGTTCGTCTTCAACGCCGCCAACGGCCGCAAGATCGACGGCACCGCGACGCTGCCGATCAACAAGAGCTGCAACGTCGGCGGCTCGCCCGTCGTCGCCCCGGTGGCCGGCTCACCGACGGGCTACATGCTCTTCACCAACTGCGGCTTCAGCGGGCCGGGCCGACCGGCCAACGAGTACCTGCGGGGCTACAACGTGCCTGCCCCCAACAGCGCCTCTCCCTGGCCGATGTTCCGGGGCAACAGCTCCCGCACGGGCGTCGCTGACCCGAGCCAGCTCGCCCATGTCCGCTGTGCCGCCCGCAGCGGTGGCCTCCGAGTGGTGGGTGTGGCCGGCCAGATGTCCTACATGGGCGCCACCTCGGCCTGCGGCGGCCTCGGCCAGAAGATCCTGCCGGCGGAGGTGGCTGGCATCGCCAGCACTCCGAACGGCGGCGGCTACTGGATCGCCCTGAAGGACGGAGCCGTCTACGCCTTCGGCAACGCCCGCTACTACGGCGATCTGCGCACGGCCGCCCGCCCCACGGGCGGCTCCGACGGCGCCCCCGGCGCCCCGGTCGTCGGCATCTCGGCGGCGGCCAACGGTCAGGGCTACTTCCTGCTCGCCGGCGACGGCTCGGTCTTCCCCTTCGGGAGCGCCCGCTTCGCCGGGGCTCCCGGCCGCTACACGGCCTCGGGACGTCCCGTGGCGATCGCCACCGACAGGGCCACGGGCGGCTACTGGGTCGCCACCTCCACCGGCCAGGTCTACGCCTACGACGCCCCGAGCTATGGCTCTTGGCTCGCCGGCCACCGCTGGCCGATCGTGGGCATGGCCCCCGCCGCCAACGGCACGGGCTACTGGCTCGTGGCGGCCAACGGGTTCGTCCACAGCGCCGGGCTGGTACCGTCCCTCGGCTCGCACTTCAACATGAAGGTGGCAGGCATCGCGGCAGTGGGTGACAACGGTTACTTCCTCGTGTCGAAGATGGGTTACGTCTTCACCTTCGGGAGCGCCCGGCAGGGCGGCCTGCAGTCCCGCATCCGGTCCCGCATCGAGGTGGCGGCAGCAGCAGCCGGCTGATCAGGGCGGCCGCTCACAGTGGGCTGGGGACATCGACCCCGGCCCACCGCTCGGCCACCTCGCGCGGCTTCAGCACCCAAGAGCGGCTGAGCACGGCCCGCTCGGCGAGGGCGCGGGGAAGAAAGCGCGGGACGACCTCGGCCACCCCGTCGTCACCATCACCCCGGCGCTTCTTCCACGTCTCGCGGGCAGCCATGGCAACCGGCCCGTTGCGCAGGAGCGTGAGGATCCGGTTCCTCTCGGCGAGGAAGCTCGCCCGGCGCGAGAGCACGCCACCGCTCGTGGCGGATCGCTCGTGGCGGACCGTCGTCGTCGGGTCGAAGAGCAGCCGGTAGCCCTGCAGCTGCGCCCGCCAGCACCAGTCGGCATCCTCGTAGAAGGCGAAAAAGCGCGGCTCGAAGCGGCCCACCTTCTCGAGCACCTGCCGCGTGGTGACCAGGCCGGTGCCGGCGAGCGCGAAGCGCTCCTCCCAGCTGTCGAATCCTTCGTCGTCGGCCTGTTCCGTGCCGATGCTGCCGACGTGACCGTCCTCGCGCAGGTAGAGGCCGACACCGTCGACCAGGTCGACCACCCGGGAGGGCCGCACGACCTCGCCGTTGAGGCGCAGCTCGACGGGGCCGCTCCCCTCCGAGAGCGGGGCGTAGAAGGGTACCTCTCCCCCCGTCGTCCAGCGCCAGCGGGTCCGCCCGGGCGGGGCGTCGGGGTTCGTCTCCATCGGGTGGATGCCGGGCCCGACGAAGTAGGGGAGCACGTCGAGACCGCCGAGGGTGGCGCTGAAGAGCTGGCGGCCGAGCGGGCGGGCGGCGCCGGGGACGAAGAAGCTCGGCTCGTCGAGGCAGACCTCCAGGAACCGGCCGGCGAGAGCCAGCTTCGGGCCGACCGCGGCCACGGTGGGGTCCTCGAGGGCGGCGGCAGCGGAGGCGAGCCAACCCTTGTCGGCGACGGCGTCGTCGTTGAGGAAGCCGACGACCTCACCGACGGCTCTTCTCGCCCCGGCGTTGGCCCCACCTGGAAAGCCGGCGTTCTCGCCCAGCCGCACCGCCCGCACGCCGTGGCGAGCAGCGATCCGGCTGGCACTCTCCCCCGGTGAGCCGTTGTCGACGACCAGGATCTCGAGATCGTCCTCGCCGTCGGACTGCCCCCTGGCCGACTCGATGCAGCGCGCCAGCTTGTCTGCCGGCCGATGCGAGACGATGACGACCGAGTGGGTCAGGAGCTGACGACCTTCAGGCTCGAGCGGTCGATCACCTGGTCGATGAAGCCGTACTCCTTCGCCTCCTCGGCTGTGAACCAGCGGTCCCGGTCGGAGTCGGCTTCGATCCGCTCCACCGGCTGGCCGGTGTGGTAGGCGATCCGCTCGGCCATCATCTGCTTCAAGTAGACGATCTGCTCTGCCTGGATGGCGATGTCGGCCGCCTGGCCCTGCATCTGGCCGGAGGGCTGGTGCATGAGGATCCGGCTGTGAGGGAGGGCAAATCGCTTACCTGGGGCGCCGGCGCAGAGGAGGAACTGGCCCATGGAGGCGGCGAGCCCGATGCAGATCGTCGAGACGTCGCAGTGGACGTACTGCATCGTGTCGTAGATGGCGAGCCCATCTGTCACCGAGCCGCCGGGAGAGTTGATGTAGAGGTAGACGTCGCGCTCGGGGTTCTCGGCCTCCAACAGCAGCAGCTGGGCGCAGATCAGGTTGGCCGAGTTCTGATCGACCTGGGTGCCGAGAAAGACGATCCGCTCCTTCAGCAGCTGCTTGAAGACGTCGCCCGATGCCTCGGCCAGGCTGCCGTCGGCAGCGGTGACGACTCGGGAGCCATTTGCAATCTCGGTCATTCCTGTCCTCCTCCGTCCCGGCCAGATGCTCGCTGAGCACTCGGAGGCTACCGGACCAGCGTCAGGGCGGTGGCGGGCAGGACGGCTTGTGGGGACGACCGGCAGCTAGTCTGAGCCGGGCGCGGGCGTGGCGAAACTGGCAGACGCGCCGGGTTTAGGTCCCGGTCCCTTCGGGGGTGGAGGTTCGAGTCCTCTCGCCCGCACTTGTGTGATGTCGCAGGACATCGTGGACGAGCGAACCTACGCAACCTAGCCGTCAGGGCTCCGGCGCGAGGGTCAGGCAGTCCTTCTCGGGATCCACGGTGAGGTGACGCAGCAGCTCGCCGTCTTACGAAGGACGCTGAGGTCGAGGGCGGCGAGGAGGGCGGCGGTGCGCCCGTGCCGGCCTCTGCTGCGACCAGGCCTCTCGCCTGCTCAAAGGAGGCCCCTCGCCCCCAGGCTTGTCTTGGCTCGTCCAGAGCGCGTATGCATCAGCCATGAACGAGATGGCCAAGTTGCTCGACGCCAACCGGAAGTACGCCGCCCGGCGCGGCTCTGGCCCCTCGAGCGCTCGTCCCGGCCGTGAGCTCGCAATCGTCACGTGCATGGACGTGCGGATCGAGCCCCTGGCGGTCTTCGGGCTCGCTCTCGGCGAGGCCCACGTCCTCCGCAACGCCGGGGGAAGGGTGACAGAGGACGTGTTGCGCAGCCTCGCCCTCTCTGTCCATGTCCTCGGAGCCCGCAGGATCATCGTCATGCAGCACACAAGATGCGGCCTGGCCGGGGTCACCGATGACGAATTGCGAGCGGCCACAGGCGCCGCCTTCGACTTTCGCCCCATCGCCGATCACACCGAGGCCCTCGAGGAGGACCTCGGTGTGCTGGCGACAGCTGAGTACCTGCAACCTGTGGCAGAGGCCTTCGGCTTGCTCTATGACGTCGAGAGCGGGGCTGTCGCCGAGGTCACCTCCTGGCGGCGGCCAGACTGAAGCCATCTCGGGACCGGCGGCACCGGAATCACCAGCACCGATCCGGGCCAGGTGCTCGGAGACGCTGCCTGCGATTGGCCACCGTCAGGCGAGGCGCCGCTCGAAGGCCGCCCAGTCTGTTTCCCCGCTCGCCCAAGCTCTCACCCGGTGGCGACGGTGGTGTCCTAGCCGGGGCGGCGGGCACCAGGGGTTGGCGGGCACGCCGGCACAGGGGTTCGGCATCGTCGGTTCGGCCGGCGCCATGTGGAGGACGACCTTGCTTGCCCGTGGGTAGGAGAATGCAGGCCCGCTCGGGCAGGACGCCAGCAGCTGGGCGGCGCACTCGGCCTCGAAGGTGGCGACCGGGTCGGGGTTGCCCGGTGAGGGCTTGCCGCAGGTGAGGAGAGGATCGGACTGCACCGCGGGCGGGTCGCTCGAGAAGCCGGCCGGATCGGTGTTGCCCGAGAAGCAGTCGGCACCATAGACGTGGTGGGGTGGAGCAAGGTCGGTGCTCGGAGTCGTCACGAGCGCCACGTCACCGTTGCTGGGGTTGCCGTAGCTGCCGTTGTGAGCGAAACGGTTGTCGAGGACCTGGTTTCCGAGCGCCTGGAACCAGCAGACGGGCGCCTGCCCGCTCGCGGTCGGCAGGTCGACATAGACACCCCCCTGGCAGTGCTCGCCGCTCGAGGGCGGTGGCGTCTCCTGGTCCGGCAGGTCGACAACGAGGACACCCCAGGCGTCGTTGCCGGCGATGACGTTCTTGTAGATCTCGGTCATGCGCGTACCTGCCAGCACGACGCCGGTACCGACCGGCGAGGCGCCGGCGAGGCCGTTGACGGAGTTGCCCGGGACGTTCGGGTTGTCGTTGTAGACGACCCGGTTGAAGCGGAAGGCGGTGCAGATGCCGTTGTGGAGGGGTGCCTTCCTCCCTGGCGGGCAGGCGCCGCTCTGGGGGGAGGGGGCGTCGCTGTTGTCCTGGGAGTTGGAGGTGATGCCGCTCTTGTTGTGCTCGAAGAGGGAGTGCTCGATTATGAGGTTGCCGCCGGAGTTGGTGCCCGAGTAGCCGAGGGCGCTGTCAACGGCGACGATGTGGTCGAGCAGGGCGTTGCAGTCCGGGCAGCCCCCGACGTAGAAGGCTGAGTCGCCCATGTTGGAGGCGAAGTCGTGGGCGAGATAGCCGGGGCCGTTGGCGTTGTCGGAGTAGATGCCGTAGGAGCCGTAGGGGGCGTCGACGCCGTTCGAGTAGGTCGAGGTGGCCGTCAGGTAGTCACCCCAGTACGAGTGCATCCCGATGCGCCCGGTCCCCTGACCCCCGTTCCACCAGATCTCGTTGCCGTTGGTCCCCTGCTTGTTGGTGAGGTAGTTGCAGACGGTGAGGTTCTCGATCCAGGTTCCGCTCGCCTTGTAGACCTCTATGCCGTTCAGGCCGCTCTTTGTCACCACCTGGGCGGCCCGTGCCCCCGAGCATGCCCGATAGCCGCGCTTGGTGCCGTCGATGATCACCTTGTTCCGGTTCATGCCGCGAAGGTGGAGATCGGGCGTCCTGATCAAGATGGCGGCCGGAGCCGGCTCCCCGTAGCCCCGGCCGGCCCGTGACCGCCGAGGCGGCTGCACCTTGTAGTCGCCGGGGCCGACGAGAATCCAGTCGCCCGGCCGGGCGGCGTCGACCGCCCGCTGGATGGAGCGGTATCTCCCCCGCCTGCCGTGGTAGCTGCCGACGAGGAGGACGCGGGGACGGCGAGTTGGCCGCTGGCGGGCAGCGCCCGCCGGCACGGCTGCCAGCGCGGCGAGGGCGAGGGCCGCCACCGCCACGAGAGTGGCGAGCTGTCCGATAGGACGACTCCGCCTCCGACCGGCGCCCCTTGCAAGCATGGACGGCATCGCTTCTCCTTTGCGGCACGGCACTGCCTCACCAGAGCCGACCGGAGAACGTCTGACAGGAGGGGAACTTGCGCCCCGCTTGGCGCGACTGGCGGCCGGGCAGCACCCGGCCATCGCCGCCGAAGCGGCCGGGCAGCTGCCTACCTGGGCCGAGCCACCACGAGAATCTCCACATCGCCCTGCAGCTCGGCCTCGAAGCCGGCCGCCTCCACCATCCTCGTCACCTCTTGGGGGGTGTAAAACCGCGCCCTTCCCGGCAGACGGGTCTCGGGATGGCGGACGTAGTTGAGGAAGGCGTCGAGGTACTCATCGGCAAGGAGGTTGGGGAAGGTGACAAAGAGGGTGCCGTCTTTCCTGAGCACCCTGCGCAGCTCCTCGAGGAGCAAGAAGGCGTCCTCCCGCTCGACGTGCTGGAGGACGAGGAAGCTGTAGACGAGGTCGACGCTGGCGGAGGGCACCTCGGGGATGACGACGTCATGCGAGCGGACGTAGGTGACGTTGTGGTGCTCAGCCATCCGCTCAGAGGCGAACTCGAGCATCCGCTCGGAGATGTCGACGGCGAAGAGCCGCTCGCACTCGGGGGCGACGAAGCGGGCCACCCGGCCGATGCCACAGCCGAAGTCGAGGACCGTCGAGCCACTGTCGAAGTAGGGGCTCAGCCGGACAGCGTCCGCCTTGCCACCGTCGAGGAAGGACTGCTCGCTGTCGGTGTTGTAGATGAGGAGCTTCGCCTCGGTCTCGTCCTGGGCTGCCCAGGTGGGCTCGTAGAGGCTGGAGCGGCGGTCGGCCTGCTGCAGCTTGTCCTCGAAGGGGACCGGCTCACGAAGGACCTGGGCCGCCCGGCGCAGCCGCCCGACAAGCTCGTCGGCGTGCGCCTTGGTCGCCAGCCGCTTGAGCTCTTCGAGGGCACTCTTGGTTCCTCGTTCCATCGATCTCTCCTAGCTTCCCGCCCGCTGCCGGCGCAAACCGGCCAGCTCGGCCCAGCCGAAAGCTCAGCCGAAGAGGCCCTCGATGGCGGCCGCCAGCTCGGAACGGGCCCGCTCGGGCGTGTAGCCGGCCGCCCGCTGCCTCCCCTTCTCGATGAGCCGGAGGCGCCTCTGCCTGTCTTGCAGGAGGCGGTGGACGGCCGCCGCCACGAGGGCCGGCTCCTTGCTCGGGAGTAGTACCCCGCAGTCGGCCACCGTCTCGCCGACAGCCGCCGCTTCGAAGGCCACCACCGGCAGTCCGCGCTGCATCGCCTCGAGCAGGGGGGCGCCGAGGCCCTCGTGGTCCGAGCAGCAGACGAAGACGTCACAGGACTCGTAGTAGCCGGCGAGGGCCCCGGCCGGGATCGGGCCGGTCAGCTCCACCTGAGCGGCCAAGCCGAGCTCGGCGACGAACTTCTCGACCGCCAGCCGGTAGGGGTCACAGGGCGTCCGCCCGACGAGGTGGAGCCGCGCCGTTGGGTCGTAGGCGGCCACATAGGCGGCGAAGGCAGCCACGACGTCGTGGTGGGACTTGTGCGGCAGCATCTGGCCGACAAAGAGCCACTCTCCGCCGCGGCGCTCGGTGCGCAGGCGGTTGACGGTCGCCGGGTCCGCCGCCGTCTCGAAGTTGCTCCTGTCGATGATGAGGCGCGCCACCGCCGTCTCGGCATAGCCCCACTGCTCGAGCTCGCGGGCGTTGTAGGCCGAGACACCGATGCCGAGGGTGGTCCGTCCGGCCAGCTCCGCCATCTGGCGCCGGCCCTGGCGGACCTCGTCCTCGAGGACGGGCATCCAACCCTCCACGTAACGGACCGGCGTGATGTTGTGGTAGTTCACCACGAGCGGGCTCTCGTGGCCGAGCAGGAGATCGGCCGCCTCGCTGCCTATCGAGGCCTGGTACATGATCCACCGACCCCGCGGGTCCTGCGGCAGTTCGGCCAGGGGCCGCACCCGGTGCCTCACCTCGGCTGCCGGGTGGATGGCATAGATCTCGGACTTGAAGCCGAGCGAGCGCAGCACCTGCTGGCCCTCGAAGGTGTGATGGCTGACGGCATCGTGCGGCACGATCGTCGGGATCACCTGATCGAAATGGACCGGCCGGCTCACCTCTCGCCCCTTTCTGCCCGGTCCGGGAGCATGCCGCCGCCTACCATCGCCGCGATGTTCTTCATCCTGCGAAAGCTCATCCGTCTCCTGCGGCTCCGCCGCTCGATGCGTTCCCGCCGGCTGGGGCGCTAACTGCTCGCACCGAGCACCGACGAGGCGACCGCCAGCACCAGCGAGGCGCCGCGGAGATCGCCCACCATCCCGGACTCCATCTTGTTCATCACGTAGGCCACCGTCAGCTCGGTGTCGAGGTCCGAGACGACGAGAGAGCCACCCCAGCCGCCCCAGAAGTAGGTGTGCGGCCCGGCCGGCATCATCTCACCCGACAGCCCGAAGCCCATGCCGAAGCGGATCGGCACCCCGAGGACGAGGTCCTTGCCGTTCGACTGCTCCTCGAAGATGATCTCGCAGCCCGCCCGCGAGAGCAGCCGGATCCCCCGCGCCTCGCCTCCACAGGCAACGACGGAGTGGACGGCCGCCACCGAGCGGGCGTTGCCATGGCCACCTGCGGCCGGGATCTCCGCCCGGCGCCACGGGATCGACCAGGAGGAGGTGGCGTCGAGGAGCGGGTTAGCGAAGGTGCGGATGGCTATCTCACCGGGCATGTCCTCGAGGGTGGGCATCGTCTCGGGTGGGATGAGCAGACCGACCCGCTCGTCTGCCTCGGGCGGCGTGCCGATGAAGAAGTCTGCGCCGAGGGGACCGGCGACCTCCTCGGCAAAGAAGCGACCGACGCTCACGCCCGTCACCCGCCTGATCACCTCGCCCACGAGGTAGCCCTGGGTGACGGCGTGGTAGCCCGAAGAGGAGCCCGGCTCCCACCACGGCTCCTGGGCGGCGAGCAAGCTCGTCGCCTTCTCCCAGTCATAGAGGTCGCTCACGCTGAGCGGCTCGGTCCAGCCCGAGAGGCCGGCCGTGTGGGCCAGAAGATGGCGCACCTCGACCGAAGCCTTGCCGGCGGCGGCGAACTCGGGCCAGTAGCGGGCGACCGGCGAGGCGAGGTCGACCTCCCCCCTGTCGGCGAGGATGAGGGCGCAGAGGTTCGTCATCGTCTTGGTCGTCGACCAGACGTTGACGATCGTGTCCTCGCGCCAGGGCTCGGAGCCCACCTTGTCCAGCTGGCCGCCCCAGAGGTCGACCACAGGCTCGCCCCGCAGGTAGACGGCCACCGATGCACCGACGTCGAGCCCCTGCTCGAAGTTGGAGGCGAAGGCCTCACGCACGGGCTCGAACCCTTCGCCGCAGGTCCCGCTGATCTCGACCACTCTCTTCTCCCTCTGCCGGCTCGTCCGGCCAAAGGGCAAGCTACAAGACTGCGGCGGTGAGCCGGCCGTAGACCTCGTCGTCGTAGCTCGAGTAGAACTCCGTCAGCTCCTCCACCAGCCGCTCGAAGGAGGACGAGCTGTAGAGGACGGGCTGATAGTGGGTGATGTCGTACTCGGTGGTACCCATCTCGGCGAAGTCGAGGGGACGGATCTCGGCCCGCTGGAAGACGTCCATCTCGCCGAAGGAGGAGAGGATGCCGGCCCCGTAGGCCTTCGGCTCGCCCCCCTCCTCGACCACCCCGAACTCGAGGGTGAACCAGAAGACCCGCGACATGAAAGCGAGCGCCTCGGCGCTCTCGGTCCGCTCGACGGCCTTGCCGACCTCCTCGCAGATCCGGGCGAAGTCGGGGTCGGCCAGCTGGTTGGCATGACCGATGACCTCGTGGATGATGTCCGGCTCCGGCGTGTAGAGCGGCACCGAGTGGTGGCGCAGGTACTGCGTGGAGAAAAAGCGCCGGCCGGCGAAGGCCCCGTAGAACTCTCGCAGCGGTGCCAGCCCGGCCACCGGCTGGTAGGCGAAGCCCGTGAGAGGAGAGAGCCGCTCGCTCACCTCGTCCAGCTGGGGCACGTGGTCGGTCGGGAGCGAGAGCGCCTCGGCCGCCTCGTTGTAGGCCCGACAGGCATAACGGGCGTGCTTGGGGGCGAGTTGGCGCGAGACGATCCGCCAGACCTCGTGCTCCACCTCGCTGTACTCGACGAGAGGGATCGGCTCGCCCGGGCGGTGAGAGGCCGAGATGGCGGCGATCTCGTCCCGGCGGCGCCGGTACTCGGGATCGGCGAAGCCGGGGTGGTCCCGGTCGAGCTCGACCTTCAGACCGTCCTCGGACTCGACCACCGGTGAGTAGCCGCTCGCGGTCGCCATCTGTTCCTCCTCGGGCGGACGTCCTGTTCGAATTATGCCCAGCACCGCGACGATCCTGACCACCTCAGCGAGAGGTTGAGACTGATCGTCGTTTTTCCGGGTACATCATCTATGATCGTCCAGAATGACTGCCCGAGCTGCCCCGATTGCTGGACGACTTGTCGCCCCCAGCCTGCCCGAGGTCGACCGGCGCCTCCTCGAGCTCCTGACCGAGGACGGCCGGCGATCTGTCAACGAGCTGGCTGCCGAGGCCGGCATCTCCCGGGCCAACGCCTATCAGCGGTTGGCGCGGTTGCGGGCCCGGGGCGTCATAAGCGGCTTCACCGTGAGGACCGACCCGCGCAAGCTCGGCCTCGAGGTCGCGGCCCTCGTCATCGTCAACGCCGACCAGGGCTCGTGGCGGGAGCTGCGCCGCCAGCTCGAGCAGCTGCCCGGCGCCGAGTACGTCGCCCTCACTGCCGGCGGCTTCGACTTCGTCCTCCTCGTCCGGGTGCCCGACGTCGAGACACTCCGTGACGTCGTGCTCGAGCGGCTGCAATCAATGCCCCAGGTCCGCTCCACCCAGACGATGTTCATCCTCGACGAGCTCAGCCGGTAAAGCCCTCCAGCAGCTGGGCGAAGTGGGAGGGCTCGGCAACCATCCCGCCGTAGCCGACACCGTTCCAGCTGTAGCGCTGGGAGCCGTCGAGGCCAGCTGCGAGAGCGGTGGCGTCGCGGGGCGGGAAGACAACGTCCTTCGTGCCCTCGACGACGAGCGTCGGCTGCTTGACGGCCGACAGGTGCGCCACGACATCGGTGTGGGCCCAAAAGCTCTTCTCGAGGCGCCACTGCGCTGCCGCCGCGGCGGCGGTGACGGTGTCGGGAACCTGCCGGGCGAGCGAGGAGAGCCAGGCGCTCTTGGCGGCCGCCTCCCGCGCCGTGAAGAGGAGGGACGCCAGCCTGTAGGGATCGAACGGGCTCGAGGCGAGCAGGCTGGCCGCCTGCTTGTCGACGGGCCTGCTCCCTCGGGTCGGCACCCCGGTGTCGACGAGGACGAGGTCCTCGGCGAGAGAGGGATGCCGTTCGGCGAGGGCCAGGGCGACCTGGCCACCGAGACCCCAGCCGAGCACGACCGGGGCCGCGATCTTCAGCTGGGCGATGAGACCCGCCGTCAGGTCACCGAGGAGGTCGATCGTGAGCGGGGAGGCCGCCGGCCCGGAGTAGCCCACTCCCGGCAGGTCGAAGAGGGTGACCCGGTAGTGAGCCGCCAGCTGGGCGAGGAGGGGGACCGACCACCAGTCCATCGTCGCCCCCTCGCCCGGGATGAGCACCAGCGGCTTGCCCGAGCCGAGCTGGCGGTAGGCGATCTCGACCGTCTTGGCGTAGGCGGGCGTCCCCGGGACGGCCGGGGCGGCCGACTCGGCACCGGTCGGCAGCGGCGTCACGGCGAGGCGGTAGACGCCGCCGAGGAACGAGAGAGAGCCTGACTCCTCGGTGCCAGCCACCTTGAGCGGGGCGAGGGTCGTGCTCGGAGCGGGCGAGGGGGAAAGCGTGCTGCTCGGCGCGGGGCCAGCGCTCCCGCTTGAGCAGGCGGCGAGGAGGGCCCCGGCGAGGAGCAGGCCCGCCGCCGGCCACCCGCGCCTTGTCAGTCCTGCCATCTGATCTTGGCGAGGCGCCCCGGCGAGATGTAGCCGTGATCGGCGAACCAGCGCGCCGCCCGGGCGAGCGCCAGTCGGGCCGGCCGGGAGGCATAGGCGAGCTCGGCCCGGGCACGGGAGTCGTCGAAGACCATCCGGGTCGTCGCCATGCGGGCAGCCTCGAGGGGAACAGAAGGGCTACGGCGGGCCAGCCGCCCCTCGATCAGCTCCGAGAGCTGGGCAGCCGCCAGGGCGGCAGCGGTCGGCACCCGGAGGCCGGGGCCGGGCAGTCCCGTCAGCTCGGCCAGGTGGCAGAGCAGCTCCTTGAACGAGAGGTTCTCCCCTCCGAGGATGTAGCTGCGCCCGAGCCGCCCCCGTTCGGCCGCCAGCAGGTGGCCGGCGGCCACATCCTCGACGTCGACGACGTTCATGGCCGTGTCGGTATAGCCGCGGATCCGGCCGTTCAGGTAGTCGAGCACCGTCCGGCCGGTCGGGGTGGGCACCCGGTCGCGGGGTCCGACGGGCATCGTCGGGTGGACGAGGACGACCGGCAACCCCTCGGCGGCGGCCCGCAGCACCTCGTGCTCGGCGACGTACTTCGACCTCTTGTAGTAGCCGAAGAGGTGCTCGACCCGGGCCCAGTCGCCCTCACGGGCCGGGCGGGAGCCGTTGCCCTTGACACCGACGGTGGCATGGAGCCCGAGCGTGCCGACGGTGCTCGTGTAGACGACCCGCTCGGCCCCGGCCTTCTCGGCGGCGGCCAGGACGTTCAGCGTCCCAGCCACGTTGACCTCGTAGAACTCCTCGGGGTCAGGCGCCCAGAAGCGGTAGAGGGCGGCGGCATGGAAGACGTAGCGGCAGCCATCCGCAGCTCGTGCCATGGCCGGCCCGTCCCGGATGTCGGCCTCGAGGGTGGCGACGGACAGCCCATCGAGGTTGGTCGTGTCGGCGCCGGGCGGGATCGGGGCGACGACCTCGGCCCCCCGCTCGAGGAGGGCCCTCGCGATCGCCGAGCCGATGAAGCCGCCGGCTCCGGTGAGAAGGACGCGGTCGCCGGGAGCGATCCGGCCAGGTGCGCCCTCGCTCACGGCTCAGCGGTGCAACGCGCTCTTGGCGAGGTTCTTGCCGAACTCGAAGACGAGCGAGGAGTTCTTGTGGGCGTCGTTCAGCACGTCGTCAAGCGCCTCGACGAAGTAGTCGATCTCCTCCTGGCCGCAGATGAGCGGGGGGAGGAGCTTCACGATGTTGACGTTGTCTGCCGCCACCTGGGTGAGGATGCGGTGCCGGTTGAAAAGTGGCCCCACCACGAGCTGGGAGAAGAGGCCCTTGTGGGCGCTCTCGAGCATCTTCCAGCGGCTCTTCAGCCGGAGCGAGGAGGGCTCGCCGAACTCGAGGCCGATCATGAGGCCCTTGCCCCGCACCTCCTTGAACATCTCGTACTTCTCGACAAGGGGCTGCAGGGACTTGGCGAACGACTCACCCGAGACCCGCGCCCGGTCGACGATCTCCTCGTCGTCGATCGTCTGCAAGGTGGCGAGGCCGGCCACCATGGCGAGCTGGTTGCGCCCGAAGGTCGTCGAGTGGACGACCGCCCGCTCCATCCTCGAGAAGACCTTCTCGAAGATGGCCGTCGAGGTGATGGTGGCGCCGATCGGGACGAAGCCGCCCGAGAGCGCCTTCGAGACGGTGACGACGTCGGGGCGCAGCCCGTAGTGCTCGTGCGCCCAGAGCCGGCCGGTCCGACCGAGCCCGGTCTGCACCTCGTCGGCCACAAAGAGGGTGCCGTGCTTGCGGCAGAGCGCCTCCGCCCCCCGCCAGTACTCCTCGGAGGCCATGTAGACACCCTTGCCCTGGATGAGCTCGACCACGAAGGCGGCGACGTCACCCCGGCGCAGCTCCCGCTCGAGGGCGTCGAGGTCGCCGAGGGCGACGGCGTCACAGCCCGGCAGGAGCGGGCCGAAGCCGGACTTGAACTCCTTGCCGCCGTTGAGCGAGAGGGCGCCGTTGGTGAGGCCGTGGAAGGCATGCTCGACATAGAGCACCCGGGAGCGCCCGGTCGAGTACTTCGAGAACTTTATGGCCGCCTCGATGGCCTCGGCGCCCGAGTTGCAGAAGAAGCAGCGCTCGAGCCCCTCGTGGGTCCGGGCCACGAGAGCCTCGGCGAGCAGGCCCGGCAAGAGGGCGCAGTCGAACTGCACCATGTTGGGCAGGTCGAGGTCGATCGCCTCTTTCAGCGCCTGCTTGACCACTGGGTGGGACCGCCCGAGGGCGTAGACCCCAAAGCCGGAGAGGAAGTCGAGGTAGCGCTCTCCCTCCCGGTCGATCAGGTAGCAGCCCTCCCCCTTCTCATAGAAGCGGTCCATCCCGAGCGTCTTCAGGACGCGGGCCAGCTGCGGGTTCAAGAACTCCTGGTGGAGCTTGAAGTTCTCGCCCCTACGGGCGTCCATCAATGACGCGAGATCGAAACCCATGTGCCCTCCGTTAGCCACGCCAAGCGTAGTTCGGGCGCGCCGATAGGTAGGCTGCCGCCATGGCCTCACCTCTCCGACACCGTGGTCGGGAAGGGCAGGGCGGCCAGAGCATCCACAGTGGCGACCTCGACGTGATCACCCCGTCCGAGGTCCCCGAGGTCCTCTCCCGCCACCTTCTCGTCGACGGCTTCCCTCTCGTTCTCGACCTCGAAAAGAGCCATGGCTGCTGGCTTGTCGACGCCCGCGACGGCAGCGAGTACCTGGACTTCTACACCTTCTTCGCCTCCTCACCACTTGGCTGCAACCCGGCCGGCCTCGCTGACGACGCCGACTTCCTCGCCGCCCTCGGCCGGGTGGCCGCCAACAAGCCGGCCAACTCCGACGTCCAGACCGTCGAGCTCGCCCGCTTCACCGAGACCTTCGCCCGCGTCCTCGGCGACCCCGCCCTCCCCCACCTCTTCTTCGTCGAGGGGGGCGCCCTGGCGGTCGAGAACGCCCTCAAGGTGGCCTTCGACTGGAAGTCCCGCAAGAACGAGCAAGCCGGGCGCTCTCGCGACCTCGGTGGCCGGGTGATGCACCTGCGCTACGCCTTCCACGGCCGGAGCGGCTACACGATGTCGCTCACCAACACCGACCCGCTCAAGGTCGACCGCTACCCGAAGTTCGACTGGCCCCGCATCTCCTCGCCGGCGATCGTCTTCCCCCTCGGCGAGAACCTCGCCGCCCTCGAGGAGGCCGAGGCGGCCGCCCTCGAGGAGGCGCGGGCCGCCTTCGCGGCCCATCCCCACGACATCAGCTGCTTTATCGCCGAGCCGATCCAGTCCGAGGGAGGCGACCGGCACCTGCGGGCCGAGTTCCTGCAGGCCATGCAGGCGCTCTGCCACGAGCACGAGGCGCTCTTCATCCTCGACGAGGTGCAGACCGGCGTCGGCGCGACCGGTACCCCCTGGTGCTACCAGCAGCTCGGCCTCGCCCCCGACGTCGTCTCGTTCGGCAAGAAGGTGCAGGTCGGCGGCATCATGGCCGGCCGCCGGGTCGACGAGGTCGAGGACAACGTCTTCAAGGTGTCGAGCCGTATCAACTCGACCTGGGGGGGCAACCTCACCGACATGGTCCGCTCGACCCGCCTGCTCGAGATCATCGAGCAGACGGGGGCGATCGAGAACGCCGGCCGCGCCGGCGCCCACCTGCTCGGCGCGATCGAGCAGCTTGCCGCCGAGCACCCCGGCCTCGTCGGCAACCCGCGGGGCCGTGGGCTGCTCGTCGCCTTCGACGCTCCCTCTCCCGAGCGCCGGGACGCCATCTTGGCGGCTCTGCGCACCGAGGAGCATGTGATGGCGCTCGCCTGCGGTGGGCGCTCCCTCCGCTTCCGCCCGCCCCTCTCTGTCGGCACGGACGAGATCGACCAGGGCTGCGCCGCTCTCGGCCGCGTCCTCGAGCGGATGGAGACAGCATGAGCACCCGCCAGATCTCATCGATCATCTCCGCCAAGCCGAGCGGCGACGACTCGGGCGGCACCCTCTCGTCCACCAACCCGACCGACCTGAGCGATGTCGTGGCCGAGGTGGCCCTCGGCAGCGCCGAGACCTTCGTCCAGGCCTCGCGGGCGGCCAAGGCTGCCCAGCCCGCCTGGGCGGAGGTGCCCGCCCCGGTGCGGGGCAGGGTGATCGCCGAGATCGGCCGCATCGTCGAGGCCAACAAGGAGGCGCTCGCCCGCCTCGTCACCCGCGAGGTGGGAAAGCCTCTCGCCGAGTCGCTCGGCGAGGTGCAGGAGATCATCGACACCTGCGACTTCTTCCTCGGTGAGGGCCGGCGGCTCTACGGTGAGACCGTCCCCTCCGAGATGAAGGACAAGGCCCTTTTCACCTTCCGGGTGCCGGTGGGGAACCTGGCCGTCATCACGGCCGGCAACTTCCCGGTCGCCGTCCCCTCCTGGTACCTCGTGCCCGCCCTTCTCTGCGGCAACAGCGTGGTCTGGAAGCCGGCCGAGTACTCAGCAGCCGTGGCGACCGCTCTTTATGAGTGCTTCGCCGCTGGTGGCCTGCCAGAGGGCGTGCTGAACGTCGTGTTCGCCGACGGCCCCGAGACCTTCGCCGGCCTCGGCCGCTCGCTCGAGGAGCACCTGGTGGACAAGGTCGGCTTCACTGGCTCGTCGGCCGTCGGCTCTGCCATCGGCGAGCTCTGCGGCCGCCACGTCCAGTCCGCCTGCCTCGAGCTCGGCGGGAAGAACCCGATGGTGATCATGCCCGACGCCGACCTCGACCTGGCGGTCGAGGGGGCGCTCTTCTCCGGCTTCGGGACGGCTGGGCAGCGCTGCACCTCGCTCGGCACCGCCATCGTGCACGAGTCGCTGCACGACGAGTTCGTCGCCCGCCTCGACAAGGCGCTGCAGGAGAGCGCCTCCGGCGACCCCTTCGAGCCAGTCCTTTTCGGCCCGATGCTCGAGGAGCGCTTCGCCGCCCGCTTCGAGGAGTACCTCGATACCCTCGTCCTCCCCCACCACAGCGCCTACGGCAGCCCGGCCCGGGGGAGGATCACCTCCTCTGCGCCCAGGCCGGGCTTCATCGGCGACCCGGACAAGGGCATCTTCTGTCACCCGATCATCGTCGACGGGGTGCGCCTCGACGACGAGATCGCCCGCACGGAGACCTTCGGGCCGATGGTCGGGGTCGCCACCTTCTCCGACTTCGACGAGGCCATGGCGCTCGCCAACTGCTCGGGCTACGGCCTCTCCTCGTCGATCTACACGACCTCGGCCGAGTGGGCCTTCCGCTTCCGCGCCAGGGTGAGCGCCGGCATGGTGAGCGTCAACAACTCGACCTCGGGTGCCGAGGCGCACCTCCCCTTCGGCGGCAACGGCAGGT
Source organism: Actinomycetes bacterium (assembly GCA_021794645.1). Taxonomy (GTDB): domain Bacteria; phylum Actinomycetota; class Acidimicrobiia; order Acidimicrobiales; family Bog-793; genus JAJZLV01. The sequence goes on from JAJYQK010000002.1 coordinate 25,800, forward strand.
CCGGTAACGGCTCACGCCAGTCGGGCAAGTGGGTGCTCGACCAGATGACCCGCTGGCAGTCGATGAACTGGGACTACTCAGGACGGCTGCAGAAGGCGCAGATGGACACAGAGACCATCGTGGCGAACCGGGAGTTCCAGGTACTGCCGTGAGAGAGCGGCGGCGGTCTTTGCCGCCGCCGCCTCACCGGCCTCTCTCCGCCGGCGGCTTAGAGGTGCCCGAGTAGGGCACCGCCATCGGGCCGATCGCCGCCAGGTCCACCTCGATCAGGTAGGGGCGGCTCGTCTCGAGGGCGCCTCGCAGCGCCTTGCCGTAGGCGCCCGGGCTGTCCACCCGCTCGCCCTCGACACCGAGGGCGGCGGCGAGGCCGACGAAGTCAGGCGTGTTGAGCTCGACCCCGATGCGTCGGCCGTACTGGCGGTCCTGGATGTTGCGCAAGATGCCGTAGCCGCCATCGCTGAAGACGACGGTCACGATGGGCAGCTGCTGCTGGGCGACGGTGGCGAGCTCCGTGGCCGCCAGCATGAAGCCGCCGTCCCCGACGAGCAGCACCACCGGCCGGCGGCTCGCTCTGGCCGCCCCGAGGGCATGCGGCAGCCCGAGGCCGATGGCAAAGCCGTTCGGCATTATCGAGCGCCGGCTCTCGTGCACCGGTAGCAGCCGGTTGCCCCAGGTGTAGGCGGGGATGGTCGAGTCCTTGACGACGACCGTCTCGGCGTCGAGGGCGGCCGCCGTCTCGTCCAGGAGCGCCTCTTGGGGCCCGAGCGTCGCCCGCAGCCGCCGGCGGGCCGCCTGGGCAACCTCTGCGACCCGCTGGCGCCAGGCATCATCACCCCCGGCCGGCTGGGAGAGGCCGGTGAGGAGGGCCGAGACGACGAGGCGGGCATCGCCTTCGAGCGAGAGCGCGGCCGGGTAGTTGCGGGCGGGCACCTCGGGGGCGACGTCGATCTGGAGCAGGTTGGCGGGAAGGACCATCCGCCAAAGGTCGGTGTTGGTCGACTGGTAGCGGGTGCCGATGCCGACCAGCAGGTCGGCCTCGGTCGCCAGACGGCGCACGTCCTCGTCCCAGGGCAAATTGCCGACACAGAGGGGGTGGTCCTCGGGCAACACGCCGCGGGCGTTCGGGGAGGTGAGGACGCCGGCCCCGAGCAGCTCGGCCAGACGGCGCACCTCGTCACCGGCCCCGATGCTCCCGCCACCCGCCCAGATGAGTGGTCGGCGAGCCGCCGTGAGCATCTCGACTCCTCGCCTGATCTCCTCGGCGCTGGCTGCAAGGGCCGGCTCGGGCGGGGCGAAGGAGCCCTCCGAGGGGGTCGTCTCGGCGTACTGGAGGTCGATCGGCAGCTCGAGAGAGACCGGACCCGTCGGCGCACGAAGCGCTGTCGCGGCGGCCTCGAGGATGAGGCGGTAGATCGACTCGGAGCTCTCGGCGCGCCCGACGGACTTCGAGAGGGAGCCGAGCATCTCCGGCTGGGCCGGTACCTCGTGGATGAAACCCCTCTTGCCGTCGAGAAAGCGGGTGTCGACCTGGCCGGTCAGGTGGAGCACGGGGCTGCCCGAGACGAAGGCCTCGAGGAGGCCACCCATGGCGTTGGCCGCACCCGGTCCCGTCGAGGTGATGAAGACCCCGAGCCGGCCGCTCACACGGGCGTAGCCGTCGGCGGCGCCGGCGGCTGCCTGCTCGTGGCGGACGGTCACGGCCTCGATGGTCCCCCGACGCGCCAAGGCGTCGTAGATCGGGATGTTGTGGACGCTCGGTATCCCGAAGACGACCTCGACGCCGATCTCCTCCAGGGCGTCGACCACCGAGTCCCCGCCGGTGTGGGGGATGCCTTCTCGCTCGGACACACTGCCTCCTTCTGCTGCCAGCCCGCAGGCCACCGTAGCGATCCGCCAGGCGCAAGGCGCCCCATCCGCGGCCGGCGCGCACCCCGTGAGTATCTTCCGAGCCAATGGCAGCTGACCGGGCCGCTGGCGACTTCACCTTCGTCCACGCCGCCGACCTCCACCTCGACACTCCCCTGAAGGGGCTCTCGGAGGCCGCCCCCGCCGTGGCGGCGGCTCTTCGCGACGCCTCCCTCAAGGCCTTCGAGGCCCTGGTGGAGCTGGCCGTCTCCGAGGGGGCGGCCTTCTTGTGCCTCGCCGGGGACATCTACGACGGGGCCGAGCGGGGGCTGCGTGCCCAGCTGGCCTTCCGTGACGGTCTCGCCCGGCTCTCGGCCGCCGGTATCTCGACTTTCATCGTCCATGGCAACCACGACCCGGTCGACGAGGGCTGGGCGGCCGTCTCGAGCTGGCCCGAGAGGGTCCACTTCTTCTCCTCGGCGGCGGTGGAGGCGATCGAGGTGCGCCGGGGGGACGACGTTCTCGCCACGGTGCAGGGCATCAGCTACGCGAGGCGCGAGACGACTGAGAACCTCGCTCTCGGCTTCAAGGCGAGGGCCGGCGGCGGCCTGCAGGTTGGGCTGCTCCACTGCAACGTGGCCGGGGCGGCCGATGGCTATGCCGCCTACTCGCCCTGCACCCTCGAGGAGCTGCGCACCGTCGGTCTCGACTACTGGGCGCTCGGCCACATCCACCAGACCCTGGTGCTCTCGGGACGGCCCGGGGGCCTCGAGCCGTGGGTCGTCTACCCCGGCAACCTGCAGGCCCGCAGCCGGAAGGCGAGCGAGGCCGGCCCAAAGGGCGCCATGGTCGTCACAGTCCGCCAGGGGCGGGTGGCGGCGCTGCGCCACGTCGCCTGCGACCAGGTCCGCTTCGTCCAGGCCGAGATCGACGCCTCGAGCTGTGCCGATCTGGCCGAGCTCCATTCCGCTCTCTCGGAGGAGGGCCAGCGGCTGCTCGAATCAGCCGGGGGGCGCAGCCTCGTGGTGCGGGCCCGCCTCGTCGGGCGAAGCGCCGCCCACAGGGAGCTCGCCCGAGAGGGTACGCTTGCAGAGCTGACGGCGGCGCTCAGAGAGGAACACCAGCAGACCGAGCCCTTCTGCTGGTGGGACCGGGTCGAGGACCGCACCCTGCCCGAGCTCGACCTCGAGGCCCTCGCCGCCGGCGACGACTTCACCGCCGACCTGCTGGCGGTGGCAGGCAGCTTCGAGGCCTCGCTCCCGCTGCCGGACCTGCTCGGCAAGATGCCGGCCGAGCTGAGGCGCGCCGCCCTCTCGCTCTTGGAGGAGCGGGGCCTGCCCGAGATACTCGGGCGGTCCTCCCTCCTCGCCCTCGACCGCTTGGAGGTGAGCCCGTGAGCGAGCTGGCCACCCCCGAGTTCGAGCGGGCCGTCGTCCGCCAGCTCTTCC
>JAJYQK010000106.1 GCA_021794645.1 Actinomycetes bacterium
CCGAGGGGAAGATGTCGGTCTCTGCTCTCGTGCCTGCCGATGGCGTGGAGGAGGCCCACCTGCTCCGCCTGGCAGCGGGGGCGGAGGAGGCGAGCGAGCATCCTGTTGCCCGGGCGATCGCCTCGCGTGCTCGCGAGCGCCTTGGCGCCCTGCCCGAAGCCGGGTCCTTCACGGCGCGCGCCGGCCTCGGCGTGGAGGCCGTCGTCGAGGGGCACGGGGTCGTGGTCGGCAGGCCGCGCCTTTTGGGCGAGTGGTCCCTCCGCCTCACCCCCCGGCTGGAGGAGGAGGCGGCTCGGCTCGAGCAGACGGGTTCGACCGTCGTCGCCGTGGCGGCCGATGGCGCCCTGCTCGGCCTTGTGGCCGTGGCGGACAGGTTGAAAGGCTCGAGCCGCCAGGCAGTGGCCGAGCTTCGCCGGCTCGGGCTGCGCCCGGTGCTCATGACAGGGGACAACGAGGCGACGGCCGCCGCCGTGGCGAGCGCCGTCGGGATCGACAGTGTGCTCGCAGGCGTGATGCCAGAGGGCAAGGCAGACGAGGTGGCACGGCTGCAGGCTGCCGGCGAGGTGGTGGCCATGGTGGGCGACGGCGTGAACGACGCTCCCGCCCTGGCCCGTGCCGATCTCGGCGTGGCGATGGGCAGCGGCACAGATGTGGCGATAGAGGCATCCGACATCACCCTCGTCAACGGCGACCTGCGCTCGGTGGCCGACGCCATCAGGCTCTCGCGTCGCACCCTCGCCACGATCAAGGGCAACCTCTTTTGGGCCTTCGGTTACAACGTCGCCGCCATCCCCCTCGCCATTGCCGGCGTCATCAACCCGATCGTGGCCGCCGCCGCCATGGCCTTCTCGAGCGTCTTCGTCGTCACCAACTCGCTGCGGCTGCGGCGCTTTCGTGCGAGCGAGGCGAGCAGATGAGCGAGGAGCTCGCGGCCGGCCCGCCCCCGAAGGACCATGGCGGCCCGCCCTACGGCTACGTCGGGGACAAGGACGCCCTCGTCAACCGGATGCGCCGCATCGCCGGCCAGGCCCGTGGCATCGAGAAGATGATCGCCGAGGACCGCTACTGCATCGACATCCTCACCCAGATCTCGGCGGTCACGACCGCCCTCGGGGCCGTCGCCGAGATACTGCTCGACGACCACGCGAACCACTGCGTCCGCCATGCCCTCTCCTCGGGCGACGAGGAAGCTGCGAACGAGAAGATGCGAGAGCTGCTCGAGGCGGTGCACCGCTTCACCCGGAGCCGCTGAGGCACAGACGAGACGGGCCGGCTCGAGGCTAAGTGGGGACGCTGGCGAGGGTCAGCTGGAAATCGCCAGCGTCGTCGCGCCAGAGCGCGGCGGGGGAGAAGCCGGCGCCCTGCAGCTCCTCTCTCACCGAATCGGGGGTGAACTTGGCGGAGATCTCCGTCAGGATCTCCTCTCCCTCTGCGAGCTCAACCACGAGAGCCATCTCCTCGATGGCGACTTGCTGGGCCTTCCTCGCCCGCAGCCGCATCTCGATCCAGCTCTGCCTCGGATCCCAGACGGCACGGTGGTCAAAGGACTCCGGCTCGAAGCCGCCGCCGAGCTCGCGATTGACGACATTGAGCACATTGCGGTTGAAAGCAGCCGTCACACCGGCGCTGTCGTCGTAGGCGGCGAGGAGGCGCCGGCTCTCTTTCACTAGGTCGGTGCCGAGCAGGAGATGACCGGCACCGCCCATCTGCTGCCTGAAGCGCTCGAGCAGCCGCCGCCGCTCCTGCGGGCGGAGGTTGCCGATGGTCCCGCCGAGGAACGCCCAGAGCTGACGGCCCTGGGGCGGGATGGCTCCGAGGTCGTGCCAGAAGTCGCCCACGATGGCGTGGACGTCCACGCCGTAGGTGCGGCCGAGCTCCTCTGCCGCCGGCAGCAGCACGTCCCTGCTTATGTCGAAAAGGACGATCCGCTCCAAGCTGCCCGCCGTGGCCATGGCGTCGAGGAGGAGCCGGGTCTTCTCCGAGGTGCCCGAGCCGATTTCCACGAGGGTGTCGGCCGCTGCCGCCTCGACCACCTCAAAGGCGTGGCGGTCGAGGATGGCGCGCTCGGCCCTGGTCGGGTAGTACTCGGGCAGGCGGGTGATCTCCTCGAAGAGCAAGCTTCCGGCCTCGTCGTAGAACCAGACGGGCGGGATGTGCTTGCTCGGGGCCGAGAGCCCCCTCTCGATGTCACGGCGAAGGGCGCGCCGGCGCTCGGCCGGTCCGACGAGGACTTCGAGGCTGAGCTGTCGCAGCACGGCTCAGAGGTCCCGCGCCAGCTGGAGGCCGGCAAAGGGCCAGCGGGCGGCGGGGGGGAAGAAGTTGCGGTAGCTGCGCCTGATGTGGCCTGCCGGCGTGACGCACGACCCGCCGCGCAGCACGTGCTGGTTGACCATGAACTTGCCGTTGTACTCGCCGACCGCACCGGCGGCCGGGCGGAAGCCGGGGTAGGGGAGGTAGGCCGAAGCGGTCCAGCGCCAGACGTCCCCATAGAAGGCGGGCTGCTGCTGGGGGCGGGGATGGGGAGAGGTGGCCTGCAGGAAGCGGCTGCCGCCGGCTGGCTCGCCTGCGACCGCCTCCCACTCGAACTCGGTCGGGAGGCGGGCGCCCGACCAGCGGGCGAAGGCATCCGCCTCGTAGTAGCTGACGTGGCAGACAGGCTCGGCAGGGCTGACGGGCCTCCGTCCGAACAGCGTGAAGAGGGTCCAGTCACCGCCCTCCTCCCTCCAGTAGAGGGGGGCCACCCAGCCCTGCTCCTTCACGGCGGCCCAGCCGTCCGACAGCCACAGCTCGGGGCGGCTGTAGCCGCCGTCATCGATGAACTCGAGCCACTCGCCGCAGGTGACAGCCCGGTCCGACAGCTCGAAGGGCGCCAGCTGCACGACGTGGCGAGGGCTCTCGTTGTCGAAGAAGAAGCCGGCCGAGTCGGTGCCGACAGCGACGATCCCGCCCGGGTGGGCGATCCAGTCGGCGGCCTCGCCTGAGCTGGCCTCGGGCTGCCCGCTCGGCGCCTCCAGGTAGGCGGGGTCGAGCGGGCTCATCGAGAGGACGTGCTTTATGTCCATCAAGAGCAGCTCTTGGTGCTGCTGTTCGTGGTTGAGGCCGAGCTCGAAGAGGAAGGCAGCCTCCTCGTCGAGGTCCTCCGCCAGCAGCTCGAGCATCCGGTCGTCGACATGGCCTCTGTAGCGCCGGACGTCCTCGACCCCGGGCCGGGAGACGAGTCCTCGGCTCGGGCGGGGGTAGCGATCGCCGACCGCCTCGTAATAGGAGTTGAACAGGTACCCGAAGCAGGTGTCGTAGGCCTTGTAGCTCTCGAGGTAGCGCTCGAGCAGGAAGGTCTCGAAGAACCAGCTCACGTGGGCGCGGTGCCATTTGGTGGGGCTCACGTCGGGCATCGACTGCACCGTCTGGTCCTCAGGCGAGAGCGGTGCCGCCAACTCCTCGGTGAGAGCCCTCACCTCCTCGTAGCGCCCTCCCCGCTGGTCGGGCCCAGCCAGGCTGCTCGTGACCTGCTCGGCTCTGTCAGTGGTGGTCAATCGGCTCCGCCCATTTGCTGGTAGGCACAGCTTGGGCGTACCCGCCAGGCCTGCTTTGGATGCCGCCGGGACCGTCCCGTCCGAGAGGTCGCGTGCAATCTGTGTCACAGCCAAGAGAAGGAAAGGGCCGGGGCATGGCTGCCCCGGCCCTTTCTCAGCTGTGAGGCATTCTCGTTATGAGTCCTGGCCCCCGTTGAAGGCGAAGACCGAGCTCGCGGTGATGCCGCTCGACGAGGTGGTGCCGAAGACGACGACGAAGTCGTCGCTCGTGAGCGCCCCGATGGTGCTCGGGCTGCCGTCGAGGTAGATGGCAGCAGTGCTGGCATCGACCGGGGTGGCGGCGCCGTCCTGGCCGACGAGGCTGAAGCCCGTCGCCGTGAGCGACTCGGCCAGCCCCGGCAGGACGGAGGGAGCGTTGTCGTAGGCGTAGACGGCCGCCGCGGTGAACTGGTCCTCGGTCGTAGAACCGATGACCATGACGGTGTCACCCGGGACGAGGCTCGCCAGGCTGCTCGTCGCGCCGTCGAGCGTGACAGCGGCAGAGCCGGCGCTGACGTTCACGGCGCCGCCGCCGTCATCGGCGGGACGGATCCCGACGTTGTTGTCCCCCTCGCCGCCGCCCTGGCTGCTGCTTTGGGTCTGGCGGGCGATGGCGAGCGTCGAACCAGAGACGGACTGCACGACGCCGAAGACGGTCGCCGCTTGGTTGTGGCCGTTGCCCTGGTCCTCGTTCTGGCCGGTCGGGGAGTTGTCGCCCCGGTTGAAGTCGAGCACCACGCTCGCTGCGAGCGGGCTGCTGCCGGCGGTGCCGAGGGCCAGCACGAAGCTGCCCTGGCTGAGCTGGCCGACCGTGGCACCCACGACGCCGTTCAGGTAGATGGCGGCGGCGCTGGCATCGACTGTCTCGGGGCCAGAGCTGTTGTGCACCGTCAGGGTGCTCCCGTTCACCGAGCTCAGATGTCCCCAGGCGATGCTCGGTGTCGTCGAGTAGGCGAGGATGGTGGCTGCCATCATCGACCCGTCGTACTTCTCTCCCACCACGACGACGGTCTCCCCACTGACGAGGTCGGCCAGCTGGGCGGTCGCTCCGTCGATGGTGACGGTGGCCTGGCTGGCGTCGATCGTCAAGGTGCCGTGCTCGCCCTCGCCCTCGCTGCCGGTGACGAAGGTCTGCGGCGTGACGACGAGGGTCGAGCTCGTCGCGGTGACAGAGAACGAGGAGACGGTGCCGAGGATCGCAGCGGCGTGGGTGTCGACAACCTGCTCCTGGTTGGCGTCGAGGGTCTGGCTGTTCCCGCTCTCGAGTGCCATCCCCGAGAGGTGGACGACGTCACCGACGACGATCGATCGCTTTGCCCTGTGGTTCGCCTTCTGGGCATAGCCGGCGGAAAGGAGGCGGACGCTGGCCTTGTGGCTCGGGCGCCTCTTGGCCCGCTTGGTGGTCTTGGCGCTGTGGCGCTGCACCACCACGTGCTCGAGGACCTTTTGGATCCGCCGGCTGCCGATCCTGCCCTTGTCGACGTAGACGCCGAGGGCACCATGGCTGTCCGACTGCACGAGCCCGCTGAGCGAGAAGTGAACCCGGTGGCCGTGAGGCCCGCTCCTGTGGGCAATGCCCTCGGCCCCGGCGGTCGCCGGTAGGGCGAGGGCGGCCACGAGGGCGATGGCCCCCAAGGCGCTCCCACAGAGCCAGCGAAGGCTCATCGAATGCTGGGACATCTGCTTCCTCCTGGCCCCCGCCTGCTGGAAACCACACAGCGTAGTCAACTAGTCACGCATTGCGCTAATGCCGTCCGCTGCACCAGGAGCGATGCTTGTCGGGGCGAGGCGGATGATCACGCTAGGTGGTGAGTTGTCGTTTGGGACCTTCGGCCGTAGCGACCGGCGGTGGTGAGGGAGCAACATTCGTTCGGCGGACGGCTCACGGGCCGACGGTGCGAAGGAGGTCCCATGAGCGTCGACGAGGTTGTGAGCCCCCCGGCAGCCGCCCGGGGAGCACATGACGGCATCCGCCGTCTCCGCTTCGACGTCGGCGCCCGGCCCTTCCTCGTGCTCCTCGAGCTCACCCGTGCCTGTGCCCTCGCCTGCCGGCACTGCCGGGCGGAGTCGGTGCCCCACCGCCACCCAGACGAGCTGACGACGAGAGAGGTGCGCGGCGTCTTCGACGATCTCGCCTCGCTCGGACCACCCCGACCACGGGTCGTCCTCACCGGCGGCGACCCCCTCGAGCGCCCTGACCTCGAGGAGATCGTCGCCTACGGCTCGAGCCTCGGCCTTTCCATGGCCGTCTCGCCCGCCGGCACGCCGCGAGCCACCCCCGCCCGCCTGCAGGGGCTGAGGCGTGCCGGTGCCGGGGCCGTCTCCTTCTCGATCGACGGCTCCAGCGCCCTCACCCACGACGACTTCCGCCGCGTCGCCGGCTCGTTCGACTGGACGCTGGCCGGCTGTCGGGCGGCCCGGGCGGCCGGCCTGCGCCTCCAGGTCAACACGACCGTCGCCGGTGAGACCGTGGCTGACCTCGCTGCGGTCGCCCGCCTGGTCGGCGAGCTCGGCGTCTCGATGTGGAGCGTGTTTTTCATGGTGCCGGTGGGGCGGGGCCAGCTGCTGCGGCCGCTCGAAGCAGACGAGACAGAAGACGTCCTTCACTTCCTGCACGACCTGGCGCCCCGAATCCCCCTCAAGACGACCGAGGCCCCCGCCTACAGGAGGGTGGTTCTCGAGGCGGAGTCGGGGAAGTCCTCCTGGCGAGCGGGCGCCCTCTATGGGCAGCTGCGAGAGAGCCTGGCGGCCATCTGGCCCGAAGCGCTCGGGAGGCCGCCGGAGACTGCGGCAGCCGAGCCGCGCCGACGAGCCCCGCTCTCAGTCGGAGACGGCCGGGGAGTCGTCTTCGTCTCTCACCGCGGCGACGTGCAGCCGAGCGGCTTTCTCCCGGTCGTGGCCGGGAACGTCCGGGAGAGCCCGCTCACGCGCATCTACCGCCTCTCTCCTCTCCTCCAGCGACTGCGCGATCCCGGGCAACTGGCCGGGCGCTGCGGCAGCTGTGCTTTCGCCCGGGTCTGCGGCGGCTCGCGGGCCCAAGCCTTCGGCCGTAGCGGAGACCCGCTCGGCGAGGATGCCAGCTGCCCCCACGCCGCCTGAGAAAAAGCTCCGAGACGGTGCCGCCCGACCGGAGGAGACGGCCCC
>JAJYQK010000067.1 GCA_021794645.1 Actinomycetes bacterium
CCTCGTCCTGGGTGAGCTCCATGAAGGCGTCCTCCAAGGAGGCGACGATCGGGGTGAGCTCGTGGACCCTCAGACCCTCCCGGGCGGCCAGGTCGCCGACCTCGGGTCCGGTCATGTTCTCGACGGCGAGAGAGCCTCTCTCGCCCGGGCTCACGACGGCGCCGGCGGCCTCGAGAGCGGTGACGAAGGGACCGGGCTCGGGGGTGACGAGCCGCACAGCGGCGCCGCCGCTCCGGGTGATGAAGTCGGCGACCGTGGTCTCGGCGATCAGCCGGCCCCGGCCGATGACGACGAGGCGGTCGGCGGTGAGCGCCATTTCGCTTATCAGGTGGCTCGAGACGAACACGGTGCGGCCCTCTGCCGCCAGCGCCCGCAGGAAGTTGCGCACCCAGCGGATCCCCTCTGGGTCGAGGCCGTTCACCGGCTCGTCGAAGAGGAGGACGGCCGGGTCGCCGAGGAGAGCCGCCGCGATGCCGAGGCGCTGGCTCATCCCGAGCGAGAACTTGCCGGCCCGGCGGCTCGCGACGGTGCTCAAGCCGACCTGGTCGATGACCTCGTCGACCCTGCGCAGCGGGATGTCGTTCGAGAGGGCGAGCCAGCGCAGGTGGTTGCGGGCGCTCCGGCTCGGCTGGAAGGCCTTGGCGTCGAGCAGGCCGCCCACCTCGCGCAGCGGCCAGGACAGGTCCTTGTAGGCCTTGCCGGCGATGAGGGCCGACCCGGCGTCTGGGACGTCGAGGCCCATGATCATGCGCATCGTGGTCGACTTCCCCGAGCCGTTCGGGCCGAGAAAGCCGGTGACCGCGCCGGGCAGCACCTCGAAGGTGAGGCTGTCGACGGCCTTGGTGGCGCCGTAGCACTTCGTGAGGGAGTGAGCCGTGATCATCACCGAGAACCATAGGGACCCGTCGGCGTGGCGATAATGCCGTCAGTAGGCCTCTTTCGGCTCGGGGTTGCTCCACTCCCCGACGGGGGACAGCCCCCGCCCCCCTCTCGGGCGGGGGCCGTCCGACCCCCCGCCCGCTGCTCTCCTCGCCTCGCTCTCCCAGACAGCACCCGGGCATGTGAGACTGGGACATGGAGGTCAGCCTTCGAAACGACCCGGCCGCCTTCTTCGAAGAGGCCGCCGGCTTCCTCGAGAGAGAGCCCTTCACCGCCAACGTCATCGGCGTCTGGGTCTCCGCCCTCCTCGCCGGGCGGGCCGAGGGGTCGCCCGAGGACGCCTTTGTTCTCGTGCGAGAGGAGGGCGAGGTGGTGGGAGCAGCCATGCACACCCCGCCCCATCTCGTGAACCTCCCTCGCCTGCCCGCCGGCAGCCCGGCCGCCATCGCCCGGGCGATGGCAACAGCCGGGCGGAGGCCGCCCGGTGTGGGCGGCATCGTCTCGTCGACAAGGGAGTTCGCCGCCGCCTGGGAGAAAGAGACCGGCGAGGCCTCGGTGGTGACGACCTCAATGCGCCTCTACGTCCTCGGCGAGCTAACCCGGCCGGCGGGCGTGCCGGGCCGCCCGCGCCGGGCCGGCCCGGGAGACGAGGAGGTGGTCGCCTCCTTCTCGACGGCCTTCACCGAGGAGGCCCAGCCGGGGCGGCCCCACGACCCGGGCCACGTCCTGCGGCGCCTTGCCGCCGGCGACCTCTTCTTGTGGGAGGACAGGGGCGAGGCCGTCTCGATGGCCGGCTACGGCCGGCCCGCGGCGGGCGTCGCCCGGGTCGGGCCCGTCTACACGCCACCGGGCCGGCGGGGGCGGGGCTACGGCTCTGCTGTCACCGCCCATGTGAGCGCCCTGGCGCGGACAGAGAGGGGGGCTGCTCACGTCGTGCTCTACACCGACCTCGCCAACGCCACCTCGAACTCGATCTACCAGGCGATCGGCTACCGGCCCGACCACGACGCCGAGGAGCGCACCTTCGAGCGGGGGCCTAGCGGAGCTCGAGGTGCTCTGAGGAGTAGCGCACCCCGATCGGCTCGAGGACGACCTGGCGATCCCCCTCCTCCACCCGGCCCGCAACGAGGGCCTCGAAGCCGGCCGCGCCAGCAAGGGCGGCGGCCTGCGTCCCCGAGCCGGCAGCCAGGTAGAGGGCAAAGCCGCTCCCCATGTTGAAGGTGGCGTAGGCCTCCTCTTCGCTCAGGCCGGCGCGGGCAGTGAGGAAGGAGAGGACCTCGGGGACGGGCTGGAGCAAAGAGAGCCGATAGCTGAGCCGGCGGTCGGCCCGCATCAGCTTTCGCAGGCCGTGCCCGGTGACATGGGAGGCGTAGTGGACCTTCTCGCCGAGGCCCGAGTCCCAGAGGGCGGCGACGAGGGGGACATAAGAGACGCTCGCCTCGAGCACGGCCTCGCCGAAGAGGCGGCCGCTTTCGAGCCGCTCGGACCAGCCCCCGGCGAGCTCGGCGGCGACCCGGCGGGCGAGGGAGGCGCCGTTGGCGTGCAGGCCGCTCGAGGCGACGAGGACTATCTCGTCTCCCGCCTCGAGCCGCTCGCCGCTCCAGGGCCTCGCCCCGGCCGGGAGGCGGCCGACCGCCGAGCCGGCGATGTCGGCGCCGGCCGGCTCGATGATGCCCGCCAGGGTGGGCGACTCCCCCCCGACCCAGGCGGCGCCCGCCTCGGCGCAGCCCTGGCGGAAGCCCTCGACGAAGTGGCCGTGGCGCTCACCGGCGTACCAGTCGGCCGAGCCGGTGGCGAGGTAGGCGCTCACGACGAGGGGGAGCGCCCCGGCGCAGGCGAGGTCGTTCACGATGGCAGCAAGGGCATCTTTCCCGATGGCTCCCCAGCAGCTCGGGCCGGCCGCCTCCTCGAAGCTGCGGGCGATCTCGGACTTGGTGCCGAGGCACTCGAGGACCGTGGCCAGGGTGATGCCGTCGACCTCGAAGAGCTGGGCCGGCTCGCCGACGCTGCCCGGCTCGACCCGGGCGCCGCGGGCCCGGGGGGCCGCCAGGGAGGAGAGGACGGCCCCGATGGAGCGGCGCTTGGCGGCATCGAGCACCGAGTAGTCGACGCCGGCCCGCTCGTAGGCGCTGGGCCCGCCCCTCACTACTGGGCGACCTCTCTTGTCGCCGGGCGGAGGGCGGCCGCCACGGCCGAGAGGACGCCGTTCACGTACCGGCCGGAGTCCTCGGTCGAGAACTCCTTGGCGAGGTCGACGGCCTCGTCGATGATGACGGCCGTCGGCACCTCGGCCTCCTCCATGAGCTCGTAGCAGGCGATGCGGAGCAGGCAGCGGTCGATGGCCGGCATCCGCTCGATGGGCCAGCCAGTGGCATGGGCGTCGAGCAGGTCGTCGATGCGCCCGAGGCGGCGCTCGATGCCGGCGACGAGACGGGCGGCGTAGGGCTCGGGGGCGACCGGCAGCTGCTCGAGCAGCTCGTCGAAGGCGACCTCTTTCAGCTCGGCCTCGTAGAGGATCTCGAGCGCCCGCTCGCGCGAGCGCCGCCGCTCGCCACTAGGCGCGGGTGAGGTACTCACCGCTCCGGGTGTCCACCTTGATGCGGTCCCCCGGGTTGACGAAGAGCGGCACCTGGACGACCCGCCCCGTCTCGAGCGTCGCCGGCTTGCGGGCACCCGACACCCGGTCTCCCTGGATGCCGGGCTCTGTCTCTGTCACGGCGAGCTCGACGGCGGCCGGCAGGTCGACGTCGACGATCTCGCCGTCGTACATCTGCAAGATGGCCGAGTCGCCCTCTTTCAGGTAGCTCGGCGCCTCCCCGAGCGAGGAGGCCTCGACCGAGAGCTGCTCGTAGCTCGTGTTGTCCATGAAGACGTAGTGGGCGCCGTCTTTGTAGAGGTACTGCATCTCCCGCTTCTCGATGACGGCCTGCTCGACCTTCTCGTCTGCCCGGAAGGTCCGCTCGATGACGGCCTTGGTGCGGGTGTTGCGCAGCTTGGTGCGGACGAAGGCGCCCCCCTTGCCCGGCTTCACGTGCTGGAACTCGACCACCGAGAAGAGGCCCTCGGGCAGGTCGAGGGTCATCCCGTTGCGCAGGTCGTTGGTGGAAAGGGGCATCAGAGGCTTGTGTCCTTGGTCGACTTGGTGAGGGGCCGCGCGCCGCTGGCCGTGACAACGAGCGTGTCCTCGATGCGGGCTCCCCCGACGCCGGGGAGGTAGGCACCGGGCTCCACGGTCACGACGGCGCCTTCTTCGAGGATATCAGCGGACCCGACTGCGAGCGAAGGGGCCTCGTGGATCTGCAGGCCCACCCCATGCCCGGTCCCGTGCACGAAGAGCTCGCCGTAGCCGGCCTGGCGGAGCGACTCGCGGCAGGCGGCGTCGACGTCGGCGCACTTGGCCCCGGGGCGGAGCGCCCGCACGCCGGCGCGCTGGGCGACGAGGACGGCGTCGATGAGCTCCACCATCTCGGGGAGAGAGGGCGTCCCGACAGTGAGGGTGCGGGTCATGTCGGAGTGGTAGCCGTCGACGAGGGCGCCGAAGTCGATCACGACGACGTCGCCCTCCTCGATCCGGCGTCCTCCGGGCCGGTGGTGCGGGAGGGCGCCGTTCGGGCCGGAGCCGACGATCGTCTCGAAAGAGACGTCGTCTGCCCCCCGGCGGCGCATCTCGAAGTCGAGCTCGAGGGCGAACTCGGCCTCGGTGAGGCCGTCACCGAGGCGGTGCTTCACCTGGGCGAGGGCGATGTCTGCCACCTCGGCGGCGAGCTCGATGCGGTCGAGCTCGCCCCCGTCCTTCACCAGCCGCAGCTCCTCGACGAGGCCGTCGGTGGCGACGATCTCGCCGTCGGCGCCGTTCTCGACCAGCACCTCTGCCAGCCGGCGCTTCTCGGCCCAGGAGATGGCATGGGCCTCGACACCGAGGCGGCCGATCCCCCGCGCCGCCTGGCCGAGGGCCTGCAGCTGCTCGGGCGGGCGGCCGATCTGGCGCTCGGCCTCGACGCCGGCGGCCGCCAGCTGGGCGGCCGACTGCTCGTCGTAGCGGCCGTCGGAGCAAAAGAGGGCGGACGATGCCGTCACGAGCAGCATGGCGGCAGAGCCGGTGAAACCGGTCAGGTAGGAGATGTTGTCGAGCGAGGTGACAAGGAGTCCATCACACCCGGCCGCCGCCAGCTTGGGGCGGAGCCGGCCGAGGCGGGAGGAGACGTCCATCGGTTCGAGCGAGCTGCGATCACGGCCAGGAGACACCCTCGAAGATTACGAGTTGGCGATGGCCCCCTCGATCACCGGTCACAGAGCCGGGCGGCGGCCTCGACGGCGAGCTCGTAACCGAGCCCGCCGAACCCCGCCACCAGCCCGTCTGCCACCGGGCTCACAACCGAGCGGTGCCGCCAGGGCTGGCGGGCGTCCGGGTTCGTGAGGTGGAGCTCGACCACCACCCCCTCGAAGGCGGCGAGGGCGTCGTGCAGCGACCAGCCGTAGTGGCTGAGGGCGCCGGCGTTGACGACGATGGCCTCGGCCCGCCGGCGGGCGCCGTGGACGGCCGAGACGAGATCGGCCTCGGCCTCAGCCTGCAGGTGCTCGAGGTGAAAGCCGTGCTCCCCCGCCGTCCGCTCGGCCCGGGCGACGTGGTCCGCCAGCGCCTCGGGGCCGTAGATCTCCGGCTGGCGGGCGCCGAGGAGCTGCAGGTTCGGCCCCGAGAGGAGGAGGATGAGGCGTCTCTCGCCGCTCGCCCTGTCGGACATCTCAGGCTCCCATCTCTTCGAGCACGGCCCGCACGGCCTCCTCGGGCACGCCGGGGACGAGCTCCACCCCGCCCGGGCCATCGAGGACGAAGCTGAGGCCGCCCCGGGCCTTCTTGTCCCGCCGCATCAGCTCGACGAGCACCTCCGGGTCGGCCCCGGCCGGCAGCCGGTCGGGCAGGCCGTAGGAGGAGACGAGGCCGACATGGCGGGCGACGACCGCCTGGGGGATCCGGCCGAGGCGGGCCGCCAGCCGGGCGGCGAAGACGAGGCCGACGGCGACCGCCTCACCGTGGCGGAGCTGACCCGGGCCGCCCCCCTCGGCCAGCCCGGCGGCCTCGAGGGCGTGGGCGAGGGTGTGGCCGTAGTTGAGGACGACGCGGCGGCCCGCCTCGGTCTCGTCTTCTCCCACCACCGCCGCCTTCAAGGCGACACAGGCGGCCACCTGCTGCTCGATCTCCATCTCGTCGAGGCCCGAGACGCCGATGAAGGCGTACTTGGCCATCTCGCCGAGGCCCGAGCGCCACTCCTCCTCGGGCAGGGTGTCGAGGGCGTCGACGTCGCAGACGACCCCGCTCGGCTGCCAGAAGGCGCCGAGGAGGTTCTTTCCCTCCGGCAGGTTGACCGCCGTCTTGCCGCCGATGGCGGCGTCGATCTGGCCAAGCAGGGTGGTGGCGACGTGGACGACCGGGGTGCCGCGGTGCCAGCAGGCTGCGGCGAAGCCGGCGACGTCGGTGACGAGGCCGCCCCCGAGGCCGATGACGACGTCGGCCCGGGTGAGGCCGAGCCGGGCGAAGGAGCTGCCGAGGCGCCCGATGGTGGCGAGGCTCTTGTGGCTCTCGCCCTTGCCGATGGTGAGCACCTCGAAGGGAAGGCCGGGGTCGATCTCGAGGCCGATCCCCTCCTGGGTGACGACGACGGCCCGCCGGGCCGAGGCCG